>JBEKRG010000121.1:0-13695 GCA_049518955.1 Occallatibacter sp.
GGAGCGCGGTGGTGAGCTCGTCGGACGACATCCCGGAGACTTGTTTCTCAATGAGCGGCTCGAGCTCAGCGGGGTAAACGGGATGCATGATGCCGTGGTCGGACACCAGCCGGTAGCCGTCGGGAATCGCAAACCATTCCGGCCCGGGATCGCCCAGCCTGAGGTCAGTAACTTCGATTTTCTGCGTGCCGTTGCGCGGATCGATCCGGGTGACGGAAAGATCGAACTGCAACTGAGGCGAATACCACATCTCTTTGGTGACGACGACGGGCTTGTCGTTGCCGAAGGCGCCGGGATTGTAGGTGCGCGTCTCGCGCGTGCCGACGACTTCAAGTCCGTCGATGGTCTTCTTGCCGAGATCATCGCGGGTGAGAACCGAAGCACCGTCGCTCGAAGGGCCGACCGGCTCCTCGACCGGGTGCCGCGAGGGATCGAAGAAAGCCTGGCGGCAGATGCGCTGCTCGGGGTAGCAGTTGGTGACCATATTGGTCTTGGGATCGTAGACCAGAGTGCGGATGAGCGGTGGATCAAGATCGGAATCGGCGGCGATCAGCTCGCGCATTTCGCGGCGCGTGCGTCCCATGCTGTCGCGCGCGACCAAAGTGTAGTATTTTTGGTCGACCACGGTGCCATCGGGCAGTTGGTGATGGATGAGGACCGCGATTTTGGCATGGAATGGCTGGCCGGGAACGAGCGGGATGTAAAGGCTTTCGACGTGACCGTTCACACCACTGTCGGGATCGGGTGCCGGCACGGTCATCAGTGCGCTGGCCGGGCCGCCGGCGAGCTGCCCGGCAATGGCTCGCTCGGAATCGGATGGCGGGGCGGAACCGGAAGACGAAGAAGAACTCTGTGCGGAAAGGGTGAGGGCGGAAACCAGGCAAATAGCAAGCGGCATCAGCCGCGGAAAGACGCAGCACTTCATCTTGCTCCCCCGAACCGTCGAATGAAGTATACCTAAGGGTTAGACGCAGGATTGCGAATTGCGCAATCTTTCGTAATGTGGACAATTGAGGATTCTCGAGAACATTTCGTTGGCGGCATTCACGACCTTTGGCATCGGTGGGCCGGCGCGGTGGTTTGCGGAGGCGGCCACCGAGGCCGAAATTGCGGAGGCTAGCGAGTGGGCGCGCGGACGAGGCATGCCGCTGTTTGTGCTGGGCGGCGGGAGCAATGTGCTCATCGCCGATGAGGGGTTTCCAGGGCTGGTGCTGCACGTTGGGATGAAGGGGATCGATCGCGATGGGGAGCTGTTCCGCGTTGCCGCGGGCGAGGTGTGGGACCACTGCGTGGGGCAGACTCTTGGAGCAGATTGTGCGGGGTTAGAGTGCCTGGCCGGAATTCCGGGAACGGTGGGCGGAACGCCAGTGCAGAATGTGGGTGCGTACGGACAGGAGGCGGCGTCGATCATTGAGCGTGTGCGGGCGTTTGATCTTAACGCGCGACAATTTGTAGAGTTCTCGAACGCGGATTGCGGTTTTGCGTATCGGCGCAGCCGGTTCAACTCGACGGATAAAGGGCGGTACATCGTAACGCGCGTCGATTACCGGCTGCGCGAGAACGGCGAGCCGCTGATTGCATACCAGGACCTGAAGGCTCACTTTGCGGACTGGACGACGGCGCCAACGTTGGCGGAGACGGCGGAGGCGGTGCGAAGCATCCGGCGGAGCAAGGGGATGTTGCTCGTGGATGGCGATCCGGATTGCCGCAGCGCAGGGAGTTTCTTCAAGAATCCATCGGTCAGTGAGGAAGTGGCAGAGCGCGTGCGGAAAATCGCGGTAAGTGCAGGAGTTCCTTTGCGGGTTTTTCCCGCGGAAGGCGAATTGGTGAAGATTCCTGCGGCGTGGCTGATTGAGCAGGCGGGGTTCCGGAAGGGCTACACGACGCACGGGTTGGGGAACGCCGCGGGGGGCGCGGTGGGAATTTCGTCGCTGCACACGCTGGCGCTCGTGAATCGTGGCGGCGCTACGGCGAAAGAAGTTCTGGCGTTCGCGGAGAGAATTTCCGAAGCAGTTGAAGCGCGGTTCGGAATTCGATTGCAGCGCGAACCGGAACTGGTGGGGTTCGCGTAAGACATCGCTGCTCGGGGCCGAAGCGCAAGAAATCGCTTTGGCGTAGAATCCATGTGATTCCCAAAGAGGTCGGAGAGAGCGTACTTTTATGCGGCTGGCTGTTCCTTCTCTTGTGCGCTTTGTTCGGCAGCAGATTGTTTATATCGCAATTTCCGTCGTTCTCGGCGCTATTTTCTGGGCGATTGGCCTCCCGATCAATCCGTGGACGGTTTTGTTGTACACACTCTGCATCGGGAATCTCCTCTCGTTTGGAATCGATCAGGTGGAGTTCCTGTTTTCGGGAAAGCCGTTTCCCTACAACTGGCTGATCTTTCTGCCGACCCTGCTCGTATTGACGATCCCGGTTTACTTGATTTCGAGCGTGATTGTGTGGCTTGTTTCTCCGCCCGGTCCGCAGACGCTTTCTCATCTGCTTTTGACGGGATGGAAGTTTCCGTTTCTGGTCACGTTCATCTTCGGGGTTGTCTCTCTGATGTACCACAACACGAAGGACCGGCTGGAAGAGCGTAACAAGGAGCTTGAGCAATCGGTAAAGCAGGGCGCCGCGCAACTGGAGAAGCAGGAAGAGGAGATGCAGCGCGCGAGCGAGATTCAGCGGTCGCTGCTGCCGAAGGAGATTCCGCAGCTTGCCGGATTTGAAGTGGCGGGAGCGTGGCGGCCGGCGCGCACAGTGAGCGGTGATTACTACGACGTATTCAAACTGGGCGAGGGCAAGCTGGGGATCTGCATTGCAGACGTGGTGGGGAAGGGCGTGTCGGCCGCGCTGATGATGGCCAATGTGCAGGCCGCCGTGCGTGCCTATGCCAGCAGCGCCGAGAGCCCGGCGCAGTTGTGCGTCAAGGTGAACAGCCTGCTCTGCGAAAACCTGGCGACGGGGAAATTTGTGGCGTTTCTCTACGGCGTGCTTGATCAGGAGACGCGGACGCTCGACTACTGCAATGCCGGCCAAATTTACCCGATTCTCGTTTCGCAAGGCAGTACCCAGTCTCTGGATCATGGTGGCGCGGTGCTGGGCGTATTTCCGAAGTGGGAATACGAGAACGCAAAGATTGAGTTTCGCGCAGGCGACCGGCTGTTGCTCGTCACCGATGGCATTACTGAAGCGAACGATGGGGACGAACAGGAGTTCGGCGAGGAGAAGCTTGCCGAAGCAGCGCTGGCATGCAGCAAGCGCACGTCTGAGGAGATGTGCAACGCGCTGCTGAATCAGGTGTCGGCGTTTTGCGACGCGCACTTTCACGATGATGCGACGCTGTTGGTAATCGCGGCGAAATAGGCGGCGAGAACGCTAGCCTCGCGGAGATTGCAGGCGGACTAGGAGACGGTCGCGCTCTGAGGCGAGGACTTCGGCAGCCGCCCCCAACGCCACTCGTCGGCCGTCGCGGAGAAGCAGAACTTCAGCGGACGTGGCGAGCGCGTCGGTGGCATCATGGGTGGCCACGACGGTCTGCACTTTGCTTTCGCGCAGCCAATGTTGCAGGCGGACGAGAAGCGCATCGCTGGCGACACCGTCGAGTGCGGAAAAGGGCTCATCGAGTAGGAGCAGACGCGGCGCTGGTGCCAGCGCGCGCGCCAGTGCCACGCGTTGTGCCTGGCCGCCGGAGAGATCCTGAGGGCGCCGGGCAGCGAGGTCGGTGGCGCCGACAAGATCGAGCATTTCGTCCACGCGGCGGGCGCGGGCGGGGCGGTTGAGATTGTGCAGGCCGTAGGCCACATTCGCGGCGGCGGTGAGGTGAGGGAAGAGCGCGGACTGCTGCGAGACCAGCGACGTTTGGCGATGACCGGGCGGTACGCGGAGTCCGATGGCTGTTTCAGTGAGCGCGCGGCCGTCGAGAGCGATGCGGCCGCTGATTGGATGATCGAGGCCAGCGAGCAGGCGAAGCAACGTGCTCTTGCCTGCGCCAGACGGGCCGAAGATGACGGTCCAATCGGATGCAAAGGTACATTCCACTTGAAGGTGGAATGCGCCGCGGCGTGCGTCGAGTGAGAAGCTAAGCACCTCTCTCACTCCCGCGTTTCTGGCTGGTGGCGTAGACGGCAGCGAGAGCGAGAACGCTCAAGGCAAGGAGCAACAGAGCAGTATGATCGGCGGCAGTGTAATCGAAACTCTCTACCTGGTCGTAGAGAACGATGGAGAGCGTTCGCGTAGCGCCGGGAATGTCGCCGCCGAGCATGAGGACGACGCCGAATTCGCCGATGGTGTGAAGAAAGCTGAGCACGATCGCGGCGACAAGCGAACGGCGAGCAAGCGGAACGAGGATGCTGCTGACGAGGCGGACCGGGCCTGCGCCGAGAAGGCGCGCGGCGTCGACCAAAGCCGTGTCGACCGATGAGAATCCGGCAACGAGAGGCTGCACCGCGAAGGGAAGGCTGTAGATGACCGAGCCGACGACGAGGCCATCGAAGGAAAACGCGAGCGGATGGCCCAGCGCGGCGGCAATGCCGCGGCCGATTGCTGTGCGCGGCCCAAGCAGGACGAGAAGAAAGAAGCCGAGAACGGTTGGTGGCAAAACCATGGGCAGCGTGGAAAGTGCTTCAACAGCGGCGAGCCAGCGGCCGCGACCCAGCACGATGAGCGCCGCGAGAGGCACGGCGATGGCGAGGAGAATCACTGTGGTGACGGTGGCGAGACGAAGCGAGAGCGCGAATGCTTGCCAGTCCATTGCGGTCATCTCACCGGCGTGAGGCCGGATCTGGCGAGTTCCGCCTGCACGGCGGGCGAGAGAAGAAAGTCGAGCAGCCTGTGGACTGCGGCGCGCTGGTTGGTATTCCTGACGATGACTGCGCCCTGCTTGATGGGCGGGTAGAGGTCGCGGGGAATGATGAAGTACGAGCCATCAGCGGAGAGGGCCGGCGTGAGGGCTGAAGTAAGCGAGATGAGGCCGGCATCGGCGTTGGCAGAGTCAACAAACTGAGCGGCCTGGGCGATGTTTTCGGCGGTGACGAGGCGCGCCTTGAGCGAGTCGTAGAGTTTGAGGCTTTGAAGCGCGGCGACGGCGGCACGGCCATAAGGCGCGCGGTCGGGATTGGCGATGGCCAGACGCTTCAAGGCGGGCGAGCGAAGAAGATCGAGTGAGGGCCGGGAAAATTGAGAGTCTTTTCGCTCCCAGAGGACGAGCGTGCCCCTGGCGTAGGTGATCGGAGTCGTGGAATCGCCATAACCGGCGGCATCGGCGAGGCCAGCATCGATGAGGCGCTTTGGAAAACTGATGTCGGCGGAGAGGAAGACGTCGAAGGGCGCGCCGTTCTGAATCTGCGTGGAGAGAGTTGCGGAGGATTGATACGTGGCCTCTACATGAATGCCGGTATTCTTCTCGAATTGGACGAGAATCGGAGGAAGAACAGGTTCCAAATCGGCGGCAGCGGCCACGCGGAGAGGCGTTTGCGCGCAAAGCGGCGCGAGGGCGAAACCCGCAAACAGGAACGGAAACAAAGCGGTGAAAAATTGCTTCAACATCAGCGCGAGCAGCCTTCCATCCACAACTGGAATCGCCGTACACCTGCTAGGCTAACACTTAGAGATGAGCGACAATCTGCATCAATTGCGCTGTTTTGGATGCGGCAGCCGAATCGCGGGCGCGGACGCGCGGGCGGACTTTCGCTGCGCGAATTGCGGCGACCTGTTTGAGGTTGAGTATCCCGGCTGGAGCCAACGCGGAGGGAACGACCGGCCCAATCCGGGCGCGCTGAAGTGGTTGTGGCGGGAGCGGCGCTGCTCAGGCGAGGCACTGAATCAATCAGGAGTGTGGCGATTCAGAGAGCTGCTGCCAATTCTGGACAGTTTTGGCAATGCGGTGTCGCTGCGCGAGGGCAATGTTCCGCTCTATCATCTGCGGCGATCGGCGAAGGCGCTGGGAATCGATCAACTCTACGCGAAGCACCAGGGGATGAATCCGACAGGCTCGTTCAAAGACACGGGCATGACGGCGGCGCTGAGCGTGGCCAAAGAGCGGGGATTTACGTGGGTCGCGTGCGCATCGACGGGGAACACTTCGGCATCCATGGCTGCCTATGCCGCGCGCGCGGGAATGCGAAGCCTGGTATTGATACCCGAAGGAAAAATCGCGTGGGGCAAGCTGTCACAGGCGATGGATTACGGCGCGGTTACCTGCCAGGTGAAGACCGACTTCGACGGCTGCCTACGCCTGCTGACGGAGATCGTGCGGACGGCGCCGATCTATCTTTTGAATTCGGTGAATCCCTATCGGCTGGAAGGGCAGAAGACGCCGGCCATCGAGATTGCGGAGGCCATGGACTGGAATGTGCCCGACCACTTGATTGTTCCGGGAGGCAACCTGGGCAACAGCTCGGCACTGGGCAAGGGATTCCGCGAGATGCGGGAGCTTGGGTTGATAGCCCGGCTGCCGAAGATTAGCGTGATTCAGGCAGCGGGAGCCAATCCGCTGGTGCGAAGCTTGAAGCTGAATCACGGTGCGGTGCTGGAGCCGATGGAAGCGAATACGCGGGCGACGGCCATCCGCATCGGAAATCCGGCATCGTGGCGCAAGTCGGCGCGGGTAATTCAGGAGAGCGGTGGATGGTGCCTGGACGTGACCGAGGCCGAGATCGCGATTGCCAAAGCTGAGATTGGAGCGGAAGGGCTGGGGTGCGAGCCGGCTTCAGCAGTGACGCTTGCCGGGCTGAAAAAGCTGCGCGCGCAAGGAGTGATTCACTCCGGAGAAACGGTGGTACTTGTGCTGACGGGCCACACGCTGAAGGATGCGGATTACACGATTAACTTCCATCGCGGAACCCTGCTAACCGATGAGGAGAAGCTGGGTTCGGAGCATGCGATTGAGGCCTTGCGCCGCGATGCGGTCACGGTGGATGCCACGCCGGCCGCAGTGCTTGCGGCGATTGAGGGTGAAGTGGGATGAGCGGCCAACCGATCGACTTGGGAAAGCCAAACGCTCTTCGGCTCCGCCTGCCTGCAACTTCGGCGAATCTCGGACCGGGATTCGACGCGGTGGCCGTGGCACTGGATTTTTTTCTGGAGATTGAAGCTGAGCCGGCGCAAGAATTCTCAGTGACCGCGAGCGGACGTGATGCGGGAAGGTGCGCGCGGCTTGAAGACAATCTGATTCTCGAGACCTACAAGCAGATCATGCGGAGCAACGAACGGGCGATCGTTCCGCTGGCGATCCGGATTGTCAACGGAATTCCACTGGGGATGGGGTGCGGGTCGTCGGCGGCTGCGCGCCTGGCGGCAATCGCGTTGGCGGCGAACTTCGGCAGGCTGCAGTGGAATACGGCGCAGATTCTCGAAGAGGCGTACAAGCTCGAAGGGCATCCGGACAACGTGGCAGCGTGTTGGCTGGGAGGATTTGTGACTGCGGTGTGCGAGGGGACGAAGGTGCACGTGGCGCGAATCGATACTCCGCCAGGGTGGCGAGCGATTGTTGCGTTGCCCGACGAACCGCTTTCCACCAGCAAAGCGCGCGCTGTGTTGCCGGCGAGTTTTCGGCTTGAAGATGTGGTCGCGAATCTGCAATCGGTAGCTGTAATGGGGCTCGCATTCGCGCAAGCGCGCGGAGATTTGTTGCGCCTGGCGATGAAAGATCGCATTCATCAACCGTCTCGCGCAGACCTCTGTCCTTTGCTGCCTCGTCTGCTGCCGTTGATGGGAGAGCACGGAATCCTGGGGGTGGCGTTGAGCGGAGCAGGGCCTGCCGTGCTGGTGATTGTCGATCGGGAGGAGAGCCTGGCGGGTGCTTCAATCGCAGTGCAAAATTGCATGGGAACAGAGCTTCTGATCTGCCGATTTTCCGATGTTGGCGCCTTCCAAACGATTGAAAACATTTAAGTTTACTGGATTTGCATCGTTTTCAGCGGGCAAGCGTGTGCGTTATGAATAAGTTACGGTGGTTGCTTAGGTGAATAGTCATCAAAAATCTGATTACCGCACCTATTACTGAAGTTTGCTTGCTATTTATCGATTAAACACCATACATTCGCTCCGTGGGCAGTTCTGGGGGAGGGCTGCTCTAGCGCCTGTGGTCCTTAACGGATCCGGGCGCTTTTACTTTGCGCTCAAACGATTCCGCGGACAAGATGGGCGACGAACGCCGAAGAGAAATTGCGGCCCGCGCTCATCAAGAACAAGCTCAGTAAATTGATTTGCGTCCGGGCACGCGACAGTGCTGAGGTCTGCGACTTTGCGCGCGTTGCCGCATCAGATGGATATACGGTTTCCTGTACAATGAACGGGTGCGGGTCCGCAAGGAGGATCATGGCTGGAGTGGGCGTTTTGGAAGTGAACGATGCGAATTTTGATCAGGAAGTGCTGAAGAGCGAGCAGCCGGTTCTGGTGGACTTTTGGGCCGTCTGGTGCGGGCCGTGCAAGGCGATTGCACCGATCGTGGAGGGTGTGGCAGCGGCCTACGCGGGCAAGCTCAAGGTGGCCAAGGTAAACGTGGATCAGAATGGCGCGACACCATCGCGCTACGGTATTCGCGGGATTCCGACGCTGCTGTTCTTCAAGGGCGGCAAGATTGCGGACCAGGTTGTTGGCTACGTGGCCCAGGACGTGATTGAAGAGAAGGTCAAGAAGCTGATCGCGTAAACGATTTTCTTGGAATGAAAGCCCGGCTTTTGCCGGGCTTTTCTGCGTCCGGGAGTATTTCTTAGAGGCCGCGGCGGAATTGAACGATGCGGCGGCGGTCGCGCTTGGAGGGGCGGCGCTCGGGCAGTCGCACGTACTGCTCGAATGCTTTGCGCTCTTCCGCGAGATGCAGACGCGCTTCGCGGCTTGCGTCCGACTCGCGATAGAGAGTCTGCGCGACTGCTGCGGGACCGCGCGTCGCGCTGATGAGCAAAACCTCGACCTCGAAGATGCCGCGCTCGTTTTCAATGCGGAGCTTGTCGCCGGCGCGGACTTCGCGAGCGGGTTTTGAACGGATGCCGTTCGACTGGATGCGGCCCATGTCGCAGGCGCGCGAAGCCACGGCACGAGTTTTAAAGAAGCGCGCGGCCCAAAGCCACTTGTCGATGCGCACAGCGTCCATTGCAAACTCACGAACAGCGCAAAACAAGAATGTATCAGGAACGGCTCAGGTTTTTTGATCGGCTTTCCAGAGATAAAGATGATTGGAATCGCTCGATGTGGCGACAGTCACTCCTTTTTGGTGCGTGGCGCGATTGAGGGCAGCACGAATGTTCGCTTTGCTATCGGGCAATGCGGAAAGCGGCACTTTGAGGGCATTTCCGGATGGTAGCCGGTCGAGTTGATTCAACAGGAGCGTGACAATGCGCTTATGCTTGCCAGCTCGGCCCTTGGGAACCTCATTCTGCTGAACCAATTGAAATTTCATGAAAAACGGGTACCGTTTTGTCGCATCGCGCCAACGGAATGCTCCTCTTTCATTGTGAGATGCATAAGCGCGTGCAACGTATGCTTCTTCGGCACGAACGGTTGTGAGAGGTACGTATCACAAACGTATACATTGGCGAACGGCGACGTACAGCGCGCGTACGGAGTCGCTATTGGCCGGGTAAAAATATCCTAAGCGTGTAAATAATCCAGAGATTCCTGTGGGAAAAAGTCCTCCTTAATTTTGCTAAACTCGTGCAAGGATAAGAGGTTTCGATCATTCAGCAACGATTGGCACGATGGTTGCTGAGTGGTGATCGAGGCTTCGACATGAATATGAGCGGAACACGAAACTCCCCTATCGTGCCTGTCGGCGAAGCTCCAACCTTCCACGAGTTCAAATTTCGCCCCCGGGTTTTGGTGGTCGATGATGAAACGTCGATCGCAGACACTACTGCAACCATCCTTTCCATGAGCGGTTATGAAGCAATGGCCGCATACGATGGAGACGATGCTCTTGAAGCTGCCTTGCTGGCGCCACCACACCTGGTGATCACCGATGTGGTGTTGCCGGGAATGAACGGGATTGAACTCGCGATCACGATCCAGCGCGTTTTCCCGGATTGTCAGATCGTGCTTTTCTCAGGCCAGGCGTCGACGGTCGATTTGCTGGCCGCAGCAGGATCCGCGGCACGCCGCTTTACATTGCTCAGCAAGCCTGTTCCACCGGAGCATTTGCTGGCCACGGTGAAAGAGAAGCTGCGGGCTGCGACCACCCAGCCGAGCTCAAGCGCAAGCTGAGACAAGTTCCGAATCGGCGTAAAACACTCGCCGGGCTTGACGACTTCGTCAGGGCTTTGCGGCGGCGGGCTCTCCGTTTATCTGCGCCGCAACTGCGTCGAAACTCGCGTCGTCAATGGCCGAGATGACGAATGGATCGGCATTGGGAATGACCGGCATCTTGAAATCGAGAGTCCACTTCTCACCGGGATTGAGCTGCTTCGCGTACGTGACGATGCCGATGGGCGTGGTGGGGTCGGCGCTCAACTGAGTCTCCACGAGAACGTACTGGGGGTTTGGCTCGCTCCAGTTCTTGCGGATCTTGAAGCTCCGGTCGGCGTAGCCGGCAGGGAAGCTGTAGAGATCGCGGTTGAAGCGGTAAAAGTTGGCGTCGTCGAAATAGTTCATCCAGCCTGGATTGAAGGCCTCACCGTCCTTGCTGTGAGGAGCGCCGGTGACTTTCGGGTCTTGATAGCGCACACCGGTGGCGAACACAGCGCGGCGCGGCTCTCGAGCTGAGTCTGTGATTTCGACGCGGATAAAGTCTACCTGGGGTTCGTAGATGTTGGATTCAATGTCGAAGCCAGGCATAAACGGAAATTTGGCATGCTGCCGCGCGCGGACAATGGCAGTTTTGTCGATCTTGCCGGCGAAGATGGAAAAGCGGTAGGTGATGCCGTCGCGTTCGAACTCGTAATGAACGATGGGCAAGCCGCCTTTTGCGAGAATCTGACCGCTCGCCCTGGTGGGCTCGAGATCGGGGCCCGAGAAAAACATCAGCTCTCCAAATCCGGTGCGCAGATAGCCCTCCGGTGTGATCTGAGTGCTATCTTCGAATCCCATGACGCCCATCTCGCCGGTCTGCTGATTGAACCAAGAGGCTGGCTGGCCGGGCGCCGCGGCGGAGGGGGAAGCGGTCTGCGCGCGTAGCGAGACGGTAAGAATAACTGCGAAAATGCCTGCCGACAAGAGGCCGGCCTTGCGAAACCCGAGAAGAACTGAAGTATGCATCCGAGGAGTTCCCCTGACTTTACTTTAATGGCTGGCAGGGGTTCGCAGGCGCGCTGCGTACCAGGGAGCACACATGGAGAAGGGCCCGCCAGCCGTCACCGGCGAATAGGCGCCGGGAAGGGGTTTTCGCTCGCGTGGCGGCCACGGGGCGCGACCAGACGGGCAGTGACAGCAGTCACGGGCAACTCGATTCAAGCGGGCCTAGACTTCATCATCGCGGGTGCATCGGGGCCGAGCAAGTGTGGATGCTCCGCGTAAGTCGAGGCTCGTTTGCCGCGGCTGATGCCGATGACCGTGAGGGAGCGGTCGCTCAATGAATGCGGCCTGTCAAAAATGCGCTGCGCACCTTGAGGCAGTCTGGAAGTTCTGCCCGCACTGTGGAGCTACAAACGCTCAGAAGATCGAGCGATTGCCGCACGATCACATTGAACATGAGAAGCCGCCCGTGAAGAGCGCGTTCGGTGGCCTGCTGTTGGGGCTGGTGGCTGCGCCGGTGCTGATCATCGGGGGTGGCATGATCTGCCTGACGGGACTGGGCGTGTTTCTTGGCGTTCCGATGATCATCGCTGGAGTTTGCGCTCCGCTTCTGGGATCGCTCATGGGAATCAACGCGCTGAAAGGGAAGTGCCCGTGGTGCGGCTCATCGGTGGGCAGCGTGGCGATCTTCGACCGCTTCTCGTGTCCTGCGTGCAGCAAGCGCATTGTGGTGCGCAAAAGCGAGCTCATTCGGGCAGGGTAGAGCGGCTGGCGGTCTTGCCAATCGCCTCAGGATGGGCGAGTCAGGTTGGTGAATCTTGCGAGCTCTGATCCCGCAGGGGCCCTGCCGATGCGGGGCTGCTCAGTACCAGAATTTGAAGTCCGGCCAGTCGGCAGCGTATGAACGCTTGCGGTGGCGCAGCCAGAAGTAGTGCTGGTGCTCGAAGTCCATGATCCAGGGTGCATCAAATGGACCGAGATCGGTGACTTCGGCGTATGTGTCGGTGTAGTCCTCGCGGCTGCCGCCCAGCGTAAGCATCGACTCACCTGTGTAGCCGTTCCAGCCCCAGTAAAAGTAATTCTGATGTCCGCTGATGGCGGTGGGCAGGCCGTATTTGGGGCCGAGCATGTTCACAGCGCTGGCCTCGCCGTAGTTGCGGCAAAAAATGCCGGTCTGAGCGCGCTCATCGGGCGGCAGGGCATTGTAGCGAGCGGCGAATCTTTCGACCATTTGCGGCCAGCCGAAGCGGTCGGAGAGATATTGGGGTAAAGGGCTGGAGAATTTTTCTGATTTGGCGCCGGCGCCGGGAAAGTGGGAGACATATGCCTGGTATCTCGCCGGCGGCAGCAAGGTGAGTACGATGGGACCGGTGATGAAGCACAGCGCAAGCGCGAGCACTGCCGTGTAGCCCAAAATGACCCAGTGGAGGCGAGGGCGATGGCTGCGGGCAGCCGCCCCGGCGGCGAAAAGCAACGGATAAACGGGCGCCAGATAGTAGTCCTTGGCATGCATCGCCATCAGTAGAACCAGAAAAACAAGATAAGTGAGCGCTGCAAAGCGCCAGGGCCGGGCTTTGCGGGCAAAGGCGAGCCACGCGAGTCCGCCGATCCAGAGTGGAGCGGAACCGGGAAACAGCATGTTGGCCTGCTGCAGCAGAAACGCAAGCGGCGGCAGTTTGATGTTCTTGTCGGAGTGGGCAATGTTGTTGAGCATCTCGTACGTCGGGAAATGATGAACCCACTGCCAGATGAGGTTTGGAAGAGCGAGCAGAATCAGAAGCGCGACACCGGCTGCGCACCAGCGTGACCACAGAATGCGCCGCTGCGGGCTCGGCAGCACGCCCACAAGAAGCGCCAAAAGGAAGAAGACGGTGGAATGTTTGTTCTCGATGCCCAGACCGGCCAGCAATCCGATGATGAGCCAGGCACGCGGGCCTGAGCTGCCGTCAGCGATGCGCAGCAGTACGAGCATCGATCCCATCCAGAAACATGGTTCGAAGGAATTCATGGAGAGAAAATTTGAAGTGCCCAGAAAGACTGGGGCGGCCAAGACGGCGGTCATCGCCAATACTTGGGCACTGCGTTTTCCGCCTAATTGCCAGGTGAGCACGCCGGTGAGCCCTACGAGCAGACCGCCTGCGGCAAAGCTGAAGATGCGAATGCCGGTTGGCGAGAGGCCGAAGAGTGTTTCGGCGAAGCGGGCTTGCACGGCAACGAGAGGAGGCTGATCGACGTAGCCCCAGGCCAGGTGATGACCGCAGACAAGGTAGTAAAGCTCATCGCGAAAGAAGCCGTAGCCTAGGTGACTGCCCCAGAGCGAGCTGACAAAGTGAATCAGGAATGTGAGCGTGGCAAAGAGCGCGGCGAGAATCAGCGCCGTGCAGAGGGGAGCACGTGCGGGGACGGCAGGAATGGCGTCTTGCAAGGCGTTGAACTCCTATGCGGGGATCTACGTGATTCTACGCCGCTCTGTTGAACACATTATTGCGCCGGGAGCTCAGCGTGAAAGTGCTGCCAGATGGTTTCGGCGGTTTTGCGGCTGACGAC
>JBEKRG010000122.1:0-13509 GCA_049518955.1 Occallatibacter sp.
CTACAACGCTTTGCAGCAGATCGCCTACTTCACCGTCGTCTTCGTGTTCGGTCCCCTGGCGATTCTCACCGGCATCGCCATGTCGCCCGCGGTGGTGAATCACTTCACCTGGTATGCAAAGCTCTTCGGCGGCCGTCAATCGGCGCGCTCCATCCACTTCCTCACCATGCTCAGCTTTCTCGCCTTCCTCATCGTCCACATCACGCTGGTGGTCATGACAGGCTTCGCGCGCAACATGAACCACATCGTGCTCGGAACCAACGACGAGGCCCGGCTCGGCATCTGGCTGGGCTTCGTGGGCATTGGCATCGTGGTTCTTTGCTGGATCACCGCGCACTATCTCTCCTGGTTCCAGCCCCGCGCGCTGCAACATGCGCTCAAATTCGTCACCTATCCCATGCAACTGCTCACGCTCAACCGGCTCATGCCGCAGCAAACGTATTCTGAAAAAGACATTTCGCCCTACATGTGGCCGAATGGGAAGCTGCCCGTGCGCGACGACTGGAAGCACCTCGCCGTGGACCACTTCCGCGAATTCAAGCTGAAAATCGGCGGCCTGGTCGAGAATCCCGTGGAGCTTTCGCTGGCCGACCTGCGCAATCTGGGCGAGTCGGAGCACATCGCCATGCATCATTGCATCCAGGGCTGGAGCGGCATTGCCAAGTGGGGCGGCATCCCCATGAAGACGCTGATCGATCTCGTTCGTCCCAGGCCTGAAGCTCACACCATTGCCTTCTTCTCCTTTGGCGAAGCACTCTACGGAGGGCCCTACTACGATACGCAGAGCCTTGAGAACGTGCTCAAGCCGCAATGCCTGCTCGCTTCCGAGATGAACGGCCAGCCGCTGCCCGAGGTCTACGGCGCTCCCTTGCGCCTGCGCGTTGAAAATCAGCTCGGCTACAAAATGGTCAAGTGGATCGAGCGCATCGAGTTTGTCGAATCGGAAAAGAAGCTCGGCGCGGGAGAAGGCGGAAAGAACGAAGACGATGAGTACTTCGACCTTCTGCCGAATATCTGAGCGATCGAAGGGCACATTTGCGAGTTGACGGCGCGAGCACGAGCGATCGAGGGCCTGAGCATGTTCAAGTGCTGCTCGGGCGCTTGCGGCTGGCGTGGCTGCTGGACCATTTTCCGCCCCGCTTGGTCTGGGCGATCTATGTCGGCGTGAACGGCTTCATCACCATTGCCCTGCTTGCGCTGCTGGCGGTCGTCACCGGCAGCCCGTTCGTCTTTCCGTCGCTCGGCCCCACGGCATATCTGCTCTTCATCGCGCCGCTGGCTGAGAACTCCAGCCCGCGCAACACAATTCTGGGCCACTCCATCGGCCTCGTCTGCGGTTATGCCGCGTACTCCCTTACCGGCGCCGCCAACATGCCCTTCGGCGTGCATCCCGGCGTCTACTGGCCGCGGATTCTAGCTGCCGCGCTTTCGCTCTCGGCCACAGGCGCGCTCATGGTTCTGTTGCGCGCCGATCATCCGCCCGCCGGCGCCACAACGCTCATCGTTTCGCTGGGCATCATCTCCCAGCCCAAAGCGCTGGTCATTATTGAAGTCGCGGTCTTTTTGCTGGTGGCGCAGGCCCTCGTCATCAATCGCCTGGCCGGGCTCCCGTATCCAATTTGGAGATATAGCAAGAAGCCCAATCCGCGAAGTCCCTAGTCCCTCAGTTCCGCTCTCAAAAGTTACGCCCCCGCTCATCCCTCACCAGACCCCCGGCAGAATCCGCCAGCGCATCCGCTCGCAATATTCGGTGTAGCCCGGCAGCTCCGCGCGCAGAATCTTCTCCTCGTTCAGGATGCGGAGCGCATAAATCGGAACAAGCAGTGCGAAGGCCGGCAGCGTCCCATACGACCCCAGCGCCAGCGGCGCGAAGATAAACATCACAACGGTGAACGCGTACATGGGATGCCGCACCACTCGGTACGGCCCGCTGGTGATCACGGTCTGTCCCTCCTCCACGCGGATCGTTCGCGCGGCATAGCGGTTTGTCCAGATCACCCACGCCATCCCAAGCTCTCCTCCCAGTGCCATGGCCAGCGCGAAGACCTCGAGCCACGTTGGCTCCGCGCCCAGCCACCCTCGCGACCACCCCAGCCGGTGGTCGAAGCCCGGTAGCATGAAGAGGCCCACCAGCAACACGGCCCCGAACCGGATGATCTGCCTCTGCTCTCGCACCGGCTCTTTCGCCTCAAACCGCCGTCGCACAATCTGCGGGTCGGCCTTGAGAAAGAAGAGGAACGCCGCAATGGCGAATCCGATGTATGCGGCCAGGAACGCCCATCCCTGCCACCACCGCACCGTCCCCGCGGGCAGAAAGAAAATGGCAATCACCAGCGTCACCATCACTACAAAGCGCAGCGCGACCTTCGCTGTCATATGTGGAATTGCGGAGTTGCTCGGGTTGGTGGAGTTGGTTGGGGGATGAATCTCTAAGGAGGGGTGTGTTGCGCTCGCGTGTTGCATCGCTGGACTCTCCTTGCTGAGCCCACTCGGACTACGCGGCAAGCATAGCTCCTTTCTTGCCGGGGTGCGACTGCCCAACCGGGCGACGCGTGCCCGGCGAGGCATCACGGCCATGCTGACCAACGGCGTTGTCCCCGCGTACCCAAACTCAGCCAGTCGTCTAACTTCAGGGTGTGCGCGGAGCCGCGTGGGGATATTTTGGATGTAAACCGTTCGGAATGAAAGAGATGCGGCGCGATTTTTTACATGCCGATTTGCTTGCTGGAAATGCTCATTCTAAACGGGTTATTGGTCATAAGTTCGATGCAATTCGACGCCATTTATCGCAGTTTCCGAAATCGTTCTGTTGATTCTAAACGAGTTAAATGGCGAAAATCAGGCGAAACATCCCAATTTTTTTTGTTTAATTATTTTCTCCGCTCCCAGGTGCGGCGAGTCTTACGAACCTTGCGGCTTGCACTCACCTAAGACAAGTGTAGAGATTTGGCAGAAATAATCGGCAAACTTGAGAAGAAAAAGTGAGGGAGTGAAGGGGTGAATAAGTGAAAGGAAGCCAATGAGTTGGCGGGCGAGGTGGTCGGGGACGCGCCGAGGTGAGGGCTTGACTTGTCGAGCGAAGTTAGCGGGGTTAAGGAGTCCGGTGCGAATCTGCGCAGGCGCAGTCCTAGGGACCGCGCCGTTCCAATGGAAAAAACAAGGTACGCAGCGCAGCCGAGCCATCGCGCCCGCCTGACCTTCCGCGGCATCAAGGCCATGCCGGCCAATGGCGCGGCTGTCGGTTGAAAACCAACTAGAAAGTTGTATGGTCGACTTCAGCGGGGGTTTGGGGAGATGACCACACCGGACGATAGGTATGCTCGGGCAAAGGAGAGGCGGGACAAGCACGTAAAAGCCGTCCTCGAGTCCGATTCGAAGCGAAAGGTTGTCGTTGCGGGGCCCGGAACTGGTAAGACCTACTTGTTCCGCAGGATTCTAGACGGAAAGCCAAACTCGCTGGCGCTCACATTCATCAATTCACTCGTGGACGACCTTTCGATCGACTTGTACGGATCAGCAGATGTTCGGACTCTCCACAGCTTTGCAACTGACCTTCTGCGCAAGTCCTCACATGGCAAGCCTATTCATATATATTCGCTTCTGCCGGAGCTAATTAGCGAAGACCTATTGCTCTTGACCGGAGAACAAGTCGATTTCGTAAAGATATTCAATACTCTTGACGATAAGAACCCAAATTTGGATTTCTACCGCAGGCGAAAGAAGTACTACGACAATTCTTACGGGCACTCGGAAGTTGTCTTTGCGGCCGTGATGTATCTGAAAGAGCATCCAGAAAGAATTCCGAGCTACGATCAGGTTCTTGTCGATGAGTTTCAGGACTTCAACATACTTGAAGTCTCGCTCATCGGCATGCTCTCTACGCGCAGTCCCGTCCTGCTGGCCGGGGACGACGATCAAGCGCTCTATGACTTCAAACACGCCGACCCGAAGCACATCAGGCTCCGGCACAGCGATGGCGAGGCGTTCGAGGCGTTCAATCTTCCAATGTGCTCAAGATGCACCCGAGTAATTGTGGAGGCCTCGAACGACGTCGTTGGAAATGCCGTCCGCCGCGACTTGCTCAGGGGACGGATCGAAAAGCCCTTCGAGTATTTCGATGAAAAGGATAAGGACCAAGTCAGCGATAGTTTCCCGAAAATCACCCACGGCCAAATCTTCTCGGCGCAGGTCCCATGGTTCGTGGAAAACAAGCTAGACGAGGTAGCGCGATTGACGCATGGAGGATTTTCAGTACTGATCATCTCTCCGATTAGGTCTCACGCCCGAAAGCTGGCCATGGCTTTGCGAAAGAGAGGATTTCAAAACGTCGAGTTTGCGGATAGACCGGACAAGGGCATCAACTTGATGGATGGTCTCAAGCGGCTGCTAGCGAATGAGGGGAGCAACCTCGGCTGGCGGATCGCCTCCGCGGCGCTCTTGGATGCAGACTCCCTAAAAAGGCATTGGCCGATACGAACTGCGACGCTCCTCCAACTTTCCAAGAAACCCTCCATGAAGACGAGCGAAGGACTGTCAAAAAGCTACTTTTCATTCTTCGAAAGGTTCGAGATCAAAAGCCCGCGACAGAAGAAGAAATCAAACTGCTGCACGATCACGGCATAGACATCATTCAGCCCGGGATGGAGGCGTTGGGGGAAAACATCCGCGCCTCAACCGAGCCCAGCAGCGTAAGGGCGGGACTCCGGAGCATCCCCATTAAGGTCACTACAGTGCAGGGGTCCAAGGGGTTAGCCAGCGACGTTGTCTTCGTCACAGATATGGACGATCGGTTCTTCCTACCGAAGGAGGGACTCGACGACAAGTGTGTCTGTAATTTCATCGTCGCACTAACACGGGCAAGGAGGAAGCTGTTCCTCGTCTCATCGCCGGGAGCAACGCCAAAACTCGTTGGCTGGATAGGCGAGGAAAAGGTCAAGGTCGAGAAATTGGGCAGAAAACATGCCGATGCATGACACAATTCGCGCCGTCGACCCGGCTAACCTTACTTAACTGAATTTCGCCCAAATTTGCGCAAAATGCGATTTCTGCCGCAAGGTAAGTTCAGAACGATATGGACTGGGATGACTACGAACCCGAAGAATACTTCGTACCTGAAAGAGAACGCCCCGGCCCCGCCGACGACCTGGCAGTCCAAGAACTCGAACCTCTTCTATCCGCACTGTTCGAGGATAATCCGGAAACTGTCTTCTACGAGACCCAATTGGCAGTCCGCTTCGAGGACCGCTTCTTTCATTGGGTGACGTCGCGGACCCTGAAGGAATTGAGAGAAGGTGGCAAAGTTGCGAGCGCCCTCCAGGAACTGACACCCAACACCCCATTACGCTTCTACTTCAATGGGCGGTATCGGTACTGGAAAAGGAAGGCCGAAGAGGTTCGTAAGCTTGTTCTCTCATTTTCCGATCCAGTTTTTACTCGCGCACTCGGCGCGCAGGGCGAGTTGCTCGTCGATGCCGGGCTACCCCGCGTCGGGTTTTGACCAGTAGCAGACACGGTTCGATCATGGGACGGGAAAACCTGGTTCGAGACTAACCATGACCTAGACCGCATATTCCATCGCGACGGAATCAACTACGGGACGGAAATCAAGAACCGGCTCGGCTACATCCCTCGAGAAGAATTTGCGGTGAAGCTCAGGATGTGCGCGGCATTGGACCTAGTCCCGCTCTTCATCGCGCGCATGATGCCAAGAACATACATTGAACAGGTTCGCCAGGCTGGCGGCTTTTCGTTGATCATGAAGCATCAGTTCTATCCGATGTCACACCGCGCATTAGCCATTCGAGTCAAAGCTGAATTGGGGCTGCCAGTGGATTGCCCAACTCGCCTTCAAGACTCGACTTTGCAGCGCTTTCTCAAATGGCACGAGGCCAAGCTCAAGCGAATCGAAAGCACCTCGCATTAGACCATTTGTATTCATACGGGTTAAGCATAACTCCTTTGCTTTCTGCATACTCCGGATACCGTCTTGTGAATTCTAATCTCAATTCACATCAATAGGTCGGCCACCCTCAGCAAGTTTGCTCCCTCACCCCCCCAGCATCCACTCGCCATGAATTCCTTTGTCGTCCCCACTCCCGCGATATACCCTTAAGCCCGCTCTCCTTGGCCCAAGCCGAGCCTCACGGGTCAAGCAATCTCAACAATCCAACATTCCCCGAGGAGGAGAAATCATGAAGTTCATGGTCGTATGGAAGACTGTCCCCGGTAAGTACAAGACTGCCGTTGACCAGTTTCTGAAGACGGGCGGCCCAGCGCCGGCCAAAGCCAAAACAGTGGGTCGCTGGCACGTTCCAGGATCGGTTCTCGGCTGGCACCTGATTGAAGCGAGCGACCCAGCGGCTCTCGCAGAGCACGCCGCCGAATGGGCAGACGTTCTGGAGCTGGAGATCTATCCGGTGATTGAGGACGCCGCCGCCGGAGCCGCCGCGAAAAAGGTCTTCGGCAAATAACCCCACGACCAATCGTCCGCGCCGAAAACAAGTATCCGAAATGTCGTTGCCCCATCCTTCCCGCAGGCTTATCGCGGGAAGGGTGGGAAGGCGCAAATCTCCGCGGTCGCTCGTCACACGATTCCACGCCAGGCCCGCGCTAGAATCGGCCCACTATGCCACGCGGACTCGTTAGGTTCCATCACTCCGGCGCTTTCCACTTCATCACTTTCAGTTGCTACCATCGTCTCCCGCTCTTGGCGCGCTCAGGAGGTTATAGCGTCTTCGAGACCGAACTTGAGGCCATGCGCGTTCAATATCAATTCGTAGTGGCCGGTTACGTCCTGATGCCCGAGCACGTCCATTTGCTGGTCAACGAGCCGCGCCTCCGCACGCTGGCAACGGCAGTTCAAGTGTTGAAGCAGAAGACATCGAGACAGTTGAAGATTGCCGGAGAGCCTCAGTTTTGGCAGCGGCGCTACTATGACTTTGTTGTGCCCTGCGAGGCAAAACGCGTCGAGAAGCTGCGCTACATCCACCGCAATCCCGTCAAGCGCGGGCTCGCGGCAGACCCCTCAGGGTGGCGCTGGTCGAGCTTTGGCCATTACGCGACCGGCTCCGTCAGCACCGTGGAAATCGAATCGGAATGGACTGCTCGCAAACGCGAACAACAAGTAAGATTGTCGACGTCGGAGCGCTAGTTCTCGCTCTCCCACCCTTTCCGCGATAAGACTGCGGAAAGGATGGGGCAACGATCCTGGTTTGGCGACCAAGATTGTCGACATCGGAGGGTTAGTTCTTGCTCTCCCACCCTTTCCGCGATAAGACTGCGGAAAGGATGGGGCAACGATCTCTGTGTGGGGAGGGAGCCTTTTCGCAAGCTGCAAAAAAACGCCGCGTATCTCTTTCTTTTTGCTTGTGTGTCTGTGCAAATGTGAGCAAGAACACCGGTCCAATTTCAGAAAGTCTTCACTCTGCACCAACCTTGGTGAAATCCACACATTTACTTGACTTTTGCACTTGCATCCACAGATTCAGGGGACGTACTGTCACTTCAACTGATGAGCCTTGTGGGGCATCGGGAATTGGTCGCCGGAACGGTTGGTGGAATGAAAAGCCGATGAGAATCGGAAAATCGCCGCCAGCCCAGCCAGAGGGTGAAACCTGGAGCGAAAGCTCAAGAGGGATCGCTGGCCGCGTCAGAAGATGCAAAAGTCGGCGCAAGCCGAAAGTTGTTTAGCTGACAGATCCGGAAGATACGCGAACCGGCGGAAACGGAATACTCATCGACGGCTCAGCTGGCGATGCAAGGTTCGGTTGAAGTTAGGGGCGTATCAAAGGCCCAGCCGGAGGTAGAAGCGCCAGGCGCAAGCCGGGCGAATCGAAACCGGTGAAGCCGGAGGGTGATACAGCCGATGCGAGTCGGAAGTTCACCACCGGTTTGGCAAAGGGGGCAACTACTGGCGCAAGCTGGAAAGTTGCAGCAGCGGAAGGCGCAAGCCGGAAGCTGCAACAACAGACGGCGAAAGCCGGAGGTTGTTCGAGCCAGCCGAGCTGAAGGGTCAGAATCCGGTGTGAGTCGGCGCTGATCGCCGGCCTTGCCGGTGGAGGGGTCGTTCGGTGAAAGCCGGATGGATCGCCATCGGTCGATCGGAAGCGCGGTGCACCCGATGCGAGTCGGAGGTCCGCCACCGGTCGAGCTGAGCGAAGCCACACCGATCCGAACCGGGGAAGTCGGCCTTCGGTCGAGCCGGGGAGCGGGCGAGTAGGCGCAAGCTGAAAGCAGCGCGTCGGCGCAGCCAGAGGATGGAGCGGCAGCGAAAGCTGCAGGTTCGCCGCTGGGGTAGCCGGGGGACGCGACAGCCGGTTGTACTACCTGATCATCAAGATTGAAACGCCAGAGGCTTCGGTCTCTGGCGTTTTCAATTTGTGGGCATTTTTTCGGGGACTCGCATTCGCCCGCGGACCGCGGGAACGAAACTCAGCCTCTAATCAGCGGCAGACCCGCATGTTCCGCGATGAGCCGCGCGACTCTCTTGGGCCGGTAAAAGCTGTACGACGTGAAGGTCACGGTGCTGGTGTCCGTGCCGAGAATCGTGAACTTCTGCTGACTCTCGATTCGCTTGTAGTGCACGGCCTCGATCCCGTTCCACGGCATAAACACTTCTTTGCTGTTGGTTGCGCTGGCGATCCTGAAGTACACACCCCGAGCGTCGAGCAGCACCGAGCAACTGGCCATAAGATGGCCCTGTCTCCACAGAAAGACCTGCGACATCGCCATCAGCCACGCGCCGAGTGCCCACAGCGCGCCGGCGGCGAATCGGTCCAGGTTGAGCGCGCCGAACGGGAAGAAGTACATCAGGGCGACGATCGCCATGCACACGGAAATGCCGAGTGCGGTAGCGCTGCCCAGAAAGGTGAGAAAGATCAATACGCGATTGTTGCGCAGCAGCGTCGGCTGCTCGCCTGCCATGTGAACTTGTCGCCTGACCCCCGATTGAGGCGACAAAAACCGTTCTTGCGCTTCGATCACACAAGCCTCCTCCACGATCGCGTCCTCTTGCCTACGGGGGAAGCAGGCTTGCTGATGGACCCTCGTGGTCGTGCCGCCGCAACAAGCACCAAGCGCAACGCGCATTTGGCGCGCGGCCTTCGTGCCCATCCGGCCTGCATACAGGGAAGTCCCGGATAGGCTCACCGGCGAGGGAGGCCGGTGGCAGGTATTTCACAATACACGAACTTTTTATCAATTGACAAGTAGTAGAAACATAAATTTCGCCGGCCTTTCGCCTCGAATTTTTGCGCCCTGCACTACACTGGCTCAGGGTGAATATGAAGCTCGGTCTGGGACTTTACCGGCACATGCTGAACGACGAATATTACGCATTCGCCGTCCAGGCTGGATGCACCCATGTCATCGTCCACCTCGTCGACTACTTCCGCCAGGGAAAGGCCAATCCAACCAACAATCAGCCAACCGGCGGCAAGGACCAGCCGTGGGGAGTGGCCGGCGATCCCAATCGCCTATGGACGGCTGCCGAGCTCATCCAGCTTCGCAAGCAGGTCGAGGCCGCAGGGCTCAAGCTTGAGGGCATTGAGAACTTCGACCCCGCCCACTGGTACGACATCCTTCTCGACGGACCCAGGCGCGCTCAGCATATGCAGAATGTGTTCGCCATTCTGCGCGCTGTGGGCGAAGCCGGCATTCCGATCTTCGGCTACAACTTCTCCATTGCCGGTGTTGCCGGCCGCACCAGCGGGCCCTTCGCGCGCGGCGGAGCGGAATCCGTCGGTATGGATGGCCTCGTCGACACCCCCATCCCCAACGGCGTGGTCTGGAACATGGTCATCGACCCCAAAGCGCCCCCGGGCGCCCTGCCCACCATCACTCACGACGAGCTGTGGCGCCGCCTGCAGCGGTTCCTTGAGGAAGCTCTTCCCGTTGCTGAAAAAGCGGGTGTGCGCCTCGCTGCGCACCCAGACGATCCGCCCACTCCGACCATGCGCCGCCAGCCGCGACTCGTCTATCAGCAGGCCATGTATCAGCGGCTCATCGACATTTCTCCCAGCCCGTCAAACATGCTCGAGTTCTGCCTCGGCACGCTCGCCGAGATGACTGAAGGCGATATCTACCAGACGGTCGACCGTTACAGCAGCCAGCATCGCATCGCCTACGTCCACTTCCGCAATATCGCCGGCAAAGCCCCGCACTATCACGAGACCTTCATCGACGACGGCGAAATCGACATGCTGCGCATCCTCTATCTCCTCGACAAAAACGGATTTGATGGCGTTGTCATCCCCGACCACGCTCCGCAGATGACCTGCTCCGCGCCCTGGCACGCGGGCATGGCGCACACTCTCGGCTTTCTGCGCGCAGGCCTCATGGCCATCCAACGCGGCTTCAAGCCTGAGCCGCTTCCGCGCGACGCCAATCTATCGTCTGTCGCCAATTTGCGTGCCTGACTTTGCGGCTGGCCAACCAATGAGGATGGCATCGTGAATCAATCCAGTTTCGATGTCGTCATCCTCGGCGGCGGCGCAGCGGGCCTCATGGCCGCGATCGAAGCGGGACGCCGCGGACGCCGCGTCGTGGTGCTGGAGCGCGCAGAGCGGCCGGGCAAGAAAATTCTGATCTCTGGCGGAGGCCGCTGCAACTTTACCAACCTGCGCGCCGGGCCGGACAATTTTCTCTCGGCTAATCCCCACTTCGCGAAATCGGCGCTGGCTCGCTACACACCCGCGGATTTCATCCGCCTCGTCGAGAAGCATGGCATCGCTTACCACGAAAAAACCCTGGGCCAGCTCTTCTGCGACGGATCGGCGCAGCAAATTGTCGACCTGCTCATGAACGAATGTGTGAATGCCGGCCTACGCGTACTCCTATCTGCCGCGGTCAGCGAGGTGCGCCGAGATGATTCTTCCGGAAGGTTTACGATCTTCGCCGGAAAGGAAGTCTTCACGGCTCCCGCGCTCATCGTCGCCACCGGCGGCCTGTCGATTCCGAAGATTGGCGCGACGGGATTCGGCTACGATATCGCTCGCCAGTTTTCGATTCCCATCGAGCCCTGCCGCGCGGCACTGGTTCCGCTCACGCTGTCCGGCGCGGAACTGACACACTTTGCTCCTCTCACAGGCGTTTCTGCACCGGTCGATGTGACCTGCGGCAAGCGCCGCTTCACGGAAAAAGTTCTGTTTACGCATCGCGGGCTGAGCGGTCCGGCCATCCTGCAAATCTCTTCCTATTGGAAAAAGCATGAGGCAATCCACATCGACTGGGCGCCAGGCCAGCAGTTGCTTGCGCCCCTGCGCGCCAGGAACGCGCCACGCGATCCAGTCGCGGCGAAGGCCGCGCTGCGCGCACACTTGCCGGCTCGATTGGCTGACCGGTTGATTGAGGTCGCCGCGCCGCAGAGCTGGACGAATCACGCGCTCGATGAGTTGGAGCGCAGCCTGCATTCCTTTGCATTGAAGCCGAGCGGAACGGAAGGATATGAAAAAGCCGAAGTGACGGCGGGCGGCGTGAGCACGAGCGCGCTTTCAGCACAAACCATGGAGTGCCGCAGCCTGCCCGGCCTCTACTTCATCGGAGAGGTTGTAGACGTCACGGGCCACCTGGGCGGATTCAACTTCCAGTGGGCCTGGGCGTCGGGCGCAGCAGCTGGACGCGCGGTCTAGCGGATCTGCAATGCGGCTTGCCTCAGTAGTATGGACAGACCCTAGGTCGAACCTAGATGAACCGAGGCAGTGCGGCAATGAGCACTTAGCTTTTGCTGCAGCATCGGCAGGTCGGTAAGATGGCCATCGGGAATCGGAATCCGCTGGGTGATCTGGTTTGACGAGCTTCCGTTGAACGATTCAAAAATCAAGATCAGCCGGGCCGGTTGATCCATCGCGGCAGTGGCCTTCAGCAGGTACTTTCCGGAGAGAATCCAGGGCATGTATGTTCCGTTGCAGAACACGCCCTCTTCACCGAACCACGATTCTGGTGCTGCCGCAAGCAGTCGCCGATAGCGCCGGTCAAAGTTGGTGCGCTTGAACCAGTACGCCACCGGCACGAGCAAGATGACAGAACCCGACAAGGCGCCCAGGATGATCATGTTTTCTTCGAGGCTTGCGCCCGTAAAAAGAGTGCCAAGCGCAAAAAGCCCAACGCACACCAAGACAAAGACCGAAACGCCCTTCCAGCTCCACGGGCCCTCCCGGGCTATTTCCCACTCGCGTTGATTATCGGCCCATTGCGCCCATTTCTCCTGCGCGTATTGCCAGTGCACCCAGGGATTGGCGATCACCGCCGACATGCCGCGGTCGTTTCGCCTCGCCATCATATAGGCGATCGAAAGCGTGGGGCCGCAAGCGACCAGCACAAATCCGCCCAGGCCCACGGGCAGCCATTGCCAGCTAGTTGGAAGCACCAGGGCTGCAACTGCGTTGATCAGCAGGAAGGCCACGAGAAGCCAGATCCATCGGTAGATCTTGTGTCGATTAAAGCTGACAAGCCTGGCCGTAGGAGGCAGCGCGGCAACATGCGAGTCGGTGATGCGGACGATAAAGACGCTGGCTCCGCAGCCCACCGCGATCACTGCCACGAGACTGGCGATTACCTCCGCAACCGGCGATCGGCTCAGAGAGCTGTCCGTGATCGCAATGATCGAACCCGCAATCACCGCGACGATCAGCAGAATTCCGCCCACCAGCTTCAACGTGGTCTTGATGGAATAGAGCGGACTCTTCCGCCAGGCCCTGAAAGAGCCGGCCATGGTGAGCAAGCAGAAAATCAGCAGAGCAATTTGCATTGTGTTCCGGAGTGAAACGCGCGACGATCAGGCCTTTTGTATAGCAAGACCCGTCCGCTCGGCAATCAGGCTAGCAACTTTTCCGGGGCTAAGAAACGTGTATGACCCGAATCTGGCCTCTCTGCCGTCTTTGGCTTGCACGGAGTATTGTTGCGAGTTGCCCACGCGTTTGCGCGTGATCGCGGCGATCTCATCCCAGGCAAAAAACACGCCCGAGGGTTTCTTCTTTGTGCCCAGGTTGAAGTTCGCTCCCCTGCCATCCAATGTGACACTATAACCTGTCATACCGCGGGCCCGGATCCACCATAGCGGGCAACCATAACCGAACCCTAATGCGCCGACACCCCACCAGAAGACGTTCGTGAAACCGCCGCCCGAAGAAAGAACCGACATCACCATGATCGCCATGCAGATCGCAAGGAAAGCCATGACGACACTCATGACATAAATCATTCCAATGCCCAACCGGCTATTGCGAAATACCATCGGCGTGGCCCGATTCATTTCGATCTGGGAAGTAATGCCCGCGCCCGGCCCCGAAGCCGGAAATCCTGGAGTACCCATAACATCACCTCCTCGGCGGATTGATTACGACTTTCTGCCTCGACGAACGGGCACGACGAGGATCCCTTAGGACCGTAGGTACCTGGTCGTACGCGTCGTTTTTGTCGCTTGTCTGGTCAGTATCGCACGCACTTTCTGCCAGGACGCCAGGGATCTTAATTTCTAAGCTATCTTGCCGCCGCCTCCGCTCCCCTTGGGTC
>JBEKRG010000123.1:0-13438 GCA_049518955.1 Occallatibacter sp.
GTTGTCGGCGGCGGAATCGCAGTGGTGCTGATTACGCTTGGCTACATTACTCCGCTCTTCAGTGCCGGCGCATTCTACCAAGCAGGCATCCTGGAAGAAAGCTCGAAGCTGCTGGCGGTGATCCTGGTAACGTGGGGCGCTCGGGGAGCGCGGTATCCCTACCAACTGAACGGAATCCTGTTCGGGGCGACGGTGGGCGCAGCTTTTGCGTGCTCTGAGACGCTGGGCTACGGAATGGACGCGTTTGCTCCGGGATTGGTCAAGTTCGTTCAAAGTGGCGGGCTCGACCAAATCTTCGCTGGACTTCCCCAAGGCGCCTCAGTGGGATGGGGAATCATCCTGATGCCGGTGATGAAGGCCACGCTCATGGAGTTGAACGTGCGCGCAATCCTTTCGCCGTTCGGACACATTGTGTGGACGGGGATCGCGGCAGGCGCGTTCTGGCGGGTGAAGGGTGACAGGCCGGCGAACTTTAGCATGCTGATCGATGGCCGATTCCTTCGGGCATTCATCATCCCCGTGGTATTGCATTCGATTTGGGACTCTCCGCTGGCAGCGGGAAGCAGCAACCTCGTGATGTCGTATGTCGGCATGGGTGTTCTTTCCGTGATCTCGTGGTACGTATTGTTCACCATGATCCAGCAGGGCCTGCACCAGGTGAGAGACATGCAGAAGGCGCAACTCGAACATACGCTGCAACACGTAGAGGCGACACTAGGGCTGGGAACGGTAAGACCGCCCATGCCGCCAGGGCCGGTGGCAGTAGCGCCAGTGGCGTAAAGACAGGGATCAGGGAACGACGGTCAGGAGAGTAAGCGAATGGCGACATTCTGCAGCAAGTGCGGCGCGCAGTTGGAAGGCAATGAACGCTTCTGCGTGAAGTGCGGAAACGATGTGACAGGAGCAGCAGCCGCTCCGGTGGCGCAGCCGCCGGCGCCGGTGCCGCCTCCTCCCGGTTATCCAGCGCATGTTCCCATGCCCTTTGTGGCTCCAGGACAGTTGCCGATGTCAGTGGCGATGCCGCCACCGGCTCCGGCGCACAAGAGCGGAATGTTATGGCTGGTGATCATCGTGGCTCTGGCGGCGGGTGGCTGGTACTACTACAAACACACGCCGCAGAGTGTGACGCCGCCGGCAATAGCTCCCGGACAACAGCCAGGCACTCAGCCGGCACCACAGCCGGGAGGTGCGCCGGGAGAACAGCCGGCACAGCAGCCGGCTCAGCAGCCGGGAGGCGGGCCGGGACCGCAGCCAGCACAACAGCCGGGAGGTGCGCCGGGACAGCAGCCAGGAGGCGGGCCGGGACAACCGCCGGCAGGCGGGCCAGGTCAACAACCTGGTGGTGCTCCGGGCGGCGGCGGAAACAATGCAGCGCTGGTGCAGCAGCAGGGATTCTCCGGCCGCTGGGTGCCTCAGAACGGGAATGTTGAGGTAGAGAACGCGCAGTGGAAAAATGGTTCGAATGTGGTGATCCAGTCGGCGACGCTCATGTGCGTGCAATACGCGTCAACGGGAACGGTAATATTTCAAACGACGATGGTGTTAAACGGGCCAACAGCTCCGGGAGCAACGTCGAGTTTCCCGCCGTTTCCCATGGGAGCGATCCAGCAGGCCATGGCGAAGGTGCAATGCGGCATTGTGGCCGTGACTCCGGCGCAGTGATGCAGGCGAGACGCCGGAGTTAGCGGCGCAAAGCGCGTGAGACAGCAGCGGTGCGGAACAGAGTGTGATGGCGAGGCGGACGAAGGAGGCGGAGCGAAGTCCGTTGGCGAGGCTTACCGGCGCGGTCTACCTTGCCTACTTTGTGACTTCAATCGGCACGGCGATCATTCAACCGCACGTACCGGAGGTTGTAGGGAAAACAGGCAATGTACTGGGGTATTCACTCTATGCAGTCGTGACACTGCTTTTCTATGATCTGTTCAAGCCGGTAAACAGGAATGTTTCACTTGTGGCGGCGCTGGTAAGCCTGGCAGGTTGCGTCGTTGGGATGCTGGGTGCTTTGAATATCCTGACGCACCACGTGAACATGCTATTTTTCTTCGGTCCGTATTGCTTGCTGATTGGGTATCTGATTGTTGGATCGAGGTTCCTGCCGCACATTCTCGGCGCACTGATGTTGCTGGCGGGATTAGGGTGGCTGATGTTCCTTATTCCTGCGGTCGCGAAACACGCGGCGATCGGAATAGAAGCGCTGGGCGTGGCAGCGGAGGGACTGTTGATGCTGTGGCTGCTGGCGATGGGAGTGAACGTGCAGAAGTGGCAAAAGCAGAGACGAGAGGTTGGGGACTAAGGAAAAGGGAACGAGTGAATGAGTGAAGAAGTGAACCGTGTACGCACGGCAAGGAATAGGGAATAGAAACAGGGAACGACATTCGAGGGAGAGAGAGTATGGCAGCATTCTGCAGCAAGTGTGGCGCACATGTGGAAGAAAATGAGCATTTCTGCCCGAAGTGCGGAAACGATGTGACGGCAGGAGCGGCGGCTCCAGCGGTGGCGGCTGCGCCCGTGGCGGCAGCACCTGTTCCGATGGCGCCTCCACCACCGGTTTATGCAGCGCCTCCTCCGCCTCCGCAAGGCTATGCGGCGCCTCCACCGCAGGGCTACGGGGCGCCGCCTTTATCCACGCCTTATGTGGTTCCGGGGCAAGCTCCGATTCCGGTGGTGGTGCCTGCGGCGGATGGGGCGAAGAAGAACAACATGCTGTGGCTGGCGATCGCTGTCGCGGCCGCGGCAGGCGGATGGTACTACTACCACAAACCGCCGCCGACGCCAACGCCAACGCCGGCGACGCAGACGCAACCCACGACGCCGCCGGGAGGTGCGCCACCGGGGCCGGCAACGCCCGCGCAGCCGGGAGGCCCGGGGCCGGGTGGACCGAATGCGGCACTTGTGCAGCAGCAGCAGTGGAGCAGCCAGGAAGCGCCGGCCAATGGATATGTCCAGGTCCAGAACGGGAAATGGACGAATGGGTCAACTGTTGCTATGGCGTCGGCGGTGCTGGAGTGCGACCAGTACGATGCGAATCAAACGGTTCTGGCGCAGAATCAAGCCACGCTGACGCCGAACAACCCTCCCCTTGCAGCTGGGAGCTACGTTACCTTAAACCCGTTTAACATGGGACAGGTCGTGCAGAACGTGAATTCGGTGAACTGCGGTATTGTGGCCGTGACGCCGGCTCAGTGATCATCTGTTCGTGGGCCGAAGTGGTTCAGTGAGAGAATCGGAACCTTGCGGTTCCGCTTCGCGTATCAAGTGACATGTGCGCAATGGCACATGAATTCATCCTCTGAGCAATCAAAGATGAGGATGATTACGGATCGCGAAACCTGCAAGTGTGCGAACGCCGGCGGACCTGACAGACAGGATCGCCGGCGTTTTTTTTGCTTCAGACGGGGGGCTGATTCTGAGCGGCGCCGCTGACGGAGACCTGCGCGCGCGATTTGCGATAGACATTGGCGACGGCGAGTGTCCAGAGAGGGACGAGGTCGACACCAGGGATGAGTTTGGCGGCGAAGGAGGGAAGGAACTCCCAATGCCAGCCGAGAAGGTAGGTGAGCAGGCCGCCGACGCAGAAGTCGAGGATGTCGTCGACGGGAGACTCGGCGCCCTCGATGACCCAGGGGAAGACGGCAATCTGGAGGACGTCGGCGACGACGGCGAGGATCATGGCGATGCGCAGACGTGGACCGGCGGAGATTTTGACGGATTCGCGATTGAGGTCAGTGGGCGGAGGCATGGCGTACACAATTAGGGTAGCGCGTTCGGCAGTGTGCAAGGGAGCGAGGGGCCAAGGGAACGAGGGAGCATCAGCTTGGAAAGGCCGCCGCGCTGAAACCCGCCCGATCTTCAACGCTGGCGAACACAGGCACGGCTTCGTGCTTATTCAGCAGCGAAGCCGTGCCGATTCGAAGCGCAGTTGATGGAACGAGCGCTAGATCGTGGGGCCGGGGCGCATGAGCACCGATTGCGCAACGATGTTTGGCGTGGTTCCGGTTGTGGGCGCGAATAGCCAGCCATTGACGGAGACAAAGTCATTGGTTGCGAGGCCGCCAAAGCTGTCGGGGTTGAAGCCGGTGTAAGAAGTTTGGCTGGTGGTGAGCACATTGAAAGAAAATCCCGTGGCGTTGGGCAAGGGCCACGGAGCGAAGAACGGGGCTCCGGCGGCGCCGAGGGTGAAGCTCGTTGTGCCGGAATCGACTGCGGTGATGGTTCCGGTGACTTGACTTGGCTCCAACTCGATGGCCGACGCGGTGAATGAGACCGATGCCGGAGGTCCCCATACGCCCGAAGCGGGCCCAGCGCCAGTGCTGGTCACTGAGCCTGGCGTGACGGTGACCTGAATGGTCTGGCCGACGGTCAGATCGTTGGAAGTGGCAAACGTATAGCCCGAGGGAATGGTGAATCCGTCGTTGTCGATGGAGAAAGTGGTCGGTGTATTTGAGCCCGATCCCGGCGACCAGACCGAAACCGAGGCAATACCGCCCAAGGGCAAGCTTGTGCTGGCGGTGGGATTCTGGTGCAGGATGACCCGGAGAAGGGTTTCGCCGACGGGCAGCGGGAGCGGGGGAATGGCAACGATGGTTCCCTCGACCGTTTGTGTGCCGGCTTGCTGCACATAGTTCACCTGGCTCACGGTGGGCAGGCCGTCGGCGACGTTGCTCGATATCTGAACCTGGACAATCTGGCCCTGAGCTACGCACTGAATGCTCGGCGTAGCGCAGGCGGTCGAAGGAAAGTTGTTGAACGTCGTGCTGCTGGTGGCTTCGACAAAGAGTCCGCCCCACGGCAGTGCGAGCTCGATTTCGCCGTTACTCGGGACCACTTCAGTGACCGTGCCGGTGACGAAACCGAATTGGGCCGGCATCGGCGCAGCGGGAAGCTCGGAGACGGTGACGCCATTCGTTGCGGACAGATTCACCGAGAGATCGGGTTGAATGACTGTGTTGAGATGGAAATCGATCAGGAATGCGAGGGGCGAGGTGGTGCTGACCGTGACAGGGAAGGGCGACGACGAGAAGGTGAGCGACGAGGAGTTGTCGAAGGTGGGCGTGAGCGTGCAGATTGTGCCGACCGCGCATGAGCTCCCGAGCGACGCATCGGACTGGTTGTAGATCACCAGTTGCGGGTTGGCGAAGGTCAGACTCAGGCCGCTGAAGGTTCCCGTGATCACATTTGCCGTGTTGAGAAACGCGGAAAGAGACTGCAGTTGCGTCACGTCGATCTGAATGGGAGTGCTGTTGCTGAGGAGTGAAACCGGGGAGCCTGTTGTGGGCGTGAGTGTAGCATTCGTCAGGCTGACCTGGAAGAAAAGAACCGAGACGCCGGCCGGCGGATCGTCGGTCATGGAGAGCGAGACGGCTCCACGTGGGGGGGCCGGGCAGGAGCAAAGGCCGGTCGAATTAGAGCCGCCGCACCCCGCCAGCAACAGAGTCAATAATGTGGAGGCGAAAAGGAAAGACAAAGAATTGCGTATCATGAGTCCTCCTGTTGCGAGAAACCATGGCGGCCCTCGACCCACGTCTGGCCGGACACCCAGCCGGCCGAGGAGCACGAGGTCAGGAGTTGGCCCGACGGTGCAACTCTACCAGAAACTCAGTTCAAGGGACACCTGGGGTCAACCTCGGTCACGACATCTGGACCGTCTCGGGACTGCCGAGATGGTAGACGAGATTTTCGAGCCAAGGTTGCAGAATCGGGTAACTTTAGTGCCCGGAGGCCCGGCACAACGGCGCGCCAGGCACCGGGTAGGAACGGTTACTCGTAACGGAGAGCCTCGATGGGGTCGAGGTTGGCCGCGCGGATTGCGGGGATCATGCCGCTGACGAGGCCGGTGATGACAAGGATAACCGTCGCGACGATGAGAGAGGCCGGCGAGATGATGAGGCGGATGTCGGCGGCGTCGGCGTGCTTGGCGATGGCGCTATAGAAGGTGATGCGACCGACCGCGATGGAAACCAAATAGGCGAGGGCGATGCCACCCACGCCACCGACGCCGGTGATGGCGAGGGCTTCAGCCAGGAATTGAACGAGGATGTGGCGCCTGCGAGCGCCGAGAGCTTTTTCGACGCCGATTTCTCGCGTGCGCTGCTGTACGGAGACGAGCATGATGTTCATAAGGCCGATGCCGGCGATGCCGAGAGTGAGCGCGCCCACCATGGAGAGAAGGACCTGGAGGGCCATGGAAAGAATCTCGAACTGGTGAAGCTGGGTGCGAAGATTGGCGACGTGAACGGCGTCTTTATCGGTGGGTCGGAAGTGATGAGCCGCAGCGAGGGTCTCACGAATGGTCTTCTCGATCTTCTGATAGTCGCCGACATACCCGATCCAGACACCGTCAATGTAAGTGGTGTCTTTGAGATCGCTCATGGTGTTGAACGGAATGTAGACGGTGGTGTTGATGTCGTCGTTGGTTTCCTCCATCTTGGGCTGGAGGACGCCGACGACGGTATAGCTGACGCCGTTGAGGCGAATGGATTGACCCACCGCCCAGACGCCGGAGAAGAGCTTGGTTTTGGCTTCAGAGCCGAGGACGCAGACGTGGGCGCGCTGATCATCCTCCGCGGCATTGAAGAAGCGGCCCTGATCGGGAGTGAGCTTGATGATGTCGGCGTAGGAGGGGCGAGAGCCGACGACGGTCCAGGTGTAGGTGTGGAGATCATTCTCCACGGCGGTTTCGTGATACTCGGTGGGCGAGATGTGGGTGATTTCCGGGAGGGCCGCGATGACGCGGTCGACATCGTCCTGGGTGAGACGGACCTGGACTCCGGCTTTATCCCCGCCGGCCTGCTGGCTGGTTTTGCCGGGGAAAAACCCGATGGTGTTTGTGCCCCACTGGGCAAAAATGACTTCAAAGGCGTGAGAGAAACCGTTGCCGTAGGCGAGGAGCAGCACGACGGTGGCGATGCCCCAGGCCATGCCGATGGTGGTAATTGCGGTGCGGCGGCGGTTGAAGAGCATCGCTTCCCAAGCCTGACCGAGAATATCTTTCAGCATGGTTTACTCCTTGCGCAAGGCTTCGATGGGGTCAAGGGCTGCGGCCTTGCCGGCAGGGTAGAGTCCAGCCGCGATGCCACAGAGGATGAGTGTGCCAAGAGCCATGGCGGCGGACCAGGGCACGATCCGCGGCGGATCGAAACCCGGGATTTTGTCAGTGAGGACGACCTGCATGAGGCGCATTAACGCCCAGGACGCGGCGACACCGATGAGTCCGCTAATGGCGGTGAGCAGGAGGCCTTCCCAGAAAAACTGCGCCATGATGCTGCGCTTGGTTGCGCCGACGGCCTTCATGACGCCAATTTCCCGGGTGCGCTCGCTGACCGAGACCAGCATGATATTGATGATGCCCACGGCGCCGAGGGCGAGAGTGACGACGCCGACGCCGCCCAGAAAAACGTCCATGGCGGTGAAGATGACCCCGATCGTGTTCGACTCCGTGATGGTGTCGAACTCGTTGAAAGCTTCAGAGAGCGATGGATCGAAGCCGTGATTCTGGCCGATGACGCGGTGCACAGCGATATCCGCCGCGGTGTTGTCGTTTTTCTTGGTGGGGTTGTATTGGATGGAGTTGACCGCGTCCTGGGGAATATTGTCGCCCTTTAGAGGGAAATACTCCGCCATGGTGGTGATGGGGATATACATTTTTTCGTCGTCGTAGGTGTTGTTGCCGCGGCCGACCTTCTCGCCGACGCCGATGACGGTGAACTCGATCCCATTAATGGTAATGGGCTGGCCGATCATGGCATGGCCCTGAAAGAGAATCTGCGCGGATTTTTGCGCGATAAAGACCACGCGGCGCGCCTGAAGGACGTCCTGATCATCGATAAAACGGCCGGCGGCGATGGGAAGAAAACGGACAACCGTGTAGCTGGGCTGATTTCCACCTAGATGAGCGGAGGTGTTGCTCCATTGACTAACTTCATAGAGATCGGAGCGGGCAAGCTCGGCGGTGACGTTTTTGACCTCGGGCAAGCGGCCAATGGCGTCCTCGTCGCGCAAGGTAAGCTCATAAGGGCGCATGCCGGTATGCTGGTTGGGCAATGCGGGGATGGTGCCGTTCAAGACCATGACGACGTCATGACCGAATTGTGATAGCTGCTTCCGCTGGCCTTCGCGGAAGCCTTCGCCTAGCCCGACAAGAACGAGCAGCGAGCCGACGCCCCATGCGATTCCGAACATGGTGAGAAAACTGCGCAGCTTGTTGGCCATGATTGCGCGGAAGACCTGCCCGAGAGTGTCAGAAAAGCTGCGCATGACGGTTGGACGGCGCGAAGCCGCGTTTGCTTATCCTTTAACTATGAAGAATACGACGAAGAAAGCGGCGTAGTTCCCGCGAAAGGGAATGGCCGCGTCCGGGGAACGACATCTTAGCCCTCGAGCAGCTCCACTGGCCCCGGTTTTGGGTGATTCATGTCACTGTGGAACCGTGATGCATTGCCTTGCGTAGTACAGACCAGCGGGTTACAACGGTGAGCAGTCACCGTCTTAATCTTTTGGGCAAATCTTATTCAGGCATGGCCCGCTGATTTTAATGGGGCATCGTACGCCTGTTTTATTCGGGCAGCGACCGCTGGGAGAGCCACCGCTCACTGGCGGAATCATCTCTCGGGCGAAAACAACTCTCGGGTGAAATTCGGGGAGGACAGTGTGGCAGCGTCGCGTAAAAACAGGAAACTGTGGATTGTGGTGGGCACGTTGGGCGCAGTGGTGGTGCTGGTTTTGGGCATTGCCGTCGTGCGTATCGCGAAGGGTGATCCGATTGACCCCAACCGGCTGGCCAAGGTAACGCGCGGCGACGTGGCCAAGTCCGTGGTGGCGACAGGCGACATCCAGCCGATCACGAAGGTCGAGGTCAAGAGCAAGGCGTCCGGAATTGTGGAAAAGCTTTACGTGGATATTAATGACCGGGTTCACAAGGGCCAGGAGTTGGCGCAGCTGGATCAGCAGGAGATCGAGGCGCAGGTGGACGCTGCGCGCGCGCAACTGGCCAGCGCCGAAGCCAATGTGACCACCTACGACGCCAACATCGAGCAGGACAAAGTTACGGCCTCGGCACCGGACCTGCCGATGTACAAGGCGACTCTGGACCGAAACATCGAAATGAACAAGGATGGAATCGTGAGCCGGCAGGCGCTGGACGACGCGAACCGCGACTACCTGGCGGAGCTGACGAAGCGCGATTCGGCAAAGGCACAGATCGGCGTGGACACGGCGAAGCTGAAGCAGGCGCGTGCGCAGGTGCAGCAGAGCCAGGCCAGTTTGAAGCAGTTAGAGGAGCAGTTGTCTTATACCACCATTATTGCGCCGATGGACGGCGTGATTTTATCCCGCGACGTTGAAATGGGCGACGCGGTGAGCTCGATCCTGGTGCTGGGGTCGACGGCAACACTGGTGATGACCGAGGGCGATACGTCCGAAGTCTACGTGCAGGGCAAAGTAGACGAGGCAGACATTGCGCACGTCTACATGGGTCAGCCCGCGCGCATTAAGGTAGAGAGCTTCAATGGCCGGATGTTTTATGGAAAAGTGACGAAGATTGCGCCGATGGGAGTGGAAAAAGACAACGTGACGACCTTCGAGGTTCGGGTGTCGATCAACAATCCCGGAGGCGAGCTGAAGGCCAACATGACGGCCAACGCGGAGATCATGCTGGACGAGCATAAGGGCGTGCTGACGGTGCCGGAAGACGCGGTAATCTACGACAACAAGCAGAGTGCGTTCGTCGATATTCCCGACAACCATCAGAAAGAGGGATTCAGGAAGATTCCAGTGACGGTGGGGCTATCAAACGGGTCGGTGACGGAGATTACGAGCGGCGTGAAGGAAGGGCAACAGGTGGTGCTGCAGCAGTAGTCGGAGGTGCGGCGCGGATCCGGCCAGGGGCCTGAACGAAATCGACACGATAAGGACGAAAATGTCCCCAAGCGAAGATTGACAGCAAGAAGTCGACCAACGCTTGGGGATTTTTGCGTTTAGTGGGCGAGGAGGTTTTCGTTGGCGAGGATGCGGTAGAGGGTGGAGCGGCTGATGGCGAGCTGGCGGGCGGTGCGGAGCTTGTTGCCCCGGTTGAGGTCGAGGACATACTGAACATGCTGGCGGATGACGGCGTCGAGGGAGAGGTCGGCGACGCGGGCGGTGGAGTGCGGTTCAAGCGCGGGTGCGGAGCCCGGTGCGGAGTTGGCCCAGGGATTGAATGCGGGACTGATGAGGGAGTTGGCGGCGAACGCGGCATCGAATTGCGGACTTGAGGAGGGTTCGAGGCCGTCGGAAAGGGCGAGATCGGAAGCGCGGATGACGCCGTTGTCGGCTTGAAGAAGAGCGTTTTCGAGAATGCCGGCGAGCTCGCGGACGTTGCCGGGCCAGGCGTGCTGGAGGAGGCGGGCGAGGGAGCCGGGTCCGAGGACGACGGGGCGCTGCTGATAGCGGGCGCAGATGCGGTCGAGGAGGAATTGCGCGAGCGGGGCGATATCTTCGCGGCGCTGGCGCAGCGGAGGGATAGCGAAGCTGATGGTGGTGAGGCGAAAGGCGAGATCGGGAAGAAGAAGTCCCTGACCGGCCATCTGGCGCAGAGGCGTTTGCGAAGATGCGAGCAGGACCGCGCGGCCAGGCGGGCGATCCTGAAGATTCTTGAGGACGCCGAGGAGCAGGCCTTGGCCGGGAGGGGCGAGAAGGTCGATGCGATCGAGATAGGTGAAGCCGGCGAGAGTGGAGGGATCGGCGTCGGTAGCGAGCCACTCGCGGGCATCGCGGCGCTTAAAGGCGCTGGCGGCGAGGGGCGAGCGGCTGAAGAGATAGCGGGCGAGGGTCTGTTTGCCGGTGCCGTGCTCACCTTCGATGGCGGCAACCTGGAGATGGGGCGCGGCCATCTCCGCCTGCATGAGGAGCTTGCGCCATGCGGTGCTGACGCCTACGACATGAACAGAGGCAGTGGAGGAATCAAGTTCCACGAGCGTAAGGCCGGAGGCGGAGGGCTGCACGGAGAACGGAACGGAGCTATGCATGGATCCCATCCTGCCTCGCCTCGGACGCAAAGGTGAACTTCCAAGCCATCACTGATCTCATCGGCGAGGTGGGGGGAAACATGAACGGTAGGGGATAGGGAATACGGACTAGGGACTAAGAAAACGGACTCATCGCAGCGCGTTATACTCAAACATTCCACCCGGGACGAATTCCAAAAGCAACTTTGTTTTTGAAGAATCTGAGGAAACACGAATGCCAGCTCAGCTGCCAGGCGAGACGCGTTTGGGGCAAGCCATTCGGGTGCAGGAGTGGTCGGCGGAGTTGCGGGCGACGAGGACCGGTTGGTCGGAAGAGCTGCAGCGGTGGGGAAGTGCGGCTTGGGTGCTCGCGATTCTGAGTTTCGCGGCGCTGCACGCGTGGCACCTAAGGGCGGATTTTCCGAACGGATCGCCGTGGATCTTCGATTGGGCAAAATATACCGACGAGGGTTGGTATGGGGCTGCGGCCATTCGCGCGCATTTGTTTGGACATTGGTACATGGCTGGCGATTTCAATGCGGCCGTGACTCTGCCGGTATGGCCCTTTCTGGAGTGGCTACTTTTCTTCTTTACAGGAGTGACGGTGGAGGCGGCGCGAGGGCTTGCGGTGGGCTGCTTTTTCGCGAGCCTGGCATTGACATACATGCTACTGCGCAGGAGTGGACCGCATTCTCAGCCTGCGGATGAAGACCTGTCCGCGGGGACCCCGATCTGGATCGCGCTGCTCGGGGTGACGCTGGCGGTGACCAGCCCGTATCTCTACAGCTTCAATCGATTGGCGATTCTGGAGCCGCTGGAGACAACTTTGGCGCTGGCCATGTTGAATGTGGCGGTGCGCCTGCCGCGGATAAAGCGACCGACGACGGCTTCGATTGGGATCGGGTTGCTTTTTGCGCTGACGATGCTGACCAAGACGAACGCGGTATTTCTGGCGCCGGCCGTAGGGTGGGCGATGGCTGTGCCGCTGTGGGAGCGGCGAAGAGTGGCGCGGAAGTGCGGGCTGGCGGCGGGGTCGACAGCGGCAATTGTATACGGTGCGTGGATTGCGTTGATCGCGAGGGCGGGGTTGATCGGCGATTACAAATATTTCTTCCTGGCCGCGAACTCCTACGTGAAGCCGCCGGAGTCTTGGTGGCCGCTGGCGGCATTCTGGTGGTCGCTCCACGGGATACTTTGGGTGGATCACAGCCTGGTGTTGCTAGCGGGAGCGCTGGCGGTGGGCGCGGCGTGTTCGTGGCGGACAGGATGGGGCCGGAGAATGGGCCGTGATCCAGTGTTCGGGGCTTCAATTCTGGGAATTCTGGGATTTGTTTTGTTTATGACGGTGCAGAATCATCCGCAGCCGCGCTACTTTACCGTGCCGGCTTTCTTTGTCTGCATTGTGGTGGCGATGGGAGCGGGGGCGCTGGCGGAGCAGGCGCGGTGGGCGAGGCGTCTGGGATGGATTGCTGTTGCGGTAGCGGCGACAGCGGCGGGGATTCACGGATGGAGGACGATTGGCTACGCGACGCATCCGGAATACACGTTCGTGAACGCGGCGACGCAGTTGACGCAGTATATTGATACGCATCCCAACGGAAAGCGCTTGATGGTATCGACCAGCGGCGATGAGATCACGCTGATTACGCGGCTGCCAGCGATCTGCGACGAGCTGAGCACGGATGATTTGGCCGACAAGGTGAGCCGGTACGAGCCGGGATGGTTCGCTTCATGGAACGCAGTCGATCCGAGTACTCTCGTGGATCTGCATACTCGGTATTCGCTGGAGCAGGTAGCGAGCTTTAGCGCGCTTGACGATCCGGACCGGAATGTTCTGGTGCTGTTCAAATTGCATCCCTTGCCGGGAGGGGCGGTGCGCGACGAATCTGACCCGAGCCTGAGCGACGTGCTGCCGGGCGATCGGATTGATGTGCCGGTGGAGTGAGACAGGAAACAGGGAACAGACAACTCCTCAGGGACAACTTTCATCTGACAACTGATTGCGCACAATGCAGCAGAGGCATTTATGAGACCGGTTGTGAGGCGACCGTGTGAGCCGGTGGCGGAAATTTTGGGTTGCAAGGACGGCGTTGTGATTGCGATCCGGAATGGGACGAAACCAAGCTGGGAAAAGCGCAAGCAAACCTCGTGACAGCTATCACTCGACAGCGGTGTATCCGGATGATAGCCTTCCGGTGGCAATTCCCCGGTGTTTGAGAGGCCGGTTGCGGGGCCGAATGTGCCTCAATTTCAAAACCTTATGTATGGAGGATGTGTGACTGTACTGGGTTGGATGGACTTCTTTGTCAGCGTGAGCGTTTTGACGCTCATCGTGGCTGCGTTTTTTGCGCGGCAGGTTGTCGGGTTTGAGAACGGGATGGCAGGGATACGGAAGGGTTTCGCGGCCATCAAGGTTGGCGCAAGGGTGTTTCTGCGGCGGCCATTGAAGATCGCCGCGG
>JBEKRG010000124.1:0-13412 GCA_049518955.1 Occallatibacter sp.
CGGCCATCGTTATTGGCATGACGGCGCAACACGTGCTTCAGCAGCATTACGAGATGACGGAACTGATCGTTCCGAACACTCCTCCCCCGCCCGCGGTAAAGATCAGGCAGCCACCTCCGCAGGAGTTGCCGCCTCCGCCGGAGCCTCCAAAGGTGGAATTGCAGCCGCGACAGATCGAGATGCCAAAGCCGAAGCCTGAGCCGAAGCCGATCCAGATGGAAGCCAAGGTGAATTTGCCGGTGGTGCAGCCCAAGCCACAGACGGTGGTTATGCAGCCGCAGCCCAAGGCTGCTCTCACGGCCGCGATGCCTGCGCAGAACAACATGGTTAAGCCTTCCACCGCGCCGGTGCATCTCGGCGAGACTTTCGGCGCGACGCCCAATCCCAATGCCACTCGCCCGGCCACGGTGGCCGCGATCGGCAACCCCTATGGCGGCATGAATGGACCGGCAGTAGCGCCGCATGGGGTGGTTGGATCGACTGGACTCGGCAATGGCACCAAGTACGGTTCGAGCGCTGGCAACCTAGGCAAAGTAGCCTCTGCCGGAATTCCCGGAGCCACAGGCTCAGGGAACACTTCAAATTACGGTAAGGTGGGCTCGGCAGGAATTCCTGGCATGACGCAGGCAGCCGCGGCGCCGAGGATGAACACGCAGGTGATTCGCTCCACCAAGGTAGAGGTTCTTTCCAAGCCGCCGGTGCGTTACACGAGCGAAGCGCGGCAGTTGCGCGTCGAAGGTGATGTGGTGCTGAGCGTCACGTTCCTGGCCAACGGACAGGTTGTGGTCCGCGGAGTCCTTCAGGGACTGGGCCACGGGCTTGACGAGGAAGCCAGGCGAGTAGCAGAGCAAATCCGGTTCCGCCCTGCGACCAATAATGGCCAGCCTGTGGACGTAACGACCAAGATTACCATTACTTTTCAATTGGCATAAAACAGGCCCGCAATTGGCGTAGCCTTACCAAAGGTAACGAAGAAAATGGCCCAATACTCAGCTGCTGCCCCCGGAGAGGTTCGCAGGCCGGGAACAAAGCCGCAAAGAGTTCAATAGGAGTCACAAATGAAGTTTTGGAAGATCCCCATAACCTTCCTGATTCTGACTATGGGTGTTGCATCCGCGCACGCCAAGAAAGAGCCAAAGTACGAACAGGCGCGCCAGCTCACGCCCGAACAGGCTGCGTTGGTACAAAGGGCCATTGCGCAGGAAAAGGTGCTCATCAAGAACATCCAGTTGAGAACCCCACTGGTGGAAACCTACATTCAGGACACGCGTCCGGACGTGAAGCTCTACGAAGTGCCAACCGACGACCAGTACATGCTCAGCCGGGTGGACTTCAGCAAAGGGTTCTTCGACAAAACCTACGAGCCGAAAGCGGAGGTCCATCACGGATTCTTCAAGGGTTCCTTAGCCGCAATGACGGGGCTCAGCAGGGCGTTGGGCCTTGAGAAGTTTACCTACAATCCCAACGGGTTCATGGAAATGATGTTCATCGACCCGAACGGATTCGACCAGCAGCATTATGTCTTTAGTTTTGTGCGCCGCGAGTTTCTGGGCTCGGTGCGCACCTGGGTCTACGATGTGCACCCCAAGGCCGATGTCAAGGGGATAGGCCGGTTCTACGGTCGCATCTGGATTGAGGACGAGGGCGGCAACGTGGTTCGCTTCAACGGCACGTACACCGGACCCACCACCGAAGACGCCTCAAAGTATTTCTTCCACTTCGACAGTTGGCGGATGAACGTGCAGCCCGGAATCTGGCTGCCGGTGGCCGTATACGTGGAAGAGACGCAGCGCACCGAGGCCGAAAAGTCAGTGGGCCTGAAGGCGCAGACGCACTTCTGGGGCTACTCTCTCAAGTTGCCCACTCGGGAAAGCGAGAATGTGAGCGTAAAGGTCGACGAGGCCGTGGACAAAAGCGACGACTCACAGGACGTGGGTCCGCTGCAGGCTTCGCGGATGTGGATTACCCAGGCCGAGAACAATGTGATCGACCGCCTGGTAGAAGCGGGCTTGGTTGCGCCGCTCAACGCCGGAGGCTATGAGAACAAGGTTCTGGACCAGATTGTGATTAACCTGGTGGTGCCCAATAATCTGGCCTTCACCGACCAGATTCACACGCGCGTGCTTCTTACGGATACCGTGGAAGCTACGACCGTGGGCAATACCATCCTGTTGAGCAAGGGATTGATCGACAGCCTGCCGAGCGAAGAAGCGATCGCATCCGTGGTAGCCATGGAACTGGCGCATATCGCCATGGGACACCACATTGACACTCGCTACGCATTCAACGATCGGCTGTTATTTCCAGACACGGCCACATTCCAGAAGATCGACATGAACCACTCCGATGTGGACAACGAATCCGCGTCGAAGAGGGGGATGGAGTATCTCGAAAACTCCATGTACAAGGACCGGCTGGCGAACGCGGGCCTCTACTATGAGCAGTTGGCGGATCGAGCCAGGGTACTGAAGGCGCTAAATACGCCGATGCTGGGCGACTCGCTGATGAGGCCGGATGGCACGCCGTGGATGGCCGCGCTGGAGCACGACGCTCCCAAGCTGAACTGGGACGATTTGGCGCAGACGCCCGCACTGCCTCTGGGAAGCTGGCTGAAGACCGATCCTTGGGACGACTCAGTGCACATGCTGAGCGCCAAGCGCTATGCGCCCATGAACGCCCGCGACAAGATGCCGTTCGAGGTGACGCCGATCTTCTACAAGCTGCAGCACTATGAAGAGGCCAGCGTGGAGCCGGCCGCGGCCCCGCCCTCTGTGGCAGCGCCCGGCGCACAGCCCGCGAACGATCAACCGGCCGCGGCACCTGATAATGCGCAACCGGCTCCGCCGGCGCAGTCAGGCAGCGGTTCCGCGGCCACACCCGACCTGCAAAACACCGCCGGCGGTGCGGCTCCGGCTCAGCAACCCGCCGCGGCGCAGAACCCGCAGCCGTAAGCTAGAATGAATCCCGCCGAGACCGCGTGCGATGCGCCGATTTCAAAGGCGTGCAAGGGCGAATCGGAGTTTGAGTCCGGGCTGCGTTGTTTGCTCGACCGAAGAATCACAGGAAGTGGATACGCGTGTTTATGAAGAGATCGACCCTGGCGTTGCTGTTCATCGCGTTCTCGTTTGCGATCGTTTCCGCGCGGGCTCAGGTGGTGCCCGCGGCAACTTCGCACACCCTCAGCGTTTCTGCCGGCGCGCTGGGCTCGATGTTCCAACCTGATTACGATGGATTGGGCATCGCGTATACCAGTCCCAACCGGCTCTATGGTCCCGGCGCCTACGTGGATGTCCATTTCAGCCGCTGGGTGCAGATGGAAGCCGAAGGCCACTGGCTGCGCTACAACCAGTTCTATCAACCGGGTTCTTCGACGGGCAACGGAGAGAACACCTACCTGATCGGTCCGCGAATTCCCATTGTCACGTTTCACCGCATAACGCCGTACGGCAAGTTTCTCGTCGGCCTGGGTAGTGGCAGTTTTCTCACCGGTACTACGTTCGTGCTCGATTATGGCGGCGGCGTGGACTACCGGCTGACACGCCGGCTCACGCTGCGCGCCATTGACTTCGAGTATCAGCAGTGGCGCGTGAATCCCACACTCTACCCCTACGGCGGAAGCGTGGGCATCAGCTACAAAATCTTCTAAAGGCAGGAACCGAGAGACCAAGGAAGGCTTTGGCTCTTGAGGTCGAACCTTGCCCGGCGGGCGATGGGCACAGCACCGTTTATGGCGCGACGTGAAGCGCCGTTGCCTTTGCCGTGGGCATGTGCACGTGCAGAATTCCGGCCACGGTGGGCGCAATCTGCCGCATATCCACTACGCCGAGGTCGCGATGGTGCGCGATCCCGCTTCCAACGGCAAAGAATGACGAGCGCATCTCGGGATCTTCCGGCGAGAATCCGTGCGAGCCGCGGTGCCCGGGAATCGGCGTGACCAGGCTACCTGTGAGCGCATTCGCGGTATAGTAGCCGGGCTTTAGAACCACGAGAAATGCCGCATCGGGAAAGCCGCCGCGCATCTTGATCGCATCTCGCCCGAAGATCTCCGCGATTCCGTTCGCGGGGTCCGCGGCAAGGCCGTCGAGCATCGTCTTCACCTGTTGCTCCGTCGCAAGGTCATTGGGATCATGAAGCATGATCGCCGCCATCCCTCCGGCCATCCACGGCTCGGCCTTCCATGAGGTGATCACCGGTGATTTGGTGGCCGGATTCACCGAACCTTGAACCATCCCTGCCTGAATAAACGGAATTTCCAGATTAACGAAGTTTGAGATATTCATGAACCCATGGTCGGAGACGACGACCAGTACGGCGTTAGGATTGTTGGTGAACAACTGGTGCGCGAGGCGTGCCACCATGCCGTCAAGCGCTTCTAGATCCGCGCAGGCGTCCAGGCTGAATGGCCCGTGCGCGTGCTGAGTTTCGTCGAGCGAGCTTAGGTGCAGCGTCATGAACGCCGGTTTGAAGCGCCGCAGAATCTCGAGAGTATATCGGGTCTTCATCTCGTCGCCGGGGATCGACGTGTCGTTGCCGTTCATATAGGGGCCGGCCGCGGGCTTCAGTTGCTGGATGAGTGTATCCGGCCGCGCCAGCGCTGCCATGAGCAGCTGGTCGTCGGGATTCGCCGCCGAAGACGGGCTCGCGCCGCGCCAATATTCCGGGATGAGGTAGTCGACGTCTGTCGCGCCGACGCTGACAGGCCAACCGACGCTCGCCGTGCGCAGACCGGCGCGATGTGCAACTTGCCACAGCGTGGGAACGCGAATCTCGGACGCATACCAGTTCCACGCGCCACCGAAACTTTGCTCGGGATCGAAGGTCTGGTTGTTATAAATGCCGTGCTCGACGGGCCAGACGCCGGTGATTAGTGTTGTGTGGCTGGGATAGGTGACGGTGGGCCAGATGCCAACTACACCTTCCGCGTAGGTTCCCTTGGCAAGGAGCGTGCGCAGGTAGGGAATCTTCATTCCGTGCGCGTCGGCTTGCGTAATGTACTCGGGCTTGAGGCCATCGATCGAGATCATCAAGACAGGCGCGGCATGGGCCTCGAACGCGAAGACGACCGCGAAGGCCATGAAGGCGATCGGCAAAGTCAAGAAACGGCAAACGAAACGGCCAACGGGGGCGTTCATGCGGAATGCTCCTAAGGATATTTTGATGGGAAGCGACGAAGCCGTCCGCACTCTCAAGTTAAATTCGCAAGCGAACGGCGATGAGGTCTGCGAGGAAGTATACAGCGGGCAGTGCACAGCGGGCAGTGGTCAATTGTCAGAGCGCAAAAAGGGCCGCCCAGTAGGGCAGCCCTTTATCGCTTCTGTTTGGCGGCAAAGCCGCGCCTGCTCCACCACAGGTGGCTACGCCGGCGAAGGCGAACCTTCGGGCAGACCACCGCCAGTGCCAGTTCCGCGGCCTTCCGGCTTGAGAACCTGCTGTGGCTGGCCGCCATCGGAATCTCCCCCTCCGGCCAGCGCTGACCGCAGCGCAGGCAGCGCCTTGCCCTCAAGCAACAGCTTCAGCTCTTCGGCGTCGATCGTCTCCCGCTCCAACAGCGCGGCGGCGATGCGGTGCATCGCGTCCGCGTTGGTTTCAACCAGGTTATGCGCCGCCTGGTAGGCTTCGTCGATTAGGCGGCGAACTTCGAGGTCGATCTGCCGCGCCGTCTCCTCGCTGAAATCGCGGTGCTGCGCAATCTCGCGGCCCAGGAAGATTTGTTCTTCCTTCTTGCCGAAAGTAAGCGGCCCCAGGCGGCTCATTCCGTACTCGCAGACCATGGCGCGCGCCAGCTCCGTAGCACGTTCAATGTCGTTGCCAGCGCCCGTCGACATCTGGTTGAGGAAGACCTCCTCAGCGACTCGGCCGCCGTAAAGCATAGCCAGCCTTGTCTCCAGATACTCGCGGGTGTAATTATGCCGATCGTCGGGCAAGTGAACCGTGACGCCCAATGCCATGCCGCGGGGAATGATGGTGACCTTGTGCACCGGGTCGGAATGGTCGCGCTTGAGCGAAACCAGCGCGTGGCCGGCCTCGTGATAGGCGGTGACGCGCTTTTCCTCGTCGCTTAGGATCATCGACTTGCGCTCGGCGCCCATCAGCACCTTGTCCTTGGCCAGCTCAAAGTCGTACATCGTCACTTGCTTGCGGTTCAGACGCGCCGCGTTCAGTGCCGCCTCATTCACCATGTTGGCAAGATCGGCGCCGCTGAAGCCCGGCGTTCCGCGCGCGAGCACGTTCAGGTTCGTGTCATCCGACACGGGAACCTTCTTGACGTGCACCTTGAGAACTTCCTCGCGTCCGCGAATGTCGGGTAGGCCCACCACTACGCGCCTGTCGAATCGTCCCGGCCGCAGCAGCGCTGGGTCGAGCACGTCGGGGCGGTTGGTGGCCGCCACCAGGATCACGCCGTCGTTCGATTCAAAGCCGTCCATTTCGACGAGCAACTGGTTCAGCGTCTGCTCGCGCTCATCGTGACCGCCGCCCAGGCCTGCGCCGCGATGGCGGCCGACAGCGTCGATTTCGTCGATGAAGATGATGCAGGGCGCGTTCTTCTTGCCCTGCTCAAACAGGTCGCGCACGCGGCTTGCGCCTACGCCAACGAACATCTCGACGAAGTCGGAGCCTGAAATCGAGAAGAAGGGAACGTTGGCCTCGCCGGCCACGGCACGCGCCAAAAGCGTCTTGCCGGTCCCTGGAGGCCCGACGAGCAGCACGCCCTTGGGAATGCGCCCGCCCAGCTTTTGAAATTTCTGCGGCTCGCGAAGGTACTCGATGATCTCCTTCAGCTCTTCCTTGGCCTCATCCACGCCGGCCACGTCTTTGAACGTGACCTTCTTCTGTTGCATGGAGAGCAGGCGCGCGCGGCTCTTGCCGAACGACAGCGCCTTGTTGCCGCCTGACTGCATCTGTCGAAGCATGAAGAACCACACGGCAATCAACAGCACGAACGGGCCCGCATTGATGAGCAGGGGAATCAGAACGTTGTTCTGCGGCTCCTTGATGGAGAAGTTGACCTTGGAGGCGATCATCGCCTTCAAAAGGTCCTCGTAGTTGCTCGGCAGCGTGGTATGGAACTCGTCTTTGGGCGAGACCTTCAAGTGGCCCTTCAGTTCGTCGCCCTGGATGGCGGCGTCGAGCACCTGGTTGTTGACCACCTTGTCATAGAGGTCGGAGTAAGCGTACTCCGGCTCCTTGCCCATGTTTGTGCTTCTCTCCACCACGCCCCACAAGAGCACGAGGCAGATGAGGATGAAGAGCCAGAACATGATGGTTTTAACGCTCGAGTTCACCAACGTCTCCTTTTCGCGGTTAAGGAGAAAGACCCACCGCGACCTCCACGATCAATCCCTGGCCGGAAGCCACCTTTCCTTAGACGCCCCCGCGCCCGGCAAAGTGGCAAAAACCACGAAACACCCCTCAGAGACACGCAAACCGTGCCGCCTGAGTAGCAGTACTCCGATTGTACTCCGGGGTCAGCGAAAGTTGGAGAGCCAACCATAGTACAAAAGGGGCAGGATATTGAGCGTTAACGGTTTTGTGCGGTCGATGACGTGGGCTTTTCAGAGTCCTCGACGCATGAAAAATCGGCCGAAATGAGCAGCTCCTGCGGGGTCTCCAGCTCCACACCCCGCATCCAGGCGATCGTGCCGTCGATCTCCAGAACCGGCCAAAGAGCGCGATCGGTTCCCGTAACCCGCATGCGTTCCAGCACTTCCTTCACCTTGCGAAGCCCGCCCGAATGGCGGAGCCTGACCCGGTCGCCGGGCTTCCAATTGCGCAAAGTGGCTGTCTTTGCAGGCGAGCCACAGGGGCCATTCGGGGTTCCCCTCGGCGCCTTCGATGCTGCAAGGTCGACGCGCAGCCGAAGCCCGAAGGCGGGTGCATCGATTTCGCCGGGAATTGCCAATTCGTAGGCGGGTGCTCCCGCACTCTCACCTTTTGGTGTGGGGTTGGGGTCATTGGACAACCGCAGCTCTCGGGCCGTTCTCTCCGCGCGAAGGCCGTGCGGCAGAGCCAGCTTTTGGCCGGCGCGGCCGCCTAGCGCAAGCGATCGCACTGCTTCTGTCGCGGAAAAATCGAGCGCCGCGCCGAACTTTTCCGCGGCGTAGCGAATAAGCCTCCGTTGCAACGCCGGCGCAAGCGCGGCCAGCCGGTTGACTTCGATGGCCAGGCCGGAATCGAGGCCTGAGCCGGCAGCACGGCCGCCTCCGCGCACCGGACGACCGGGAAGCAGCAACTGCGGCGCCAGCCGGGCAAGCTCCACCTGCCACCACGCTTCTTCGTCGCAGGCCAGCGCCGCCATCTGCGCCATGTGCTCGCGCAGCCGCGGATTCCAGCCCTCGAGCAGCGGCAGCAGCTCATGGCGGATTCGATTGCGAGTGAATGTCAGGTTCCGATTCGACGTATCCTCGCGCCAATTCTGGCCCAGCTCGCGGAGGTAGGCCTCGATCTCAGCGTGCGTCGCGGCCAGCAGTGGACGAATGATCCGGCCCTCTGGGCCCTCAAGTTTTGGACTGATTCCTGCTAAACCCTCCGTCCACGCCCCACGCAGAAATTTGGCCAAAACTGTTTCCGCCTGGTCGTCGAGGGTGTGCGCAGTCGCAATTGCTTCGAGGTTCTCCGAAGCCATAAGTTGCCGGAACCACGCGTAACGCAGCCTCCGCGCAGCTTCCTCAATAGTCTCGGCTGCTTTACCGGATTTGGGGTTCGCTTCCGCTTCCTGACAGGTGTCCACGTGCGCCTCGTGAAAGGGAAGCCCTAGTTTAGCGGCGAGCTCGCGGCAGAATTCCAGATCGGCGTCGGCCTCGGCTCCACGCAATCCGTGGTGCAGATGAACGGCGTGGAGCACGAGTCCCAACTCCCCGCTGCGCGTCGTCAAAATGCGCAAAAGCGCCACCGAATCCGCGCCGCCCGAGAGCGCTACGGCCAGCCGCATGCCGGGCTTGAGCAGTGAAGTGTCGAGAGCCAGAGATGGAGGTTTCGCGGGACTCACGCAACGATAATACGGCGCCGGGTTGTGCCGCACAGCACAAAACTCCGGCATCGATTGCAAACGTAGGCACTGCTGCGCGCCCTTATACTGGCTCGATATGGAAATCCGCACAGCTGAAACAACCGACGCCGCCCTCATCTCTGCGCATCGCCGGGCTATGTTCGCAGAGATCCACCCGCTCGACGAATCCCTGCTGGATTCGCTGGAGCGCAGCTCCGTCCCTTGGACCGAGCGCATGATCCGCGGAGGCAAATATTACGGATGGATCGCGACCGACACCGGTCGGCCTGTGGCATCAGCTGGCCTATTGATTCTCGACTGGCCGCCGCATCCATTTGACCCGGAAGGCGAGCTGCGCGGCTATCTGCTCAACATCTACGTCGAGCCGCAATACCGAAAGCGCGGGCTGGCGCATGAACTCGTTGAGCGGTCAATGGCTGAAGCGCACCGGCGCGGAATCCGCGTGGTCACGCTGCATAGTTCGCAAGCCGGACGGGCGATCTATGAGCGCTTTGGATTCCACGCGACAAACGAGATGATGCACACAGAGCCGGCAAAAAGCTGAAAGCTGGCGCGGTGCTATACTCCACGAGTTATGCAGGTCTTTGCCATTCTTCCGGCTGCGGGATTGGGCACGCGGATGTCCGGCCCGCAACCCAACCCGCAGCCCAAGCAGTTTCTGGCGCTGGACGGCGTTCCCATCCTCATACACTCGCTGCGCGCATTTGCCGCGGCGCCGCGGGTGACGGCGATGTACGTGGCCGTCCGCAAGCCGGAGATGGAGCGCGTTGAAGCGCAGGTTGCCGAGTACGGATTCGCGGGCCAGGTTCACGTGGTTGAAGGCGGCGAAAAGCGCCAGCAATCGGTGGCCCACGCTCTCGATGCGCTTCCAGCAGAGCCCGACGATATTGTGCTGGTCCACGACGCGGTGCGCCCGCTGATCGACGCGGCCACTATCGAGCGCACCATCGACGCGGTGGCCGAATTCGGCGCGGCCATCGTGGGAATGCCTGCTACTGACACCATCAAGCAAGTGGAGCGGACGGCGCACGGAGCGCTCGTGACGGCAACCATTCCGCGCGAATTTGTGGTGCAGGCACAAACGCCGCAGGGATTTCGCTTTGGGCTGCTCAAGCGCGCCTTTGCCGAGGCCGATGCCGACGGCTTTGTGGGCACTGACGAGGCTTCGCTCGCCGAGCGCGCGGGAATTCCGGTAGCCGTAGTACATGGTTCTCAGGTTAATCTGAAGATTACGCAGCCGGGCGACCTGGCGCTGGCCGAGTTCTATCTGCGGCAGCGAGCGCACCAGGGATAAACGGCAGATCCTGGAGAAGCCTCGATCAAACAACCGGAAGACGCCTGCTGCGCCGGCCGGAAGAACCTCAGAGAGCCACGGGCTCGAGACAGGCACAGAGATGATGGACACACGCATCGGATTTGGCTACGACTCGCACGAATTCAAATCCGGTGTGCCCCTGCGCCTTGGTGGAATGACGATTGATCATCCCCAGGGCCTGGCCGGCCACTCCGACGGCGACGTGTTGCTCCACGCCATTACCGACGCGCTGCTCGGCGCCGTAGCCGCGGGGGACATCGGCAGCTTTTTCCCGCCGGGCGATCCCCGCTGGAAAGACGCAGATTCCGCCATCTTTCTTAACTTGGCTCTTGAAGAGTTGCAGCATGCGGGCTACGGCATCGTCAACGTCGACACGACGCTGGTTCTCGCCGCACCCAAGATAGCGCCCGTTGCAGCCGAAATGTGCTCGCGAGTTGCTGATCTGCTCGGGGTTTCGATCGATCAAGTGAGCATCAAGGCCAAAACTCCAGAGGGCCTGAACCTCGATCACGTGGCGCAGTGCCATGCCGTGGCGCTGGTCGAGCGCGTGCAGGAGCCGGAAGAGTTGAAGAGCATGAGCGAAGTAGTCGAGAGCCAGCGCCAGCTCGAGGATGTGGTCGAAGATTTACTGAGTTCCGTGCACGGCGTGCCAAAGAAGCGGACGATCACGCCGGTCTACGACACCGAGGACATCACTTAATCAAATCGCCAACTGATAGATGGCCGTCCCTTGAGAGCTATCTTGTACCCAGTGCTGCGATTGCTTCATCCTAAGCCTCCTCTGCCGAAGATACGAAAGTAGTGGGGTCCGACTGAGGCTCGAAAGAAAGGGGATCTGTGAGCTCACCCGCAAAGACGCTGACGTTTTCGTTTATCGCTATCATCGGCTTCTGGCTTTTTGTGCTCCTTTGCATTGTCCTTCTCTGGGGCGTGGTTGAAAGGAGCAAAGCCGTCGGCAATGACGCTCAATTCGCCTACTCCGATCTCTTCAACAAAGTACAAAGCGGACAAGTGCTGGATGCAGTCATCGCTGGGAACGACCTCAATGGTCACCTGAAGGCGACGCCCAAGGACCAATTCCACACCAGAATTCCGACCAACTCTGAAGACCTGCAAAAGGCAATGCTCGCCGCCAACGTCAATTTCTCAATCCGCGACGTATCGATCGTCGTTCCCCTACTCTTTAACGTATTCCCGTACTTCGTCCTTTTTCTGCTAGCCGTTCCCCCTTTCTGGGTGATCTTCAAGAAGGCCGGCCTCAAGCCAGTTTTCTCGTTGCTGATCCTTGTTCCCTTGGTCAACATCGGTGTTCTCTACGCGCTGGCTTTTACCAAGTGGCCAGTCAGTTCATCGCCACAGCCCTGATCTCGAAAACTTTTCGTTGCAGATTCATGGGTTTAGCTGTACCTTGGCTGCGAAACCAATTCCACATTGGAGCGTTGCTATGTTCAATCTCGCATTTCTGCTGCAACAGGGGCCCAGCGCCGACGACATTCAGCACATGATCGTGGCCATGATGGCGATCCTCCCGCTCATCATTCTGGTTTGCCTCGCGATTATCATCGTACCCTTCTGGTTCATCTGCAAGAAGGCCGGCTTCTCGCCCTGGCTTTCGCTCCTGAACATTGTCCCGATGGGCAATCTGATTCTGATCTATAGTGCTGGCCTTTGCGCAGTGGAAGGTGGTGCCGGTGCCACAGATGGGGTATCCGCCGCCGTATCCGCAACCGCCGCTGCCACCGCAGCAGTAAGACGCTGAACACAGCCCCGCCGGGGAGCCTTGCGATAGCATCGTGAATAGAAAGTAATCGTCACGATGACCGATTCAGGCTCCCAGCGCGGCCCATCTCCGCGCGTTCGATTTGCTCCCTCGCCCACCGGCTTTCTGCATGTGGGCAGCGCCCGCACCTTTATCTTCAATTGGCTCTACGCCCGCCACAATCACGGCACGATGGTTTTGCGCCTGGACGATACTGACGTCGAGCGCAATACCGAGGCCAGCGTGCAATCCATCTTCGAGGGGCTGCGCTGGCTGGGGCTCGACTGGGACGAAGAGTACAGGCAATCCGAGCGCCTCGATCTTCACCGGGCCGCAGCGCTCGATATCCAGGAAAAAAACCTTGCCTATCGCGATTTCACCCCGGCGCATTCGGCAGAAGAGGAGCATTCGTCCTCACAGGGCGCGTGGCTCTTTAATCCCGGAATGCGCGAATTGTCCCATGAAGAGAGTGATCGTCGCGCCGCCGCAGGCGAGCCGTTCGCGCTGCGCTATCGTGTCCCGCGCGGTGAAGGCCGGATACTGCACTTCACGGACGCTGTTTACGGCGCGCAGCAAAAGCCGACCGACGAAGTGGAGGATTTCGCGCTTCTTCGTTCGGACGGAATGCCGACCTATCACCTCGCCTCGTGCGTTGACGATGCCGATCTTCGCATAAGCCATATCATCCGCGGTCAGGATCATCTGACCAATACCTTCAAGCACCTGCTCATTTTTGAGGGCCTTGGAGCGGAGGCGCCGCAGTCCGCGCATCTGCCTTTGCTCGTCGCTCCCGATGGCGCCAAACTCTCCAAGCGCAAGCATGGCCCGGTCGTCAGCGTTACCACTTATCGCGATGCGGGTTTTCTGTCCCAGGCGTTCGTCAATTTTCTCTGCCTGCTGGGCTGGTCGCCCAAGAACGACCGCGAATTCCTATCCTTGGCCGAAATTCGTGACCTGTTCACTCTTGAAGGCGTTAATCGAGCCAACGCGGTCATCAACTTCACGGAAGACGATCCATTCGACGCCAAAGCGGTCTGGCTGAACGCCGAGCACATCCGCGCGTTGCCCGTGGACGTGCTCAGTCGCGACCTCGAGCCGTTTTTTCTCGCTGCGGGATTTAATCCAACACCTGGAAGACTGGAAGTCGTCACGCCGCTTATTCGCGAGCGCATCAAGCTGCTGCGCGATGCTGTTCCCGCGGCGGATTTTTTCTTTCTCGACAAGCTTCCGCCGTACGATCTAGCCGAGCTGATTCCTCAAAAGGGAGACGCCGCGATGGCTCGCCGTGTTTTAGAAACCGCGCTGGAGATTTTGCCGGCAACCACGTTTGA
>JBEKRG010000125.1:0-13154 GCA_049518955.1 Occallatibacter sp.
CGCCCAACCGGCGTTCCTCGTTGCTGGTCAGTACGACAAAGGGAATGCTCTTGGCTTCAACTGTGCCGAACTCGGGGATCGACAACTGCCAGGCAGAAAGAATCTCAAGCAACATGGCCTCGAAACCCTCGTCCACCTTGTCCAATTCGTCAATTAGCAGCACGCATGGTCGCTCGCATTCAAGCGCCCGCATCAGCGGCCCTGCCCGGAAGAAGTCGCGCCCTTTGAGGCTCGCCTGCACGCTTTGCCATTCCGCGTGCTCGCTTCGCGCGAACTCCATGTAGAGCCGTTGCAGTCCCTCGTCGAACCGCCCGATGGCCTGATCCTCGCTCACGCCCCGGTAGCATTGCAGCCGTTCGATATGTGTCCCGGCCGCCTTGGCGACCGACACGGCCAGTTGGGTCTTGCCCGATCCCGCAGGCCCTTCGAGCAGCAGCGGTTTCTGCATCCTGGCCGCCAGATAAACGACCTTGATCATGACCGGATCGATGAAATAGCCAGTGGCCGTAAGCCGGGCCGCCAATTCCTCGCAGGACTCGAACATCCAGAGACCTCCTTTGTGGTCAGCAGTCGGAGGATCATCCAGAACCGGTACTCGGTCAAATCCGGCAACAAATTGACATTTGTCAGGCCTGTAGAACGAGCAGGAGGCGACTCGGATTTGACCGAGTTGTGGAACTCCAGCATGATGCGCCAATCGCCGGTTTTCGAGACCGGACTTTCTGATGGAGGAAAAGAGTGCATGTCACAACTGCATATCGAGGAATTCACTCGCCCGCTCACAACCCCAGCATCAGTTCCGGTCCAAGGAATGCAACGTTCCGAGCGGTTATTGAATGCACGTGAGGTCGCCGAGAGGTTGGGCGTCTCCGAACGCTTTATTCGGGACCACACTACGCGGCGCCTGCCCAGAATCGCTGGCGTGCGGCTCGGAAAGTTGATCCGCTACCGGATCGCCGACGTGGATCTCTTTATTACGGAACTCCACAGCCAGACCTCTTCCCATCGGTCCCCGTATCGTGTATGAAGGAATTGTTCTCCACGATCAGGGAAAGATGCCGGGCTACAGGAGAACAGCCATGGCAATGAAGTATCAGAAGGGCACCGTCTACCCGCGAGGGCGGAAGGTAAAGATGTGGTACGGCAAGTACACCGTGTACTTGCGAAACGAGGAAGGAAAGGAGGTTGGAAAGCGTCGCAACGTCCCGCTCTGTCCCAAAGCCGGTACGCCGAAGTGGAAGGCAGAGGAGATGCTGCACGCGCTGATTCTCCAGGACACCGGGGTTCCGGCCAAAACCTCGCTCGGTATCGTTCCCGACGAAACCGTGACTTTTCAGTGGTTTGTCGCGGAACGTTATTTGCCGATGCGGGAGGGGACGTGGAGCCCGGCATACCGGAAAATCAACACCTTCGAGATCAAGCATTACCTGGCGGAGCATTTCGGGCGAATTCCGCTGAACCAGTTGGGTGCCTTTGAAATACAGGTCTGGCTCAACAAGCTCGCAACGAAATACTCCCAATCGGTGGTTCGCCACTGCTACATCAACATTCGATCCATCCTGCAGATGGCGAAAAAGCTGAAATTCCTTGCAACCGATCCTGCGGAAGACGTGAACATGCCACAGACCAAACCAGTCGAGAAGCCGGTGATGACCCAGGAGCAGATTCTGAAGCTCATGGGCGGCATTCAGGATCTGCACGATCTGTGTCTGATGTACGTAGGTATATTCTGCGGCCCACGTGCAAGCGAGGTTCTCGGCCTGCAGTGGAAGTCCTGGACGGGAACGACGCTGGTTCCGCACGGGACGGCATTCGAGGGGCGATTTTACCCCGGTCGGCTTAAGAACCAGTCCAGCCGGGCGCCAATCGGCGTTCCGGAACAGGTTCGCCCGATTATCGAAGCCTGGCAGAGAATAAGCCCCGATCCGTCACCAGAAGCTCTGATGTTCCCAACCTTCGGGCGCGGAGAGCGGAAAGGACAGGCGGTGCCGCGCTGGGGGAAGAACTTCCTCCGGGGGCGGATTCGCCCGATCGCCAAGAAGTTGGAGATCCCGGAGAGCCTCATAACGTTCCAAGTCATGAGACGAACGCTGGGAACCAATCTGCAGCACCACGGCACGCTCAAGGATGCTCAAGGGGCCCTGCGCCACGCGAGCATCAAGACGACGGGCGATGTTTATGTGCAGACGATCGAGGCGAGCGTCCTCAACGCGATGAACTCCCGCACGATGGAGATCCTCGCCGACTGGAAACCCGCCATTCTTGATGGGAAGGTGACAGTGATCAACGAATCGGTTCCGAAGAGGAGAACCGTCAAGGTCGAAACTCAATTGGACCAAGTTGGACCAAGCACTGGAGGAAGGGAGGCTGTAAGTTATTGATTTATTGGCTCCTCAGGTAGGACTCGAACCTACAACCCTTCGGTTAACAGCCATGCGGGCAGTGCCCTCGCGAGCTGCTACCTATTGAGATAAGTCACTACACGTTAACAGCTTACGGCCATATTCCCTACCCTCCTTTAGCGCTGGATTGCGACCAATTGCTACTGATTTTGAACTAGCTACGGCACAAAATCCACCACACTCTCAGCAAACTCTGCGGCGTAATGCTGACCTCAGAGTCGAGCAGCTACGCTCAAGTATATCGCTCGATATTTCGGGAAATGTGAAACGCCCAACCACAATGCGGGGCCCAGGAGGAAGTCCGGAAGCACTAGCACCAATCCACTCGGCCATGCCGAATGAAGAAGTGACTTCCGCAGCCTTTTTGACGCCAGACCGATGGCGCCAGGCTCACCGTTCCGTCGGGGTGCTCAACAGCATTCCAGCACGGACGGGCTTGTTGCAACAGATTGAGTTGGATGACCTCGCCGCAGCCGCAGGGACATATCAACGCTGCTGCCCATAGATGCTCTCCCTCGCCGCACAGGTAAACGGTCCAAGATTTGAGCCGATCCGGCATCTCATCGACACGAATAAAGCGAACGGGCTCAGGCTTTGGCTGAAACCAGCGCGACCGAACCCAGCGGGCTGGGAGCGAGACCAGGCCCCAGACTTTCGTGAACAGTGATGAAAGCCACTTCACAATACTTCCTCAGGCTCGCTAAGTTCCGGCATTGAGAGCAGCGGGCGCACGTCGGCCTTCCCGAGTTGCCGAGAGAAAGATCCCGAAGGCGCTTCTTCCGATTCACGATACTCCGTACCCTGAATAAAGCTCCTCCTCAGAACCGCAAAATCACCGTTGTCGTCGTATCGGTAGGGATGCAGGCGCGCGAGGAACTCATTCACTGCGGTGCTTGCCATCTGCATATTGATGCTGATGACGGCGGGGCGATCCTCTTCGACTCCCCGAATATATCCGATTCTGACCTGTTCACGATATGCCTTCGGATCCGTGCGCTTGAGCCCTGCAGCCTTCAGTTGCTCCGCGTTGTAGACCTTCCTGTCCTGAAGTGTAGTGCCATCCGGGCGCACGTAATGTACGGCGCCCGAAGCCTCGTCGATCCCACCACGCCCGTCGGCGACGAGCCTCACGCCCACATCGAAATAGGGCAAGAGATAAAATGCCGCGAGACGGTTCAGCAGGTGCCGGCCTTCCACTCCATCCATGCAACCAAAGACAACGTCGCATTCTGCGACGGCCTTGACCGCTCGGGGTGTGGCAAGATCCTCCTGAATAATCTCAACCTCGGTGGCGAAGCCCATCGAAGCAACGGCGCGAGCCATGACCTCCACCTTAGGGCGCTTGAGGTACGCGTCCTCACGCCTTGCGTTTAGGATTCGATTCAGATTCTTCTCTTCAACATGGTCTGGATCGACGAGCACAAGCCTCCCAACTCCCAGGCGCGCGAGTTGCTCGATCACCGGACTCCCTGTTCCCGAACATCCCACGACCGCAACAGCCATTTCCCGCAAACGTCGCGTCGTTCCCGAGCCGAATAGTTGTGCGTGGCGTTGTGCAAACGCTGGCACCGTTCCTCCATACTCCGACGTCCAGAAATGAATGTCATCTCCCGGAACCAAGATCGAATCGAGCGGCTGAAACGACCCATCGCGAAGAATAGCCCGGCCGAACAGCCGGCCGTCGGGCAGCATCACGGCGCTGGCGTGGGGAAATTCGCTATCGGTCCACCCAAAGACTGAATTGAACAGATCGGTGTCCGATTCATCGTCGACGGAAGAAAACTGCGGATATCCTCCAGGATGGCTGTGTATCTTGAGAATTGCAAGGTCTCTTCGACCGGCCTCCTCGAGCAGTGGAATAAGCCGCCGCGTGGACCATGTGACGCGGTCCGGTGTGCGTTCCTTACACTCGTCATATGGAATCGGGACAATGGAACGGACGGTTAGGCAGTGGTTGGACCGGCTCCGGCGCCTCCCGCACAATGCGACCGCAACCGCCTCAAGCCCGTCGCCCGGCAACAGATGCTCCCGGAGCGCGATGTGGTCCTTCTGAGAGAGTCTGAGCTTGATTCGCATCTATGAGGTCTCCGTCATCCTTTGAGTTCTCTTTCCAGCCAACTGTCCACCTGAAGCAAATGGGTGCAGATATTGTCGAGGCCCGCTCTCCAGGGATTCTGAGGAGTGCGGTGACGCGACCACTGCTGATACTGTTTGCCGTCAATTACGAGCGGCGTTAAGGCTCGAATTGCCTTGCCGTTAGTGAGCGCTAGTCCGGGGAGGAAATAGACCATGTCGATGTCACCATCGGGATACGAGGGAGGGATTCGCAGCGCAGCGTCTGCGCTTCGATGGTTGTAGCCTTCCGGCACGGGGTACTCATGAACGATGATCCATTTCGAATTGGCTTCGATAATGGCCTCCCAGGTGAGTCCCCGCGCCGCCAGGCATTCCAAGTCGTCCTCTCCGAGCTGGAATTGTCTCCGCATGGATCGATCAGCCTTCCGTTGGGTCAAGTGCAAGGGTTTGAAAACGTTCGATGGCGTGACGGTGAAACTCGACAACCTGGTCGGGTTTGATCGGTTCGACCACTCCACCGTGGAGCTTTTCGGAGAGCAAGTACTTCTCCGGGGTCTTGCCAACCAGGGCGAGTATTTCTCTGCCGGTCATCGAATGGACCTCGACTACCTTGTATTCTTTGTCGATCCTGATTCGATAGCGTTTCGCACGCTGTGGCTTCCTGCCGGCCTTCGCCCATTGTTCGAGGTCGATGAGTTCTTCAAGGATCACGATCTCCTCGGCCAGCTCGATTACTTTTGCTTCTTCGCCTTGCTGCTTGTGCTCGTCGCTCATGGTGTTTTCCTTTAAAAGATGATCGGTTAAGTACGGATGGGGATTTCGACGACCGGCGCTAGTGCCTCAAGAATCGTGGGGTACCTTTGCAGGATTTTGTTGTAGAGATTGCGCGTCGACTTCGATTCAACGGTAATAATCAATGCATACGGGATCTTGTCGGCCAACTTCGCATTCCGTCCGCCTTCGCGCGCGTTGTAGTGCACGTCGAAGACTGGGTTGCGCAGGCCTGAGGCACGCATGGAGCGGCTCTTGTTCAGCGTCGTTTCCCACCGATGGGCGTCCGTTCGCAACGAGCTCTCATCGACAAACACATCCTTTGCCTGGAAGAACTTGCTGGTGTCCGCGTGCATCTGATTGGGATCCGTGCGCTTTCTGTCATGCGGCCGAAAGCGAACCTCCAGGCCGCTACGCGTGTAGTTGATCGGGTCCTGCGGATCGGTCTGAGTGGCAAAGCAAAAAGTAGCCTTGATCCCCACCATTCCCGACATCGGCTCGCTGGGAATCGGAATCTGCATGCGAACCCAGCTGGCGGGCCGCAGTTCTCCCTGGTAGACGATGTGCGCCGCGTGCTGATCGGTGGTAACGATCGCGTTGACATCGGCGGGAATGCGGCCCCAACCCACTTCGATCTTGTCGTGTCCGCCGTCATCGCAGTTGTGCAGGAGCAGCGCCTTGATGGCGAGCGGTGAGAGCAGTTTTCCAAAATGCGCTCGTACTCCAATCGCAGTTCGCAGCGCTGTGGGCGTCGCGAAGCTGGTTCCGGTGATCGGCATGGCCGCTCCCGGTTTTTCCGCATTCAGGACCCAATAAGGCTCGCGGCTGGACCCTCCGAAGGCCAGCCCATCGGGCTTCATGATGCCGGGGCTGCGGCCCGGACCGATCGAGCTATAGTTGGCCCGCTTCCAGCCCGGGCCAATGCGATCGCAACTGCCTACTGACAGCGCGTTCACGCAGTCGGCTGGAGTCTGAATTCTGGCGTTTCCCGAGTCCCAGTCCAGCTCGCCGGAGTTTCCAACGGCGATGGCGGGAAGGGTCAATCCATCGGAGAACAGTTGATCCAGAACCGCGGTCCACGCATGCACATCATTGTCTTCAATCTGGAGGTCCGGCCCCACGCTGAGGTTAATGAAATCGTACTTCGGTCTCGACTCGAGCACGGTCTGAATGCGTTCGAGGACACTAAACAGTTCCTCCTGATCATCCTTCATCGTGTCCGCATCAAGCACACGGTAATGATCGACGTGCGCATAGGGGCGGTCGGCCGTGACACCGTCCTGAAGCGGCCCGAAGAGCAGCGCCGAAGTAACCGCAGTTCCATGATTCTGGAACTCCGGCACAGCGTCACCAATGTTCTTGGTCTTCTTGCGGGTAATCCACTGATCAAGTCCGGCATCTGCTCTCACGCCTCCGTCGAAGACCGCGACCCGGATCTCCTGGTCAAGTGGTCCCTGCTCCGGCAGCCGGCAAGCGAAGGGTGAGAATCCCGGGGTGGCCCTCGATACTGGGCGGAACTGGCGAAGGTGCGGCATCTCCCGCGCCAGACGGAGGAATGAATACTTAACGACTTCAGGGGCAATCTCGCGCGGCACGCGGAGCGAGAGGAAGCAGAGTCCTTCGGCGAAAAAGCGGCGCTTCGCGAGATCGGCATTGACGTGCAGGCTCTCAAGATAATCCTCGAAGCCGGAGAGGATAAAGGCATCTTCAGCGACGGGCTGAGCGTGGAGAACGACCTCCAACAGCGGTTCGTCATCGTCCGAGCGGAAGGGCTTCAACTTCTCGGCAGTCGGCTGCATCCGGAAGTCCTCAATCTTGATCAGATCACCAGCCCCGGCCGAAGCCTCGCGCAGACTGCCGATATCGTTAGCGAGATGCTGGAAGCGCGGACGAGTTCCTGCGACGAAAAGCTCGGAGGTAACCGCCGAGGTTGGCGGCTTTTTCTTGGTCCACTTTTCTGGCGCCACCTCGCGGGCACGACTGCCGATGGTCTCGAGCCCGTAGGCCCTGAGTAACTCTGCCGGATAGTAGGATTTGGCAAGGTAAGTAGGGTGCAGAGTTACTAGAGCGACGGTCTGGTTTCCGGGGCAGAGCACGCGCGGAAGGCTTTCCAACTCTCTTACCGCAGCCTTCACCTTCGGGGTCAGTCGCCTGCGGGATTCGGCAAACGTGTAAGGATGCTGCTTTGGTGCGCCGCCCAGCGGCGCGGCCATATCCGATGCAAGCCGCTCTCCGTATCCGATAAGAAAATTGCTGTGCTCCGCCATCTGCTTACTCCTCTTCTGCCATTTCCTCGCTGCCCGCTTTTGTATTCTTGCGAATTGTGTCGCGACTGACACCGGTCAACTCATGTACCTGTCGCTGTGAAATGCCAGCCTCCGTCAGCCACATTGCAATCTGTCCGCGTTCCTTCCGGGCCAGAGGCTCTACCCGGCTTTGCACGACGCCGCTCAGAACGTCTTCCAGCGGCGCGCTTCGAGTAACAGCTGAGCGTCGGGCGGACATGACTTCTCGTTCTATGTCACTGAAAGAGAGCCCGCGCAGCGTAACGGCCAGCACTTCGTGCCAAGCCGCAGAAGCTTTGTTCTGTCCAAGGAACCTCTCAATGGCTTTGCGAATGGACCCATCGTTCGGCATCGGGAATTCAACCCGCATTTCGAAGCGCCGCCACACCGCAGGGTCGAGAAGCCCGGCATGATTGGTCGCGGCAATGAGCAGTCCGGTCGCCGGCCAATCGTCGATCTCTTGAAGAAGGACCGTTACGAGCCGTTTGAGCTCGCCCACGTCGGTAGCATCATCCCGGCGTTTCGCGATGGAATCGAGTTCGTCGAGCAGCAGTACGCCATCCACGCTCTTGGCGTAGTCCAATACGTGGCGGACATTGGCGCCGGTTCGTCCGAGAAAGCTGCTCATTACGGCAGAAAGATCAAGCGTCAAGAGAGGGCGGTGCAGCTCGCGAGCAATCCAGCGAGCGGCCAGGGTCTTCCCAACTCCGGGCGGGCCCGTAAATATGATGGAACGGGTTGGTGACAACCCTTGTTTGGTCAGCTCATCGAATTGCCGGCGTTCCGATAGGATCTGTTCAAGGAATCGGCGCACACCAGGCTCCCATATGGGCTCAACATCGATCGTCGGAACATCTTCGATGCGAAGCAACTGAAGGCGCGATTCCAGATCGACCGGTACCGGCGCAGACACTTCCCTGCGAAGAGGCGACTGGCGGGTGGGAGATTCTTGCAGCAACTTGCTCAATTCAGATGCCAGGTCGGGAAGCTGGCTCTGATACCGGCGCGCGAGGCGACGGATATACGTCTGAACGTCCTGCGGACGGCCAGCGAGCGCAAGCCGGGCAAGATGGACTATATCACCTGATTCTGTTCTTACTTCTTCCATCACTTTGTTTCCAGTCTGCTTTTTCACAATCGCTACTATATTTCATAGTGGACTATTTTGCAAGTGTGTATAAAGAAATAGTCCATTACGCAGTTTTAGACCGCAGGAGAGGAGGACAGACCTTGGGTTCCAGAAGAAGATAAAAGTCCGGTCCCAAGTCACACTTCTTGCGGTAGTTCATGGTTGATACCCCTTCTTCGCCTCGTATTCGATCAGAGCCCCAATGCATACTTCGAAGTCTTTCCCCCGGTGCTGCTATTCGCGCCTTGCTTTCCTCGTGTCCCCAGGGCGCCGAGCCGCGGCTTGATGAATAGTCGAACGGCGGAATGTTGCGATCTGAGCAATCATTCCGGTTGAGGCCAGATTGCGCCACCCAGCACGGTCGGATGAGCCATAGAGTAGGGCGGGCAAGAGTAGGCAATCGGAGCCTTCGCCTCAATGTGTCCGGGCATGGCGGCACTCGTCGGACGGACTTTTCACATGCTCCAAGTATCGAGTGGTTCGCGCCAGATCATGTGGTCCAAGAGTCGATTCTCCTGCCGCTCGATCCACTGTTTGGCCATCTGATTAGAAAGAAAGGAATTATGGTCCTACGCACTTCTGCAGAATTGTTTCTGAGACCACCACTTGTAATACGCCTCTTGTAATTGCAAGAAATTAGTGGTATTTTTTCTTGCAAGAAGTGGCGGTCTATTATGGCTGAAGTGATTGAAAATACGATTGTATATCGCATCCGTGGATATGGAGGAGGGTGGGCGTTCTCGCTACGCGACTTTCTGGATCTCGCCAGCCGCCCGACCGTCGATTCCGCCCTGCACCGGCTGGAGCGGAAAGGCAGCATCCGCCGGGTCATCCGGGGGATCTACGACTATCCGCGCTTCAGCAAGATGCTCGGCCAGCAGCTCAGCCCCGATCTCGACCAAGTTGCCACAGCCTTGGCGCGGAAGTTCCGCTGGCGCATCCAGCCCAGCGGCGCCACGGCGCTGAATTTTCTCGGGCTTTCAACCCAGGTTCCGGCGCGCGCGGTCTATCTCTCAGACGGTCCCGACCGCGTCTACCAGATCGGCAACACGCCACTGGTCTTCGAGCACACGGCGCTCAAGGAATCGGGAACCAACCTGAAGGAGAGCGGACTGATTGTGCAGGCGCTCAAATCTCTCGGCCCCGAGCAGATTACCCCGGAGATCATCGCCAAGATCCGGGAGTGGTTGCCCAAGCCGATGCGCACCAAAGTCCTAGCCGACACGAAAACGGTGACCGGCTGGGTCTATTCCGCCATTCAACAGATCGCCGGAGAAGATCGACATGGATAGAATTGCGGCCGGATCGGCGACAGACAGGCGGGATTTGTTCGGTGAGTCGGCCAGCCGGCTCGGGATGAATCCCGCCATTATCGAAAAGGACTTCTGGGTTTGCTGGACTCTCAAGCATCTCTTTGCGGAACCGACGCTCAAGGGGCAGATGGTCTTCAAGGGCGGAACCAGCCTGTCCAAGGTCTTCGGGTTGATCGAACGCTTTTCCGAGGACATCGACCTGATTCTCGATTGGCGGCTACTTGGATACGGTACAGCAAAGGGCAACGACCCATACCAGCCCATCCAGTCGAAGACAAGACAGAGCCGCTACAACCAGGAGATGAACGCCAAAGCTGCGGAGTACATCCGCGAAACGCTGTTAAACCAGTTGAACCAACTCCTCACACCGGTTGCCGGATTGGCCGCCAGCATCGACGAATCAGATCCACAAACAGTGAACGTGCGATTTCCGGCGGCGTTCCACGCCTCCTACATCCGTCCCGAAGTCCGGCTGGAGATTGGACCGCTTGCCTCGTGGGTTCCTTCTAGCGTCAGAACGATTCGTCCCTACGCGGCCGACTCGTTTCCGAAAGCGTTTGCCGAACCGGATTGCACTGTCGTTGCGATCGATGCGGAACGAACTTTCTGGGAGAAGGCGACGATCCTGCATCAGGAGGCTCATCGGCCAGGAACGATTCCCGCCCGTTACTCGCGCCACTACTACGATCTCTACAAGCTGGCTGGTAGCCCCGTCAAAGACGCGGCCCTGGCTGATCGCGCTTTACTCCAGGCTGTGGTCGAGTTCAAAGAGCGGTTCTACTATTCTTCCTGGGCGCACTACGATCTGGCCCGGCCGGGCTCGTTCCGGCTCGTTCCGCCGGAGAACCAGCAAGCGGCACTGGAGCGGGACTACAGAGCTATGCGCGATATGTTCAACCGGGAACCGCCCGAATTCGACGAGGTACTTCGCGCCTTGCAGGCGCTTGAAGGCGAGATCAATTCGATTCAGTAGGCTGATGTGTTTCGTGCGGATGGCGTTCCTGCAAAGGGTATGTAGAAGGGGGAGATCGATCCTGAAACCGACAAAAACGCCGTCTATTCGGATGCTTCGCGCAACTTCTTCTTTTGCCGCAGTTCCATGAGCAGGCGCGTACATTCCGCGCACTTGAAAATATGTAGATCGTTGAGAGCGTCTAGCGTTACATTGCCGGGATCATCGATCAAGCTCTTCAAGACAGCTGGATCTGGACATCCCTTGCGCTCCGGGTTGGGTAAGGAGCGAAAGCGTGCTCCTGCAGTTTTTCAAACAAGAGCGTGTCGTTCTCGCCGTCGAGGGGTGCAGATGGATTCTCGATCACGGGTTGCCGCGGATTGCGAAGTGTACGCCGAGTTAGTTGTCCCGCCGGACTAGGTTGAGCCTGAAACCTTGTTTGCCAAAAGCAATATTTTGATCAGCCGATCACAATCAGGAGCTGCGAGAAGGCACCGCACCGATTTCCCCGAGACGGTCAGCCAAATCCTCATCCATGAACAGGTGCTGAATTAACCCTCTGCGCAGTCCTTCGTGAACCACCGAGGCTTTGTTGGCTCCAATCGCGAGTACGATGACACCAGGAGCGCCTTTCTGCGCGCGGGTCGCGCACGCCTCAAGGTGCTCGACTCTAGCCCCAGTCCATCGCGCCATGATGTTTTCGATCTCGGATTTCGACTGGCTATCGAGATTGGGCCGCGGAATGACGATGCCACACAAATCGCCGATCACCAGGTCGTTCAGCCTCTCCCTGCGGATGCCTGCGGCGCGGATCAAGCGGTCGTCGTCGAAACCAAGGGGCCGCTCTTCTGTGGATATGCTGGTCAAGATCGCGTCGACACGATCAATCCACGGCACAGGCTTTTCCTCGCCATCAGATTCTCTTTCCTCGGCGCCATAGATTTCCCGGTAGGCTGTAATCCGGCGTATGAGCTTGCGAATCGTGCCGATCTCCGCCTTCGTCATGTCCGCAGGGATGAGTGCCGGAACAGGAGCCAGCGACAGAGTGCTCCCCGGTTCAGTCTTCGGATTCAGTGTCTCTGCGAGTTTGGAGGCCAAAACACTCGATGAGTGCTGCGAGATATTGCGCCCGAGCGGTTCTCCCAGAAGAGGAATGATCGTCTTGCCGGGATGAGGAGATTCGTGACCGTCCGCTTGCTTCCTCTGCATGGCATCTACGGCGCTTGCCACCATCTCACCCCAGGCCACTCCGATCACAGATGCAGAGGCGAGAACCTTCACGAGATCATCCGCACAGTCGCTCGAAAACATCTGGATACGGTGCCGCCACGTTGCTTCGGATCTGTTCCGGCTGCGACATGGATATACGTGAAAAGTGGGCATGGGAGTGCCGGAAGCCAGAACGCCTACCTGGGAGAGCAGTTGCTGAAGAGGCCCCTTACGGAGTCTTGCCTTTGCGCGGGCCAAATCCTCGTCGCTGACCTTCTCACTCACGAATCTGGTCTCCAAGTACTGTTTCTCCTTGGCGCGACGGATTAAGCGCGAAACAAGCGCCTGGCTGATGCCGAGGTCAATAGCAATTTCCTCCTGCGTTTTACCTTGGCCGCTAAGATACGCAGCTGCAACAACATAGACATCATCGGCTTTCTTTTCCATGGTTTCCCCGTCTTTATTCCATCGGCATCATAGCATGAATTTAATAGATACAATATAAGAATAAAATATCACATAATTAATTATTGCATATTCTATTATTGCTATTGACAGTATTATCAGATCGGTGTTTCATCTCCAGTTAAGCCCAACATGGGACTCCCAACCGAGTCTCATTTGCACGCTCATAGCTCACCTCGGAGGTGATTTCGACATGTCGACTTTCATTCCTCATTCGCTTTGTGAAGCACGCTTTGACCCGATCAACCAGCGAACTGTCCTCATCGCTCCCAAGCGGGCAAAACGCCCCAAAACGCATGAAGAACATCAATGCCCCGGATGCATTCCGGCGCTAACCCCGCCTGCAGTATATGTCTGGCCTGAATCCACTGACCCGCTAAGCGACAAATGGGACATCCGCGTTGTGCCCAACAAGTTCTCCTGTTTCTCCGATTCCGGGGGGAATCAGCGATGCGGTACCTCTTCCGGGTTCAAAGCCATCCAGGATCCCGCCGGACGCTGCGAAGTCGTCTTCGAGACCAGGCACCACATTTACCCCGTGTATGCAAGGAC
>JBEKRG010000126.1:0-13077 GCA_049518955.1 Occallatibacter sp.
GCGTTTACACCTCGGCGCGCCTCAAGACGCAAGGCCTCTTCAGCTTTCGGTACGGCCGCATCGAATTCCGCGCGCAGGTGCCGGAGGCCCAGGGATTCTGGCCGGCCGCATGGCTCCTTGGTAACAACATCGCCACGGTCAATTGGCCCGCATGCGGCGAGATGGACGTGCTCGAGCGCATCAACGCCCCTGCCACTCCCGACTGGAACGAGGGCTCCATCCACGGCACCGGCTTCACCGGCGGCAACATCGGCACCAAATACAACTTCCCTTCCGGCCAGACCGCTTCCGGCTGGCATACCTACGGCATGATCTGGAGCAAGGGCAGCGTTGCCTACTACGTCGACGATCCCACCCAGCCCTACATTACCTACACGCCTTCCAGTATCGCGAGCTTCAGTGGCGCAGTCTGGCCCTATGACTCAGGCCAGGCCAACTACATCATCCTCAACCTGGCCGTCGGCGGCTCTTGGCCCGGCCCACCCGACAGCACCACGCCTTTCCCCTCCCAAATGCTCGTGGATTACGTCCGCATCTACACCAACTAACCCCCTCCTCCTGCACCAAAAGAGTGATCCCCACCCCCACATAGGTCCGTTTGACCCCGTTTTCCATCCGTTATCATCTTCAGCGGGCCCTAAAAAGCCGCCCCAGGAGAGGTTTCGAATTGCCACATCGGCCACGCATCGCTTTTGCGCTCGCCGTCGGGTTTGCCGCCATCTGTGCGCCAATCCTGGCTTCGATCTACCTCGCCTGGCACCAAAGTCTCGCCGCCCAAAAATCCCTCAGCCTCGCTTATGCGCACGACTCTCTTCGTCGCGTTGAAGAAGCCGCCAACCAGTTTGCCGTCGCCAAGCACCGCATCGACATCGCAAAATTCACACCTTGCTCTCCCAGCGACATCGATCTCCTCCGCCAGATTGATCTTGGTTCCAGCTACATTCAGGCCGCCGGCCGCACCTCCGGCAACACGCTTCTCTGCACCTCGCAGGGCGTCACAACTCCGGTCTCTCTCGGCAAGCCGAGCCTCATCTCCTCCCGCGGCGTCTCCGAGTACTTCAACGTAAATCTCTCGCCGCAGCAATGGCATCCGCTCGACGTCTTCGCCGCCGGCGGCTTCGCCATCATTGTCGACCCCAACCTGCCCACCGACATTCCCATGGAAGGCTCCGATGTCGAGCTTTCCGTCTTCGTTCCCTCGGCCCCCAATCGCGACCGCCTCGCCGTTCTCGGCAACAGCTTCCAGCCCGCCTGGTTCAATCCCATCGCCGCGGGCACTGAGGCCACCCTCCTCGACCACGGCTATCTCGTCTCCCGCGTCCGCTCCGCCAAATGGGATCTCGCCGTCGTCGCGGCAGTCCCCGAGCATTATGCTTTTCAGCACGTCCGCCACTTCGCCCTCATCTTCACCCCCATCGGCGTGCTCTGCGGAGTTCTCCTCGCATGGGCCGTCAACTATCTCTGCCAGCTCAGCACTTCATTTCCCGCCATCCTCCGCCGCGCCCTCAGGCGCAAGGAATTCTACGTCGAGTATCAGCCCATCGTTGAGCTCGATTCGCGCCGCGTCATCGGTGCTGAAGCCCTCATTCGCTGGAAGAGCCCCCTCGCCAACATTCCCCCCGACCACTTCATCCCGCTCGCTGAGGATCGCGGCCTCATCCATCTCATCACCTCCGAGGTTCTCGCAATCGTTACCCACGATCTGCCTCGATTCCTCGCCATCGATCCCGACTTCGAAGTCGCCATCAACATGTCGGCCGGCGATCTCCGCTCCGGCCGCACCCTCGCGCAGCTCGATCAGTTGCTCCAGGCCACCGGCGCTATGCCCCACAACATCGGCATCGAGGCCACCGAGCGCGCCTTCCTCCACGACTCCCAAACCGCCCAGCTCATCGCCACGCTCCGCAGCCGTGGCTTCCGCGTCTCGATCGACGACTTCGGCACCGGCTACTCCTCGCTCGCCTGCCTGCAATCTCTCTCGCTCGACACGCTCAAAATCGACAAGGCCTTCGTCGAAACCATCAACACCGACGGCGCAACCAGCCAGGTCGTCGTTCACATTATTGAAATGGCCCGCTCGCTCCACCTCCAGACCATTGCTGAAGGTGTCGAGACGGAAGCGCAGGCCGAGTTCCTCCGCATGCGCGGCGTCCGTTACGCACAGGGATGGCTCTTCGGCAAATCCATGCCCATCGCCGCACTCTTGAAGAAGATTCCCGCCACCACAACCGAACCCGTCGCCGTCCACGCCTGACCGGCGCGCTTTCTCTATTCCCTATTCCCTCGGTCCCTAATCCCTGCTCTTCCGTCCCCTGTTCACTATCTCGCGACCACGGAGAAAAATAATTAAGGAAAAATTTGCTATGTTTCGCCGAATATTCGCCACTTAACCTGTTTAGAATCAACAAACAGATTTCAGAAACTTCGAAAAATGACATCGAATTACGCCGCATTTATGACCCGTAACTCCCTTGGAATCAGCACGCAGGTCCCCAAATTCAACATGTGCATTTTCACCCTCTAACTCCCTCATTCTTTGGCTCTTGTGCTCCTTTAATGATTCACTCTCTCACTCACGGTCCAAAATCCATTGCCCACTGTTCACTGTTTGTCGTCCTCTGCGAACTGTGAACTACGAACTGTGAACTGTTCTTGAACTGCTTTTCGGTAAACTGGAGGTATGGCAGAGATCGGTCGCAGAAAAACTCCAACCGTCCGCATCGGCAACGTCCGAGTCGGCTGGGAAGTTCCCGTCGTCGTCCAGTCGATGACCAACACCGATACGGCCGACGTTCAGGGCACAATCGATCAGGTAGCGGCGCTCGCTCTCGCCGGCTCCGAGCTGGTTCGCGTCACGGTCAACAATGAAGACGCCGCGGCAGCCGTTCCGCACATTGTCGAGGGTCTAGAAAAGCGCGGCCTGCGTGTCCCGATCATTGGAGACTTTCATTACAACGGCCACATACTACTCAAGAAATATCCAGCCACTGCGCGCGCCCTCGCCAAGTACCGCATCAATCCCGGCAACGTTTCCATCGGCCGCAAGGACGATTCGAACTTCGGCGTCATGGTCGAGTGCGCCGTCGAGAACCACAAGCCTGTCCGCATCGGCGTCAACTGGGGATCTCTTGACCAGAGTTTGCTGACCCGAATGATGGACGAGAACAGCAAGCTCGCCGAGCCGCTTGCCGCGCGCGACGTGATGATTGAGGCGATGATTGCAAGCGCGCTCGAGTCTGCCGCTGCCGCCGAGCGCTACGGCCTCGGCCACGACATGATCATCCTGTCGGCGAAGGTCTCTGGCGTGCGCGATCTGCTCGACGTCTACTCCAAGCTTGCCGCCCGCTGCGACTATCCGCTGCATCTCGGATTGACCGAAGCTGGAATGGGCTCGAAGGGCCTGATCGCTTCGACCGCGGGCCTCGCGCCGCTGCTGCTCCAGGGAATCGGCGATACGATCCGCGTCTCGCTGACGCCCAAGCCCAACGGCGACCGCACCGAAGAGGTCCAGGCTGCGCAGCAGATCCTTCAGTCGCTCTCCATTCGCAGCTTCATGCCGCAGGTAACGAGCTGCCCCGGCTGCGGCCGCACCACGAGCACATACTTCCAGGAGCTCGCCGAGCAGATCCAGAGTTACCTGCGCACGGAGATGCCCGAATGGCGCAAGAAGTATCCCGGCGTCGAGGAGCTGAAGCTCGCCGTCATGGGCTGCGTTGTCAACGGCCCTGGCGAATCCAAGCACGCCAATCTTGGCATCAGTTTGCCCGGCACGTTCGAGGATCCCGTCGCGCCTGTATACATCGACGGCAAGCTTTCGACCACTCTCCGCGGCGACACGATCGTGGCCGAGTTCAAGCAGATCCTCGACCACTACGTCGAAAGCCACTACGGCCAGAGCGCCAAGGCCGGCGAACTCGTCGGCGCACGCTGAAATTGAAGCTCCCAGCCGCTAGCCTCTAGTTCCTGACTATTTGCCCAATTGCCAAGTGGTCGCGACGACCATCACATCGGCTCGTGCAGCTTCCGCGTTAAGCTTTCTTCCGTCCTCACGGGAGCCTGCCAATGCGCATCCGCCAATCCTTCTCGTGCTTCGCTCTGGTTCTTTGTGCGCCAACGCTGGCATTCGCCGCCAAACCCAAGCCCTGCGTGCCCCTCGACCAGGCCGCAAAAATGCTCAATAAAGACATTTGTATTTCCGTGCATGTTTATGATGTGGTGGAACTTCCTGATGGCTCGCGTTTCCTCGACGTCTGCTCTCCTCAGATACCCGATGATCAATGCCGCTTCACAGTCGTGAGCCTGCCTGAGGATCGCAGCGAAGTGGGCGAGCTCAAGAAGTATCGCGAAGCCGACGTCGAGATTCGCGGAATCGTCCAGCCCATGCATGGCGGCGCGGGCATGGTCTTGAGCCACGCGCGCCAGTTCTACGGTGGCCCGCCGAAGTTCAAACCCAATCCCCTTCTCGCCCGCGGTTTTTCAGCCGACGAAGAGCGCGGACCTGTCCGCGATCCGAACCTTCGCCCGCAGGGCGGCCGCCGCGCATTCATGAACACCCGCGATCAGGAGCCACTGCCAAAAAAGTAGTTCCGCTGACGCGCTATCCTGCTACCTTGCTCACCTGCTCCCCTCCATCAAGCAACGGCGCAAACCGCGCACCCGCGAAGAGAATGCTGCACGAGATCACCAGGAACACGAGGGTGGCGCCCAAACCAATGCTGAGGTTTGTGCGGTCGCTGATGGCGCCGATGACCTGCGGCGAAAACGTGTCGCCAAAGAAGTGAATGCAAAACAGGTTGATTGAAATGGCCGTCGCTCGAACGGGCGCGGCGACCGAGTTGACGATCGCCGTGTTGAGCGGCCCGGTGTTGAGGAAGAGAAAGAACTCGGCCGCGAACAGCGAGGGCACCGCCCATTTGTGCGGTCCGAAGAACAGCATGACCCCACAGGGCAGCGTCAGCGCCACGCTCCAGGCTGAAAGAAGATAGAGCGCGCGATGATTCTTGCGCAGCCACATCTGGGCGATCCACCCACCCACCAGCGTTCCGGCAATCCCGTCGATCACCGTAGTCACGCCGACGGTGAGGCTTGCCGTTCCCATCGACATACCCGCGAAGCGCCGCAGAAATTCCGGGACCCACCACGAGATTCCACCCATGGCAAACGTCAGCATCGCAAGGCCGAAGGTCGCCGTCAAAAACGCCGGATTCCGAATAATTCCCAACACAGTGGCGCGCTTCAAATTCGCCTGGACGCGATCGCTTGCGCCCCGCTCCGGCTCGCGTCCTATCAATCCATAGAGAGCAGCGACCAGAAACCCTGGCAGCGCGCACACGAAAAACGGCGCCCGCCAGCCCCAATGTGAGCCAATCTGTCCCCCGGCGAGGTAACCGAGCGCCGCGCCTACCGGAATCGCGACATAAAACACTGAAAGTACCCTGTTGCGCTCCCGCTCGGGATAAAAGTCGCTGAGCACAGCTGGAGCGAAGATCCCAAATGTTGCTTCGCCAATCCCCACGAGTGCCTGGCGCAGGTAGAGCGTCGTGTAGCTGTGAATCCAGAGCGCAGCAAGCGTGGCCAAGCTCCAAAGGACCGCGCCGGTAATGATCATCGGCTTGCGCCGATAGCGGTCGCCGAGCCAGCCAGTCAGTGGCGCGGCAATCATGTAGAAGACGAAGAACGCAGTGCCCAGCGCGCCCATCTGCTGATCGCTCGCGTGAAACTCGTGTTGGATGGGCGCGACTTCACCGGCGAGGATGTAGCGGTCAATGTAGTTCAGTAGATTGAGCGCGAGAAGCAGCACAACTGTGCCCAGAGCAGGGCTGATGCTGGAGCGCGCACGCTGGGTCACGTTTGGCAAGAATCTCCAGGGCGAAGCAGAGACACCAGAGAACTCACGAATATCACAGAGGAACGCGATCTCCCAACCGGCGCTTCTGACCTAGGCTGGCGGCCGAGGCCAGCGCGCTTCGATGGTTGAGCCGATTCCGCCGCGTGGACGGAATTCGCCCTTCACCACGACCCACACAGGATTGCAGGCCTTCACTACGTCTTCCAGGACCTGGTTCACGATGTTTTCCTGAAAGATGCCGAGGTTCCGGTAACTGAACAGATACTCTTTGAGCGATTTCAATTCCAGACAGCGATCGCGCGGCATGTAGCGGATGGTCAGAACTCCGAAGTCGGGCAGGCCGGTCTTGGGGCAGACCGAGGTCAGCTCCGGATCGTCGATCTGAATCTCGTATCCGGGAAACTGATTCTGCCAGGTCTCAATGGCCGGAAAAGCAAAGTCCAGCCCGGCCTTGGCGTGTTGGTCGGTATATCTCGGTTTTGCCGGCATACCGGTATTGTACGAGGCTCAACGAAGGGTCGCGATGAAGGTTCGGCTCATTTTGCCGTTTCTTATCCGATGTTTTTGAGTCTTATATACTAGCTCTGGTTAATTGCATGGCTGAAGCAAGATCGCAAATAAGCCGTTGGTGGCTTTGGGCCGCCGCAGTTGTCGTTCTGCTTGCCGTATTTTTCACGGCGCGCTATTTCTTGCGCGAGCGGCTGCCGGTGCGCGTGGCGCCCGTGGAACACGCGATGCTGGTCAACACCATCAGCACCAATGGCCGTGTCGAGCCCGTAGCGAACTATCAGTTCTACAGTCCGATTGCTACTACGGTCAAAGCCGTGTACGCGCAGGAAGGCGACACTGTTCCTGCCGGTAAGCTCCTCGTCGCCCTGGACGATGTGGCGGCCAGGGCACAAGTGGCAAGCGCGGAGAGTGCGTTGAGGAATGCTCTGGCAAATTCCATAGCGGTAGAGCACAACGGCACGCTGACCGAACGGCAAGCTTCGGCCGCGGAGATCGCGCAGGATCAACTCTCTGTGGAACAAGCCAAGCGCGATCTTGACGCGCTGATTAAGCTAGCGTCGACAGGCGCGGCCTCGCCAAGCGAGGTGGCTGCGGCGCGAAACCGGCTGGATTCGGCCCAGGCGAGCCTGACGGCTGCCGAACAAAGGGCTCGCCAACGTTTCTCGCCAGAGGACATGGCGCGAGCAACGTCTGCAGTGGCCGATGCAAAAGCCGCACTGAACGCCGCGCAGCACGTCGAATCGCAGACTGAAATTCGCGCCCCCATCACCGGAACCATCTACAGCATGGATGCTTCGCCATCGGAATTCTCCGCAGCCGGCAACCTGCTTCTTGAAATCGCGGATCTTCACAATGAGCGCGTGCGCGGCTATTTTGACGAGCCTGACCTGGGTAGGCTGGCCGTTGGGCAACCGGTTGTGATTCGCTGGGATGCCAAGCCGGGTGTCGAGTGGCACGGGCACATATCTCGCCTCCCCTCCGATGTGGTCACTTATACGACACGCAACGTTGGAGAGGCCCTGATCGATTTCGATGCACCGCCGGATGGGCTTCTGCCCGACACGAACGTCACTTTGACCGTGACGACCTCGAGCTTGCCCGACACTTTGAGCATGCCTCGCGAAGCCCTCCATGAGCAGAACGGGAAATACTTCGCGTTCAAGGTCGAGAACGACGAGCTGGTGCGCGCTCCGATTACGATCGGAACCCCAAATCTGACTCAGGTGCCCATTCTTTCCGGGCTCGAAGTGGGCGACACTGTCGCCATCGGAACAACCAACGGGCAGCCCTTGCAGGAGGGCGTACCGATCAAGGAAGAACGGTGATGCGCTCACCCGTGTCGGCCATCGCATTCACACTAGCTTGCCTCACGGGAGCGGTAGCGAATGCGGGCTACGCGCAAATCTCCTCCGCAACACTGACGCAGGCCAATACATACCTGCAAGCCGGCCAGGCAGACGAGGCCATTGCTCTGCTCGCGCCGCTACCGGCCTCGGGCGATGGCGCTGCAGAAGCGCAGAACCTTCTGTGCCGTGTCCGATTCATCCTTCAGCAATGGTCGCAGGCGGCGGCAAACTGCCAGCAGGCCGTGAATCTGGACGAGCAGAATTCGGACGATCACATGTGGCTGGGGCGAGTTCTGGGCCGGCAGGCGAGCCACGCGAGTTTCCTTTCCGCATACGGAATCGCGAAGCACTCGCTTTCAGAAATGCAGACCGCGGCCAAGCTCAATCCGCAAAATGGCCCCGCTTTGTCAGATCTTGGCGATTACTATGCCCAAGCCCCCGGAATCGCGGGTGGCGGTACAGACAAGGCGCAGGCAATCGCTTCCCAACTCGACAAAGTCGACTCCGCGCGAGCTCAGCAGTTGCGCGGCGACATCGCCATGGCCCAGAAGGACTACACGACGGCCGAGAACGAATATCGTCAGGCGGTCGCGGCGGCTAAGGAGCCTGCCGACTATTGGACTGTACTGGCCAACTTCTACCGCTCGCGTCAGCAGTGGACCAATGTGGACTCCGCTATTCAAGGCTGCATCGCTGCGGTAGCGAAGGACAAGAATTCGAGCTTTGCCCTTTATGACGGCGCGGGCGTGCTCATTGCAGCCAAACGGAATCCTTCGCTTGCCGCGCAGATGCTCGAGAATTATCTGTCGAGCTCGTCGACGACCGAGGATGCACCGGCATTCATTGCTCACATTCTGCTCTCGCGCCTGAAGCAGCAGCTCGGCGACGCCGCGGGCGCCAAGTCAGAATTGGCTATTGCGGCGCAGATGGCGAAAGAGTTTAATCCGGCCCAAGCTTGAATCATTCATGCGAGAAGCGCTCTTGATGTCTCGACAAAAATCGCTGGTGTGCGCGGCGCAAGCCGTGGCAGCTCTGGCGTTCGCCTGCGCGGCAACCATGGCGCAGGCGCAGGTGTCGCTCACCACCGTGGTTGAGATGTCTCAGGAAAACTCGACTGCCGTAAAACTGGCGAACGCAGACCTTCAAAAGGCGCAGGCCGCGCTCGGGCAGACTGAAGACGCATATATTCCCAACTTTGTCATCGGATCCCAAATCGGCTACTCTCACGGCTTCCCAACCGGCCAGCCTTCTGTCGGGAACGCGACGATGCAGTCGCTGGTTCTCAGCTTCTCGCAGCGCCAGTACACCAAAGCTGCACGGGCCGGCGTGGAGGCCGCCAATTTGAATCTCAAGGATGCAAAGGAGCAGGTCGCCCTCGACGCCTCCTCCGACTACATTGAGATGGACACGGTCCAGCACGAACTCGAAGCTGTACGCCAGCAGGAGCGGGATGCTGTCAGTCTCATCGCCATTGAGGAGCAGCGCACCGAAGCCGGCGTCGATCCACTTAGCTCCCTGCTGCAAGTAAAGTTGACGGCGGCGCAGCTCAAGCTGAGCCGCCTGCACCTCGAGACTCGTTCCGCGACGTTGGCCAAGCAGCTTGCCACGCTCACCGGCCTACCCATCGGCTCCATTGTGCCCGATCACGCCAGCATTCCCGAGATTCCTGCCGTTTCCGCCGACGAAGTGCCGAGGCCTCTTCTCAGCATTCAATCCGCGAATGCCCTAGCGCTTTCCAAGCTGCTGGAGTCAAAGGGAGCCGACCTGGCGTGGCGCCGCCCTTCGATCGGATTCGGCGCCGTTTATAACTACGATTCCAATGAGCTAAACAATTACAGCACCTACTACAAAAACTTCACGCCTAACAACGTGAGTTTCGGTCTCCAGATTTCGGTTCCCTTCTTCGACTTTGCCGTTCGCGCAAAGGCAAAAGTCTCCGCAGCCGAGGCTCTCCGCGCCAAGGTTGAGGCGGAGCAGGCACAGGAACAGAACGACATTCAGATCAGCCAGCTGACGGCGAGTTTGCGCGAGCTCGATGCCGAGGCGGAAGTCGCCAGCCTGAAGCAGCAGATTGCCGAAGAGCAGTTGAAGAGCGTGGTTGCTCAACTTGAAGTGGGCAATGGCACTACTGGTACTCCCGGCGCGGCGCCCCAGCTATCGCCCACCGCTGAGCAACAGGCGAGCATTGATGAACGCCAGAAGTATGTTGACGCGCTCGACTCCGGGTTCGACCTGAGCAAGGCACGGCTAAGCCTACTGCGCGCCCTGGGCCACATGCAGGACTGGCTTGACGAGCTCCACGCGAAGTAATTGCGCTCGGGTACCCCCGAAGCAACCCCTCTGACGGCGTGTTCAACGTATTCACAACACCGCTTGAGACATTGATTCCGCTTGGGTTAATGGCACTGAATCGCCCGCGCCCCGATGCTTTTTCAAGGCCTCTTGTTTCCGGGCCTACGCGTCTAACAAAACAGCCCGAATGGTAGAATGAAGGAGATGCCAATGCCCCTGAAAACGCTCTTCCTCAACCCCCCTTCGTTCGAGAACTTTGATGGCGGCGCCAGTTCGCGCTGGCCGGCGACTCGCGAGATCGAGTCTTACTGGTACCCGGTCTGGCTTACCTATCCTGCTGGTCTGCTTGAGGGTTCGAGGCTGCTCGATGCGCCGCCGCACCACGTCTCCGCCGAGGAAACGATCAAGATTTGCAAGGATTACGAGTTCCTGGTGCTCTTTACTTCGACCGTCGGATGGGAGGGCGACCAGCGCCTGGCCGAGGCCATCAAGGCGGCCAATCCGCCCCTTCGCATTGCCTTCGTTGGCCCGCCTGTCACTACGGATCCCGAACGCGCTCTGAATGAATGCGCCGCGCTCGACTTCATCTGCCGTCGCGAGTTCGACTACTCCGTCGTGGAGTTCGCGCAGGGCAAGCCGCTCAACGAGATCCTCGGCATCAGCTACAAGAAAGATGGAAAGATCGTTCATAATCCCGATCGCCCGCAGATCGAGAATCTTGACGCGATGCCCTGGGCCACAAAAACCTACAAGCGCGACCTTGACGTTACGCGCTACAACGTTCCCTTCCTGCTTCATCCATATATCGCGCTTTACTCCACGCGCGGCTGCCCGGCGCAGTGCACCTTCTGCCTGTGGCCACAAACTCTGAGTGGGCACGCCTGGCGCAAGCGCTCCGCTGAAGATGTTGCAGCGGAGATGAAGTGGGCGAAAGAGAACTTCCCCGAGGTGAAGGAATTCTTTTTTGATGACGACACCTTTAACATCCAAAAGGTGCGCACCATCGAGCTTTGCGAACAGCTGAAGCCTTTGGGTCTCACATGGAGCTGCACCTCGCGCGTCACCACTGACTACGACACGTTGAAAGCCATGAAGGAAGCCGGATGCCGGCTGCTGATTGTCGGCTTCGAGTCCGGCGATCCCCAGATCCTCAAGAACATCAAAAAGGGCGCAACCGTCGAGCGCGCGCGGGCCTTCGCGAAGGACTGCCGCGACCTGGGCCTCACGATTCACGGCGACTTCATCCTTGGGCTGCCCGGCGAGACGAAAGAGTCGATCCGCAACACCATCAACTTCGCCAAGACCCTCGACGTGGAAACCATCCAGGTCTCCATTGCGCACGCCTATCCGGGCACAGAGTTCTACGAGTACGCCAAGGCCAACGGTTTCATCACCAACGAAAAGATGGAAGACGGCGGCGGCCATCAAATGGCGCACATTGAGTACCCCGGGCTGCCCACCGATTACGTGATGGAGATGGTGCACCGTTTCTACGACGAATACTACTTCCGTCCCAAGGCCGCTTTCCGCGTGGTGTGGAAGGCGATGATGAATCGCGATCTGCCTCGTCTGTACGTCGAAGCCAAGGCGTTTCTTAAGTTGCGTGCGCAGCGCAACAAGATGGTTAAGGTGGCGCGCAGCCAGCAGGCAGCGCCTACCGCCCCCGCCGGAGCCGGCGCGTAAACGACTTTCGAGTCGCAATGTCGAGGGCAGCGCAAATGCGTCTGCCCTCGATTTCTTTAGGCCTTCTACATCGAAACTGCAAGATACTGGACTGATGGTTCAACACAAACTCTTGCCGCGCCAATACCTGATCCTGGGGTTGGTTTCCCTCTGCGCCCCACTTGGCGACAGTTGCCTGGCTCGCGGCATGACCACAATGCCTGCCATTTCGCTGGCCCATCCCGGCGCGCTCATCGCCGCGGTCTTCACTCCCTGGATCGCTGCGGGCATAGCACTGCTGATCGGCTTCTTTGCCAGCTATCTGACAGCGCTTTCGTGGGCCGACCTGACCTTTGTTTTACCTGCTACGGCTTTTGGGAACGTCATTGTGGCGCTCATCTCACGATTCTGGCTCCATGAAACCATCTCGCTCGAGCGTTGGGCTGGAATCGTTCTCATCACTCTTGGCGTGGGCTTCGTTGCGCAAGGCCCAGCCCTCACCGAGCGCCCGTCTCCTGAAACCGCGGAGCCGCAATTGGAAGAACCCGTCGCGACGGAGGCACAGACGCGATGACGATTCCAGCCACGCCGCTCACCCTAACGACAAATCCATGGACGGCCGCTGCCATGATCGCGGCGATCGTGCTCGCATCCACGGCGGGCGAAGTGCTCACTGCCGCTGCGATGAAGTCGATCGGCGACCTGGACGTGATTCGAGCGCGATCGGGCCTGACGGGCGCCATTCGCGCCGTTCTCACCTGCCCTCTTTTTTTTGCCGGAGTGTTCTTTCTCGCAATCGCGTTTTTCTCACTGCTCTTTGCGCTCAATCACCTGAACCTGAGCCTTGTCGCGCCGGCCTCGGCCTCGCTCACGCTGGTCACCAACGCGGTCGCCGGCAAAATCTTCCTCAAGGAAAATGTGGACCGCCGCCGCTGGGTTTCCGCGGGGCTGGTCTGCATTGGCGTGTATTTGCTGGCGCATTGAGAGAAAGCTTCTAGCTGGTGGCTGCTCTTACAAATCGCATCAGGCCGCGCGGCTTCAAATCGAGGTCCAGTATTCTCCGCCGGTTGCCGATTGCGGCGCATACGGCCTCCGCAGCCAAATGGCCGCTGCGCGCGGCGCTTTCCATCGTCGAAGGCCAGCCGGTCTGAATCCAATCGCCGGCGAGGACGCAGTTCGGCCATGGCGATACCGCACCGGGCCTCGCCGCATCGATTCCCGGCGGAACGGTGAATGTTGCGCGAACTTCCTTGACCAGTGCAGCTTTTTCGAGCTTTGCCGCAGCGATCTCCGGGAAAAACTCCGCGAGTTCGCGCACCGACAGCTCGATGGCCTCTTCCCTGCTGAGTGCCGCAAACTCCTGCGAGGCGCTCACGACCAATTCCAGATAGCTGCCCTTCGACTTGCGCCATGGCTGCA
>JBEKRG010000127.1:0-13055 GCA_049518955.1 Occallatibacter sp.
CCGCGATCTGGCTGAAGCCTAAACCGGCCGACGACTAACTCTGGACTTGGTACAGAAATACTGGTCCCTTCACTTCCGCGCTACACTAACAATCTCGCTGGTACAAAATACCGGGCAGGCCACGTTGGCTTCCACCCTAACTGTGCGATGATCCGCTCCGCCTCTTGAATCGTCGCTCCGGGCGGATGGTTGCTGAATCGGAGGAGTGATCCGTCATCACCCTCTATCCAAGAGCCGATTCGTGTTTCTCCGTCACCGCCGTGACGCGAAATTGACCCATACCTTCACCACGGCCCATCTCAAAGAAACTCAAAGTTCGCTAGAGAGATAGGTTGACCACACGCAGTTCCGTAGATCATGTAACTGTTCATCGAAATCGATCCTGTAGTGGTTACTTGCGACTCAAAAGATAAGTCAACTGAGCAAGTCCCAGTACTAGAGTTTACAACTCCAGACAAATATCCACCAGAACTTTGCGAGTTCGTATCGTTGGTACCACTGGAACTGAACGACTGGGCTGCTGAAAGGCTACCACTGAGATTCCCACTAAAGATGACCGGACTAACTGCGCAGCCACTCAGCGTCTCTGTTACAGTTGCTGGTCCATCAGTGGATGAATCTCCAGCAACAGCTACATTGCCCCCAAGCCCGCAATTGTAAGTAGCGCTGATAGCATGCTCAGTATCTTCCCCCTCTAGCGCGTCAGTGACAATCAGATAAGTCTGCTGGGCAACTTGGTTAGCTTGAGTTTGGCTAACCTGACTACCACTCTGTCCTCTAGCATTGTTACCAATGCAACCGGATAGGCCAAATACCGCTGTAATCAATGCTGCTAGTAGTGTACTTCTCACAGCTTCTTCTCCTTAAACTCATGCAGACTAGAGTCGACGAACCGCCCTACAGGCATCCTCCTTGCAGGAATTTTCTGACCTCTCCTCGTGCAAGCCGCGCCGCAGCTTCCTGAGTATGCTGTTCACATATTCCCCTCGCACGACCCGGTCTATCTTTACATCCGAACCAAAAAGCCAGGTCCACGACTTCCATCGTCAAGTAATGTCCGGCTAGTTACCGTTAATGTGATCTCACGTCACCTTTGGGTCAATGGCCCATTAGCATCACACAGAGGTGTGATAATAATCCCCCTCCAATCCCACCGTACCTGACGCGCTTTGGGCAGACCGTTCCAGCAAACGCACAAGGGTCCGGGAAAGGAGTAGTGCCTGAATTGTCGCCGATGCTTCCCTAACGTGATCTGGCTCACGTTACTTCCGGTTTGGCGGTAAACCGCCCCGAACACCCTGTGAAGACTCGGAGCAGCGGGAACGGGCGGCGGTAGGAAGGTGGACTTCTGCCTCAATCGGCGGATGTCTTCGGGAAACCCACGGAATTAGGATTGGCGGGCCTCCAGAAGAACGCCTTGATCGGCAGAACCAGAGCAACCAGCATCACCAAGAAAACAAGAGCTTCTTCCGCCGCCCAAATACTCGGGCCGTACCCGTCCCGTATTCCCTCGATCCATGTAGACAATTGGAACGATACCGTTTGCAGGTCCAAAATGGTCCCAAGCACATAGGTGGGAAAAAAGAAGCACCACAAGATAATGAACATGACGAGCCACGCCAAACGCTCACGCCGTCTGTATCCGGTCCAGAGCACGATCATACCGATGATTTGAATTCCCAATGCGCAGAATCCTAACGGCGCCATGAAGTTTTGTGGCCTATGATTCCCTATCACAAGATAGTGTTCCCTCCAAGTTGAGGCGAGCCTCAAATTCCCCGGTATGGGCAGCAAGAGGCACAGGGATAGTAATACGGCCGAGACCACGGTCATATTGCAACGGATCTTCATCGGAAGCCTTCTCCAAGTATTTCAAATGTCGCGGACTGGAGGTCAAGATACACTCCTCTGCACCACGCCAACAAGAGGACTATTGAGCGGCAGCACTGCGCGGCGCAATGAAGCCTTGTCCTTCTGGTTCCGGGCGATTGGTCGCCTACTCGTCCCTAACGTGATTTGGCTCACGTTGCTTCCGAGTTGCCGGTAATTCGCCCGGAACGATGAATCGGAGACGATAACTCACGTGAATGCCTCGGTATGGGATTTCCTCCCGATCTGTTCTTTGCCAGTAGAAGGGGATCGAGCCGGTGACGTCGCTAGGATCCGCAGATGCATGACGTTATGTCAGCCTCGAAAAACGCCACTGCGATTCCGGGAAGTCCAACCCCATCGCGCACCACACGAGAATCCCAAACCCCAACGCCGGAAGCAACACGCCCCATCTCCAGCTAGGGTCCGGCGCAATCTCCGCACTGCCGAACGAGGTAAAAGCCGCACCCATCACTACACTCACAATGGCCGACCACTGATAAAGCCTCAACCCCGCCACCACCTTTGTCTGCGGCTCGCCACGATACGATTCCTCCACAAACCTCCCCGTCCCGGACAGCATGAAATAGAGACCTACAATCAAGTGCAGCGATGCGTGGCTCGCCCAAAGCCGACAAAGAAGCAGCGTCACCAATCCATTCCACAGAATTGAGTAAACAGGCGTGGCGTGCAGCGGCACCCCGGTCCACGCAGAAAGCCGGCACACCCGCGAGTTCGGGTGCACATAGCGAATGCCCATCCCCTCAGGCGCCGGCCTCCCATGGCAGCATCCCTGCACCAGACAGCGCAGCCTGCCCGTAGCCTGAACTAGCGACCCGACCGCCGAAAACACCCCCAGCAGCAGCCACATGCTTGTGTGAAACAGCGGCGCGGCCAGCGCCCCCAGCGTCCCTCCGAGAAGCCCGCCATAAAACCCGTATGGTCTTAGCAACTGCGGAGAGCCCTCCACATACTGAGCCCACAGCGCCGCGCCCACCAGCGCCGCCAGCGCCGCAACCACAATGGCCGACAAATGACCGGGACCCGCGAGCACCCCGCCAATCCATATGCCAAGGAAACCAGCGGCACCCACGTAAGCCCCGTGATTGATCACCCGCACCGGCCCGAATCGCCATTCCCGCCACGAGTTAGCGATCCGCTCCCCCAGCCAACGAATCGCCCTCCACAACGCCACCGCATTCGCCGCCAGCGCATAGCTGATTAACGCCCCGGGGGTTCTCACCAAGCCACCCTGCGCAGCAAACACGCCGCACACGACCATCAGCAAAACCCATGCGGCCGCAATCCAGCCAGCCCATTTCCAACGCCCCCGCAGAGCCTGCGCGACCACAAGGGCAAACATCACCGGCAGCGAAGGGAAGTAACCCCATCCGCCATAACTTCCGGGCCACGCGCCTGCCCACAACAATAACTCCACATGAGCCGCAACCAGATGCGGCGTCAGAATTAAAGGCGCAGCCAAAAACACAGCGAAAGCAAAACCCAAAGTCAGAAGACTCGTAATCGCCGTACTTCGCAGGTCTCTTCCTGTCCGTGCAAGGAGTGGAACCAACGCGAATCCTGCATACGCGCTTAAAGCAACTCGATTCGCCCAATAGATGAAGAGGGGCCCGTTTCCGGCGAGAATGAAGACAGAAGCCCAATCCACTGGCCGAGCCAGAAAATGAACGATTCCAAAAATACCCACCCATGGCAGGACCGCGAACAGATAGCAATGCCAGCGGTCGACCGCGGTGGGAGGCGAACCGTCATCCTCCGCCGGAAAGCTCATCGTTCCGCGCCCGAACCGCTCGCGCAGATCATGATCCTCATACCCCAGGACCAGCGCCGCGCATCCCAGCATCACCATCGGCGAAACCAGCCAAAGCCCGCTCGCCGAGCCCGCAATCATCGACACGCCTACCGAAAGCATCGAGAATCCGGTATAGATCGGATGAGGCAGCAGCAGGTAAGCCCCATGCTCCACCAGCCTCGGCGGAGGATCCGCATTCAACGGTAGCCCGCCGCCATAACGCCACAGGTCACTCATCCCCCACACCATCAGCAAAGCTCCCATGCTGGCTAGGATCAGTCCAAGCGGAAGCGAGGTGACTGCTGGCAAATGCACAATCCCTTCGGTCACAACCGCCAATCCAGCCAGTGCAAGTGGCAAAGCCGCAAGAAAGGTCGCACTATACAGGATTTTGCCTCTCGTACTCAGGGCCATTCGACGACCTCATGAATCGCGATTCCTGTCGAGTCCGGTTGTCCCGGCCTGCGCAGCACCGCGCCGCTCAGCCACTTGTGCTCCATCATGTTTAGAATGGACCCCGGAAAGAGCCGTTCGAGGTTGGGTATCACCCTCAGCGCCGTCGATCCCAGCGCGCCTTCGCGCAACACGCTCCCGCAGTCAAGAGCTAAGACGGATCCATTTTCCTCTAGGACCACATTGTGTTCATCTATTTCCGCGGCGCTGACTTCCACACCGTTCAGATGCACAGATCTCTTGTTATACGATCCGCTCCAGTCGATCCATACCAGCGCATCGGTCGCATTGACAAACCGGCCCCAGCGAAGCCGCCGGATCGGCAGCATCCACGGTGCAAGCGTCAGCCGCAGATGCTCCACATATCCCCAACCCTCAATCCTGGATCCTAAACCGGTCTCGACAAAAGCCGCCGACCGTGGCGCGACACAATTCCAGTCAAGAAAACCATCCTTTGATTCAAAAAGAAGGCTGCCAAAGCCGCTTCCCAACTGACACCAGGTCCCTGCCGCCTTCCAGTCCGGCGCTTCCCACAGAATCTCATCGCCCCGAACCTGAGGCGCCGGCCGCTTGCCCATCGAGTAAACCTCTTGAGCGGCGCGCCCCGCCCTCTTGGTCAACAGGCTTCTGTAGTGGAGCGCGACCGCTCCCCAACGCAAGTCCGCATGGTAGACGATTGCGGCATCACCATGTTCCGACGCGCAGTCTGCGTACCACTTGGAGAGTTCAAAGCCGCGCAATGCGCCCCCTCGAATTCGGATCGAAAGTTAATTCATCCGCACGCAATGGCCACCGCTGCGGCCAGCATCGGAACACGTGACAACTCGATTCGCTTCTCGTCATCCAGGCGCGGCCAGAGGAAAACAAACGGCAGGGAGACAAGCGCGATTACCGCCGAAACTCTCGAGATTCCCCCACCGGAAACCGCGACGAGGACCGCCGTGGAGAGCGTCATCGCCCAGATGCCCGCCCACTTGGTGCGTGTCTCGCCGAACAGGACCGCCACCGTCACCATCCCGGCGCTTTGATCGCCACGTATTTCATGCGAATCCATCAGGGCCTCGCGCCCAACAATGAAGATTGCCAGCACGAGATAGGGATGCCATGCGTATTGGGCGGCTGCGACTACGGAACCATAGTAAAGCGGGGCCATGCAAAGTCCTGCGACATAGAGGCCTTTGATCAGCGGCAGTTTGCGGGCCGAAGGCGTATATAGAACCAAGGCGAGCGCTGCGAGCGCCAGTACCTTGCCTCCGGATCCGACCCAGGCCGAAAGAGTGAATGTGACTACAAGCAGGGCGAGCGCGAACAACGTCGCTGCACTGCTGGATATCATGCCTGTCGCAATTGGCCGCTTGACGCCCGCCGCTCGATCCTTGTGAATGTCCAGGACGTCGTTGACTTGAAAGCCGAACGCCGTCAGGGTGCACATGGCCAATCCGGCCAAAATCCCGCGCCAGGAGGGACCAGCTTTAGCAAATACCACGGCGCATGACAAGGTCCCGGGAACCAGCGACGACATCGGCCGCGTTGATTGAATGTAGGCCAATGCACGAGCGGCAAGACTGCCTCTCGGGCCCGACCCAATGGGACGAGAAGTCATGCGGCGATTGTAAAGTCTGGCAAGGAATGATTTCGGGTTTTTCGCATTACGAATCTCCCTTTTCGCAAGCAGCGACTGGATTGAGTTCTTTCTCTTGAGGCCTGCAGTAAAGACGGCTGTATGTGATCTCGAGGCGCAGTGATTCCATCGGATTATGGACTCGAGCGAGTCATCGTGGTCTCTGCGGACTCATTCTCACTTCACGTAGACAGGCCGGGGGATTTATAGCAATGGTTTGCCGGTATTCATGAGTTCCGGGTGGTTTGTCGCCTATTCGGCAGTAACCGAGTAGTAATTTCCGAATAGCCGGTGATACGCCCGGAACTCAGAAATCCGTGAGCGTTTCCCCCCAATTGATCTCGACGAGTGCCTCGACTGACCTTGCCCTCAACCAACACCCGCCCTCCACAACGATAGTCCCCAAGCTTTGCGAATCTTCTCGACGAACCGACCAACTTCGCGTGCCCCTATAATCTTGGCCCCTATAATCATGTTTTGACCACTCCATCCAGCCGCGCATCCACAAAGGCGCATGCGCTTCTCGTAGCTGTCGGTATTCTGCTCAGCCGTTTGGTCGGGCTGGTGCGCGATCGCGTCTTTGCGCACTACTTCGGCAACTCGGACGCCGCGGACGCATTTCGCGCCGCGTTTCGCATTCCCAATTTTCTGCAGAACCTCTTCGGCGAGGGCGTGCTTTCGGCGTCCTTCATCCCGGTGTATGCGCGGCTCCATGCGGAGGAGCGCCATGAAGAATCCTCGCAGCTGGCCGAGGCTATCTTTGCCCTCTTGTTCTTCATCACCACTGTGCTGGCGGTCGCGGGTGTTCTCGCCACGCCATGGCTCATCGATCTCATTGCGCCCGGGTTTCATGGCGACAAGCGGCTGCTCACCATCCGGCTGGTGCAGATTCTGTTTCCCGGCGCGGCCATGTTGGTGTTGTCCGCATGGTGCCTGGGAATTCTCAACAGCCATCGCCGCTTTCTGCTCTCCTACACTGCCCCCGTCGTCTGGAACATCGCCATGATTGCCACGCTCCTTTGGGGCGGGCGCGGGCACACGCAGCCGCGGCTCGCCGTGCTGGTGGCCATCGGTTCGGTGGTTGGCAGCGGGCTGCAATTTGCCGTGCAGCTGCCCACGGTCATGCGCTATCTGTGGCCGCTGCGCCTCAAACTGCGCGGAGCCGGCGAGCACGTGCGCACCGTGAGTGCGAATTTCTTCCCAGTCTTTTTGAGCCGCGGAGTGGTGCAGATCAGCGCCTACATCGACTCGTGGCTCGGCAGTTTCCTGGGCACCGGCGCGGTCTCCGCGCTGGGCTACGCGCAGACGCTCTACACGCTGCCGGTGAGCTTGTTTGGCATGGCGGTTTCGGCGGCCGAGTTGCCCGCTATGTCCAGCGCGATGGGCACGCAGGCCGAGGTTGCCGCCGCGATTCGCCAGCGGTTGACGCTGGGTGTTCAGCAGATCGCGTTCTTTGTGATTCCGTCGGCGGTTGGCTTCCTCGCGCTCGGCGACGTCATCGTGGCCACCATCTACCGCACCGGAGCGTTCCAGCACAAGGACGTGCTGTTTGTTTGGGGAGTGCTCGCCGGATCGGCCGTTGGACTGCTCGCCTCCACCATGGGACGGCTTTATTCATCAGCCTTCTATGCGTTGCGCGACACGCGCACTCCGCTCCGCTTTGCAGTCATTCGCGTAGCGCTTACGTTGGGCCTTGGCTACGTTTGCGCGCTGCCTCTGCCTCGGCTGCTGGGGATCGACCAGCGTTGGGGAGCAGCCGGCTTGACTGTCTCTGCCGGCGTTGCAGGCTGGGTCGAATTCATGTTGTTGCGGCGAGGGCTGCAGAAGCTCGTTGGCGCTGTACCTTCCGGACGGTCGCGCATTGTGCGACTTTGGGCGGTTGCGTTCTTTGCAGCGCTGGTTGGTTACGGTTTCAAAGTAGTCTTGCCTTTGCATCAACCACTCGTTGTCGGTCCTTGCGTTTTAGTCCCGTATGCGGCCTTGTATCTCGGCATCACGCAATGGATGGGAATCGCCAGCATGGGCGCGGTCGCGCGCCTCTTCGCGCGTCGCCGATGAGTCATGGTCCCGCCCTACCATCGTTTCAACATGGGGTTGAAGTTGGAAGCCTCAGTTGATGGCAGCCCAAAGCACGTTTCCAGCCCCGACTCGGTTCGGTCTTGCGGGTTCCGGTCGAGTCGTCGCCTACTCGGCAGTAACCAAGTAGTAGTTTCCCAATAGCCGGTTACACGACCGGAGCTGACGAGAGCGCCATTCTCTGACTGCGACCGGGATTCGCCGGACCGGAAATTGACCGAGATGGAGCGTCCGCCCACCGAGGTACCGAATCTCAATTCAATTTGACATGGCGACTTGGCCGGTTTAGTTCTTCCCCGTTGAATGGTTCGGCTGCGGTGCCCTCGACGGTACGCTCTTCTTCAAAGGCGACTTCGTACTTTGTTCAGATGCGCACACCCGGACCGGCGGCAACCTGCCCGTCGAGGATGGCCGCGATTCTCCTGAGGTCATGAATTGTGATGGCGGCCCCACGCGGGCCCAATTGCTTTATTTGAAACTGGCTTGGCAATCTTACCTCCCTCCGGCCTTGATGAGCATTTCCCGTATCTCTTGGTGACCATTCTCTGACGCAAGACTCAATGCAGTAATCTGGTCGCCGTGTTTGACCGTTCCCCCCGTCATGGAGGCGATCTCCGATGCCGATGTGGTGGGGCCAGCGTACGCTTTTGCCCCGTTTGGCATCAGGACGTAGTCGGGACCAGGTGTGTTTGCATTGACGTTGGCTCCCTTATCAAGCAGCAGCCGCACAACTTCAATGTGGCCGTTCTCCGATGCCGTCATCAGGGCTGTAAAGCCGTCCTTCGGATTTGTGGAATCGACGGAGACGCCTTGGTCTAGGCAGGAGCTTACGACGGCCAAATCACCCCGAGACGCAGCATCGGTGAGAATCTCGGATCTCCTGCCCATTGCGATCGAGCGCACATAGCTAACCTTGTCCTCCGCGGCGATCTTGCCTAGCAGTGTCAGGTCGGTAATCCCGTACAAGGCGGCCTCTCGAACGCGCTGATCCGGTTCGTCCACGGCTATCTTGGCGAGCAATGTCTGGTCTGTCAGACCCAATACGGCAGCGCCTCGCACACCGCCGTCCTTATCCTCCGCGGCAATTTTTGCCAGAACTTGCTGGTCGGTCAGATGATAAACAGCATTTAGTCGTACTTCTGCATCTTGGTCCTCGAGGGCGATCTTCGCCAGTTCCCGGCATGCGCCTTGTTTGCCAGCTTTGCATTTGTCTCCCAAATCGTAGACCTTCGCTAAGTCGCTAGCCGCGCTCCGACCTGGAAGCGAAAGGCCCAAAATCACAAGCACCATAAGAACGATGGTTGCCCTTGTCTGTCTCAAAGTCGCCTCCCTTGAAAAACCAAGCAAGTATAGCAAGTGTGGAGACCAAATCTTCGGCTGGCTCGAAAGCCCAGTGACGAGGGCGGGAGAGTTGCTCAGGTTCTCGCGCGGCAGGCAGCCAAACTTAGGGCACAAAGCCAGCGCCTGGACCGGTGTGATCACGGGGCTGTTCGGGTTACTGTCGTTAACAGGCTTCTTTCCACTAGTGATGGCAAACGCGCTGGGCGCGACGCTCTGGTTCTTCCTCGTTGGCTCGCAGCTACTGCGGCTTGGCAGTACTCGCGCCGAAGGGAAAGAATAGTCGGTGACGCTCTCGCCGCGATAGCCTGTATTACCCGGCGGGCCAGAGACGGAAAGTGCCTGTGTAATAGGGAGATTCCGCTTTCTTCCAGAGAGGGATGGCGTGTTAAAGCACGGCGCGATTCATTTGCCCTCGTTATGATTTGACAGTTCGCTGAAATCTGACATACGCTCACACCAGCGTCCCGAGATTGCGGATCGAGTAGATCGTTAGCAGCGAGAAGCTCTGGCAGCCCTGTTCGCGTTGGTGTCTCCACGTAGCTCCGGCAAGTGTGATCTTGCATGCCGAATATGCGTCCTCCGAGAGATCAATCCTCAACTGGGAGAAATCCATGAAGAACTTCGCCTTGCTTCTCTTGGCCCCGCTCCTCTGCGCAGTCCCCGCCTTCGCCAACATAACCATCACCAGCCCGAATACCGGGGCTGAGGTCGTCTCGCCATTTCATCTTGTCGCGAACTCTTCCGAGTGCTCGTCGCAAATCATCACTTCTGTGGGGTATTCCATCGACAACAGCGACAACTGGGCTATCGTCCGTGGCTCGTCGATAGACACCGATCTAGCAGCCAACACTGGAGCGCATACTGTGTACGTCAAGTCGTGGGGCAGGGGTGGAGCAGTTTGCGAAACCTCGTCCGCCATCATCGTGGTTCCTGATCCCGCAAGCCTCGTGCCCCCGGACGCCTTGGTCTTCAAGGGAGTTCAAGCCCTCAACACCTGGCAAGCCGCAAGCGATACATCGATTGCCAACAGCACAGCCAGCGGGAACATGAAGATCGTGACCTCGCCTTCGCTGACCGGCAACGCGCGCCAGTTTTCCATGGAATTCTCAAACTACGGAGCGGAACTCTACTCGACGGTGTTCGGAGACAACACTGAGGTTACTAACTTTCTTTACGACGGCTGGGTTTACTTGGCTCGGCCATCAAGCGCCATCGCCAACATTGAATTTGACGTGGACCAAGTGATGTCAAATGGGCAGACAATGATCTACGGATTCCAGTGCGACGGCTACAGCGGGACGTGGGACTATACGACGAACGAAGGAACCCCCGATGTCTGGTCGGACGTGTGGTTGAACTCGGCATCTCCGTGCAATCCGCGGAGCTGGAGCACCAACACATGGCATCACGTGCAGATCACCTACTCGCGCGATGAATATGGTTCAGTCACTTACCAATCAGTCTGGTTCGATGGAGTAGAGCAGGATTTAAACGCTTCGGTACCATCGGCCTTTGCCTTAGGTTGGGCACCGGTGCTTCTCACCAACTTCCAAATCGATGGGTATGGCGCCAGAGGTTCGTCCACAGCTTACTTGGATAAGCTGACCATTTCTTGCTGGTGAAGAATGCTGTGAATCAGCGGAGATTGGGGACAATCGCCGCTTGACTGCACTACTGGCAGGAGACCGGGTGGCATTGTCACACAACTTTTTTGCCAGGGCTGCATGAGCCTTCGATCTCTTCAAAATCACATTTCCACAGCTGACCTTACGTCGCGGGTTGGTAATAAGTGCTAGAGTTTGAGGGTTCTGCCGAACTTTTCATGTCTCTTCACGTTTGGCCGGAGCCGGAACGGCTTTTGAGATCGGCCGCTAGAACGAGAACAGCTTCCCTAAACAGCGATTGAGCAGAAATGGCAGCAAACAAAATAGGTAGATATCGCTAGGTTCGCATATGAGTGTTGTGTCAATTCCGGACGCGGTTGCGATCAATATCGCAAGCCAGTGCGATCGTGGAAAGGTTCGCGAGGAAAACCAGGACACTGTCGGTCACATCAGCGCTCGGCTCGGCGATCTGCTGGTTGTTGCGGAAGGGATCGGCATGAACGCGGGTGGCGGCCAAGCCTCGCGGTTGGCGGTGGATACTATCTCGTCTTGTGTTGAGAGCATGCCGGCGTCCTTCCCGCCGGAGATTGCGATTGAGGAAGCCGTATGCCGCGCGAATGCGGCGATCTTAAGAGAGGCTGTGGAGTCCGGTTGCCCGGATAGCCGAATGGGGACCGCGGTGGTTGTCGCGCTGTTGCGTACCGACGCCGATCATGGGCGCGCGCCTGTACAGGCGGTCATCTGCCGCGTGGGCGACGGCCGCGCATACCTGGTCCACGACCAGAAGCTCACGCTCCTCACCCGCGATCACACCGCTGAGCAGGATCTTCCCGACAACCATCAGTTCACGCCGCAAAAGATAGAGACCCACCCAGATAAGTCATTACTGACGCGGTACCTGGGATTGGAGCTCAAAGTGCGGGTGGAGATGCGCGAGGTGCCGCTCGAGGTCGGCGACACTCTGCTGCTTTGCTCCGACGGTCTTTGGCGCTACGTTCCGGACCAGGAGATTAAGCGCGAATTGGCCGATGGAACTCGCAGCGTGGAAGCGGCTTCACGAGCACTGCTGAATCTAGCCCTCAAAGCAGGTGGCCACGACAACGTAGCGATTGAGATCGCGCGCTTGACCCAAGGCAGTGTTGCGACGGTAACGGCTGCTTGCGCAGCCGAATCTCGATCCGAGGCACTGCCGGAGATCAAATCTGAGGGCGAGTTCGCACCCGCATCGGATAAATATCAGTCCGACTGGCCCAATGCACACGTAATGCTCGAGAGGGACAACTCCGTGACTGGGGTTCAGCCTCCAAAAACGGGGAACGTGTTTAGTTTTATCGGAGATCTCGGAAGACGTATTTCAGGCAAAGACTTCATTGCCGAGAAACCAGCAGCCGCAGAGCCAGCCGCGCCCTCGGTCTCGGGCGTTCAACGGACGGTCTCCTGGGCGACACCTGAGCCAATCGTCTACGGCACCGGGTTGAGTTCCGTCCAGCTCAACGCCACAGCTTCGGTCCGGGGAAAATTCCTCTACACCCCGGGCCCGGGCTACGTATTGTCGGCAGGGAGGCACGCGCTCTGGGTGACATTCTCAGCGGCCGGCTCGCCGGAAGATAACCCGGTGCTAGCCGAAGTCTCCATCTCTGTCTCGAAAGCTACTCCCTCCATCCAGTGGCCTACGCCTGCTGATGTGCCTACCGGCATCGCGCTTGGAGCCGCTCAGCTCAATGCCTCGGCCTCTGTCCCGGGCAAATTTGAGTACTCTCCAGCGGTCGGCGAGGTGCTCTCGTACGGAACGCACACTCTTTCGGTCACGTTCACTCCGAAGGACGAAGCCAACTACACCACGGCGCAAGCAACCGTTTCGGTTACTGCAACCAAGACCGTTCCGGAGATCGATTGGACTTCGCCAGAACCAATCCCCTATGGCACGCCTCTCGGCGCCGCCGAGCTCAACGCCTCGGCTTCGGTTCCGGGCACGTTTGAGTACTCCCCTGCGGCCGGTTTGGTGCTCTCGGCCGGCTCGCATACTCTGTCGGTGGCCTTCATTCCGAGTGATGGAACGAGCTACGCTACAGCGCGGGCGACCGTGCCGCTCGCAGTGACTCGGGGAACACCAGCCATCGTATGGCCCGCCCCCGAAAGAATCACTTATCGCACCGCATTGAGCGACACCCAGCTGAACGCAACCGCATCGGTGCCTGGAGCCTTCCAGTACAATCCCGGTCCGGGAGCGGTGCTCGCCGCGGGCGAACACATGCCGTCTGTCGTCTTCACGCCGTCG
>JBEKRG010000128.1:0-12912 GCA_049518955.1 Occallatibacter sp.
ATCATTTCATACGCGTTGATCGTGCCCACACCGTTGGGGTTGACGGATCCTCCAACCGGGAACCAGTTGGTTGAGCCTCCAAGCACCGTTTCGTTTGCATTGAACTGCGCCGCGAGGTTCCCCGTCAATGTCCCAACGTAGCCCACGTCCACAGAGGTGTGGCTGTCCAGTTGTTGTTCGATCTGAACGTTCCACTGGTCGATATGGGAGTTCGGGGTGTTCTTTGGATAGTAGACAACGCTATCCGTCGAGTTGATGGCAGTGGGGCTAACGCCGATCTTCGCCGGCAGACTCCCGGTCGCGGCGATGGGATTGTTGCTTCCGTTCGTAGCCTCGCCGCTGAGCGTGATGCGATAGCCGGTCCCGCATGTCGTAGCCGTCGGGCATGCGTAGTAGCTTTCGATGCCGTTCCAGTCCGGGTTCTCAGAGAGTTCCTCGGCGACACCGCCGCGATTCACAAAGTAGAACAAGCCGTACCCGCCGCGGAGCACCGTTTTGCCATTCCCAAACACATCGTAGGCTGCTCCGATGCGTGGGCCTAAGTCGCCGTGGGGCGTGTTGACCAAAGCAGCGGGCCATCCTGAGGTTCCAGCCTCGACCAGTTCGCCCGTCGCCGGATTGAAATTGGACATGTGGTTATGAGCTTCGGTTGGGGGGCTCAGAGTGTCATAGCGCAGGCCGAGGTTCAGAGTGAGTTTCCTGCCAATCTTCCAGTCATCCTGGGCATAGTAGCCGTTCTCCCAGCTGCGCGTCTCGTAGTACCCCGAGAAGGCGCCAACCTGGTAGCCACCCATGAAGCCACCCAGCAATTCTGACTCTTCATACCCGGTAAATGTTCCGTGGGCCGAAGTCGGAGCCGGCATTCCGCCATAGTTGCCGTCGTCGATCCAGAAGTACCCCTTGGCATCGTTGCCCTGATCCCAATTCACATCGCGATGAATAATGCTGGTGCCGAACTTGAAGGAGTGCTTTCCCTTGTTCCAGCTCAGAGCATCTGAGAATTGGTTGGTCGGCTCGACGATCAGATACGGACCGCCATCGCCCACGTAACTCAGGTTCCCGTACCATCCGCCGATAATCGGCATACCGCCGAGCAATGGAGAGGTATTGGCATTGGCGATGCCCAGTTTCTGCGCCAGCGGAATGCTCGCGTCCGGTTGCTCATATCCGGAAAGATCCCGGATCCAGCCGTAGTGGAACTCGTTGATGATGGTTGGACTGAAGATGTGCGTGTAGCCCGTGGCAACCTGACGTGGGTGTGACGGGTTGAAGCCATTCCCGGAGGGCAGAGCGTGAGTGGCATCCTGCAGCGACAGGGTGTTGTGCAGGAAGTCATCGCCCATGCTGTAACGCGCGAAGACGGTATCCTTGGCGGTGAGATTCCAATCCAGGCGCGCGTCGTAATCGTTCAATGTCTCAACGTTGGACTGCGCATACGAGAAATTGTTCGAGTTTGTTGCGATATTGGCGCCCGAAATATTCGGATTGGGAAACGCATTCAGGTAGCTCGCGCCGACGGTGATCTGGTCGGCACTTGGAATGATGTTGAGTGCGGCGTTTCCAGATTGCGAGGCGCCGACGCCGCCCACCCAGCCAAAGGGCAAGCAGGTTTGCGGGTTATAAACGTAGCCGTATCCGGCGGCAAACTGAGGCAGGAGAGTTGGCGTGGAGCCGGTTGTGTACAGGTTCGGGCAGATGGCATCGATGGGCACGCTCGTTGCTGATCCCGTCCCCGCCGAGCTGAGCAGTTCAGTGAAATTACCATTGCGCATCAAAGCCGTAGGCACATGCGTCGTACTCGTCCCTGCCGGAATGCTTTCGCGCCAGCCTTGGTAATCCCCGAAGGCAAACAGCTTGTTCTTCCAGAGCGGTCCGCCCGCAGCGCCGCCGAACTGGTTGCGGCTCAGCTCCGGAAGCGTTTGCGGAGTAGACGTGTAGTTGAAGACGTCCGCGGCGCCAATCTTGGAACGGTTGAACCAATACACAGCACCGTGAACATCGTTGGTGCCGGATTTGGTAGCGACCTGTACTACGCCGCCGCCGGAGCGGCCAAACTCGGCCGGAGGAGTGCTGGTCGTCGTCTTGAACTCGGCGATGTCCTCGATCGCCGGGAAAATCACGATCGTATTGACAAGCGATTCGTTATTGTCAATGCCATCGATCTGGAAGTTGTTCGACTGCGGGGGCAGGCCGTCGACAGCCAGTGCCGCAGCGCCGGAATCGGCATTCCGCCAGGTTTCCGCATTATTGGCCGGAGCGCTCGCATTGTCGGAGTACTGGCCGCGGCCCACGCCGGGAGTGAGCAGAGCCAGCGTGGTGAAGTTGCGGCCGTTGAGCGGCAGATCAGTGACTTGGTTTCCTTCGATAACTTCGCCGGCCGATGAAGTGGACGTGTCGATCAGCTGGCTTGCGCTCGTTACCTCCACCGTCTGGCTGGTGGACCCCACCTTCAAATTGAAGTTGAGAACTTTCACTTCGGAGATTTGCAGGGGAAACGTGGTGTCCTCACCTTCAAAGCCCGCCTTGGTTGCTTCGGCCTTGTAGTTTCCAATAGCCAAAGCATTCACGGCGAAGCTTCCATCGGCCAGGCTCTGGACAGAGACCACGCGGTTGGTCGCGAGTTCGGTCACGGTGATGGTGGCATCGGGGACAACGGCACCCGACGGATCGGTCACCGTCCCGGTAACGCTACCTGTATCAGTCTGCGCCCTCAGGGCAGGCGCCAGAAGGGAGATGACCAGCACGGCGATCGCCGCCACAATCAACCGGGCATGGCGTTCAAGGCAGGTCAGGAAGCTGGCTGTTTTCAACATCACAAAGTCCTCCAAAAAACTACGTTGACAAGCGTTGACTCTTCGAGGCAGATTCGGGTGGATTCAACACCTCTCCTCGGAACCAGGGATGAGGAAACGCCTCTCTGTGAACGGTGGTCAATCCACAAGCCGCCAATTCGCCATCAATTGAGCATCATCAAATAAGCCATTCATTCTTAAGAGCCTGCCACTCCACTTCTCCTGATTATTCGATGGGTTTAAGACCTCCCACTTGCCGTTTGTACCCTTTTGGTGCTTTGCTCGTACACTGATTCAGTTACCTTGGCTTGCTGGAACAGATATGAACACGGCGGCACAGAGGAACGGCGTCAGGAGGATGCAGTTCGGCATCTTTGAAGCCGATCTGGAAGCAGGGGAGTTGCGCCGCTCTGGCGTGCGCGTCCACCTGCAGAGCCAACCCTTCAAACTGTTGGAGGCTTTGCTGGAACATCCAGGCGAGGTGGTTTCCCGCGAGACTCTACAACTGGAACTCTGGGGTGCGGACACCACCGTCGATTTCGACCACAGCCTCGGGATCGCCGTGAACAAGCTGCGCGAAGCCCTGAACGACTCCGCCGAGAACCCGCGCTTTGTTGAAACCCTGGCCAAGCGAGGCTACCGCTTCATCGCTCCGGTTAAAGTGGTCGATCCGCACGCCTCTGCGGGAGTTGCGGATTCTTCTGCTGCAAAGGCGCGAGCAGGTAGCCCCCTCGGGTGGTGGCTGGCAGGATGTCTGGCTTTGGTTTGCCTGTTGCTGGGCTTGTTTCTGATCGTTCGCCAGCCTGTTCGCCGACCTTTCCGCGTCGTTCAAGTCACTTTTTCGGGCCATGTGCTCACCAACGATTTGGATGTCGAGAGTTTCTCCAGCTCGGCCAGTGATGGGACTCGCATCTACTTTTCCCACATGGACAACGGCAATCCTGTGCTGGCCGTCGCATTGGCTGCGAACGGCGAAATCAGCAACTTTCCCTTGCCGTCTGAGATTGGCGCGCCGCTCATCGGCGCACTCTCGCCTGACGGTTCAAAGCTCGTCGTGCGGGGCCATTTGCAGGCGGAGCCAGAGCAACCGTTGTGGATTGTGCCAACCTTAGGTGGAGATGCTCGCCGAGTTCCCAATGTTCTGGCGCACGATGCCACATGGATGCCGGACGGAGAGCGGCTTCTGGTGGCCAGTGGAAACGAGCTCACCATTGTTGCAGCGGACGGTAGTGATCCCCACCGGCTGCTGACTGTCCAGGGCATGGCTTTCTGGCTACGCTGGTCACCTGACGGCAGCCGGCTGCGCTTCACGTTGCGAGATCCCAAGCGTCAGACCTCGGAGCTGTGGGAGGTTGCGGCGGATGGTTCCAACGCCCATTCGCTCTTTCCCGGCTGGAGCCAGCCTGCCTCGGAGTGTTGCGGAAACTGGACTCCCGACGGCCAATACTTCGTGTTTCAGTCCTCGCACAGCGACAGTGCCCATAGCGAAATCTGGGTGCGACGCGAACGGCCCTGGTACCTGGCCGATCGTGAGCCGCGACAGGTCACGAACGGGCCGCTACATTACCAGGCTCCCAGCACTGCGCCGGGCGGTGATCGCGTCTATTTCATCGGCGCCACCTCGCAATATGAACTGCTCCGCGCCATGCCTAAATCTTCCACCTTCACTACACTCGACCAAAATCTGAGCGCGGCTTCGCTGGCGCAGTATTCGCCCGACGGCAAATGGATTGCATGGCTCAACGCCTCTGACAATTCGCTTTGGCGCAGCCTGGTAGATGGCAGCGAGCGCATCCAACTCACCACCCCGCTGCAGAGAATCTTCACAATGAAGTGGTCTCCAGACGACCGCCGTCTGGCCGTAATGGGCCTAGAACCGGGCAAGCCGTGGAAGATTTATCTCATCGACGCCGAGGGCGGAAAGCTCACACCGGTGCTCAACGAGGATCGGAACGAAGCCGATCCGGCCTGGTCCCCCGACGGTCAATCGATCGTTTTTGGCCGACTGCCTGATCGCATGGACAATGGCCAGCCGAAAGCAATCTATCTGGTCAGTCTCCAAACGAATAAAGTAACCGAAATTCCCGGCTCAACCGGACTCTTCAGCCCGCGTCTCTCGCCTGACGGCCGCTTTATCGCTGCCATGCCACTCGATCAACGTGCGCTGCTTCTCTTCGACCGCAACACGAGCCGGTGGGCCACTCTGACTGCCCAGGGGGTGGGCGACCCCACCTGGTCGCAAGATAGCCGGTCCATTTATTTCCAGGATTTCCTCGCCGCGGGCAAGCCCATCTACCGCATCGCCGTGCCCGCCGGCAAGCCGCAACTGGTCGCGACGATCGACAATTTGCGTCCCATTGCGGCCACCGATTACCGCCTCATCGGTCTTGCCCCCGGCGACCTTCCTGTCGTCACCGCTGACACTCCTGCAGTCAACCTCTATGAAGTCGACCTGAACGAACGCTAAAAGAGCATCGAGGGATGACCGGGCTCAGCCCCGAGCTTGACCGGGTAACTTTGGCCAGCGTATGTTTGCGAAGCGTGAAACTCCCACGAATGAGCGGCATTTTGTTGCATTGCACTTCTTTGCCTGGCCGCTTTGGCATCGGGGATTTCGGGCCATGTGCTTACGAATTCGCCGACTTTCTGCTCGCTGCCGGACAGAAGTTATGGCAGGTACTGCCACTGAATCCCACTGGATACGGCGATTCTCCCTACCAATGCTTCTCCGCATTTGCCGGCAACCCGCTCTTGCTGAGCCTTGAGCGCTTGCGGGACCAGGGACTGCTCCAGGAATCGGACCTGGCTCAGGCGCCGCCGTTCCCGGAGAACTCTATCGACTTTGGGGCGACGATTCAGTTCAAGCGATCGGCGCTGCGCCGGGCAGCCGAGGCTTTCTTTGCCGATGCATCTGGCGCGGATCGCGCGACCTTCGACCGTTTTTGCGAAAGCGCCAGCCCTTGGCTCGACGACTTCGCCCTCTTCATGGCCCTGAAGGATGTGCACAACGGAACGGCGTGGACGACATGGGACGCATCGATTCGTCTTCGCGACCCAAACGCCATCAGCGTGTGGACGCTCAGGCTTGCGCGCCAATTGAACGATATCAAGTATTGGCAATTCGAATTCTTCCGCGAATGGGAAGCCCTCAGGAACTATTGCCGACAGCGCGACATCCGGCTCATGGGCGACATCCCCATTTACGTTGCGCACGACAGCGCGGACGTTTGGGCACGTCCGGAACTCTTCTATCTCGACGATCAAGGCAGTCCCACCGTGGTTTCTGGCGTACCCCCCGACTATTTCAGCGCCACCGGACAGCTCTGGGGAAATCCGATCTATCGCTGGGACGTACTGGAGTCCGACGGATTCAGGTGGTGGATTGAGCGCTTCCGCGCCTCGCTCGCCCTTTTCGATCTTGTGCGGCTCGATCATTTTCGTGGCTTTGAATCCTATTGGGAAGTTCCCGCCGGAGAGGCGACTGCGATTCACGGGCGCTGGGTGAAGGCGCCGGGAAGCAAAGTTCTGTCGGCGCTGCGGAACGAGTTTGGTGAACTGCCGATTGTGGCGGAGAACCTGGGAGTGATCACGCCGCCAGTAGAACAACTCCGAGAGGAATTCGGCCTACCGGGGATGAGCATCTTGCAGTTTGCATTTGGCACGGATCCGCAGGCGCCGTCTTTTCGTCCCCACAATTACAGCCGCGATCTGGTCGCCTACACCGGAGGTCACGACAACGATACAGCGGTTGGCTGGTGGTTAAGTACAGGTGCTGCCGACAGCACCCGCACTGCGGAGGACGTGCGCAAAGAGCATGAACTCGCGCGCGCCTATCTCGACTTTCATGATGACGCGGAGATCAACTGGAGCATGATCCGCGCGGTGGAGACCTCCGTCGCCGGTGTTGCGGTTGTTCCATTGCAGGATGTGCTGGGGCTGGGCAGTCCTGCGCGTATGAATCTTCCCGGTACGGTGAGCGGAAACTGGAAATGGCGTTATGGCCCGGGCGTTTTGAACAGCGAATTAAGCGCCAGACTGCGATCGCTGACCGCGCTCTGCGATCGCTAGGATGAATCCTCTAAAGGAAAGCTGGAGAGTCGAATTCATGGACAAACCACCACGCACGTTCTGGCAGATCTGGAACCTGAGCTTCGGCTTTTTCGGCATCCAGTTTGGTTGGGGATTACAGATGGCGAACATGAGCGCCATTTACGAATACCTCGGGGCGCGGGCCGATCAAATTCCGATTCTGTGGCTGGCTGCGCCGCTGACAGGATTGCTGGTGCAACCGATTGTCGGCCAGGCCAGCGACAGCACATGGGGCCCTCTCGGCAGGCGCAGGCCTTACTTCCTTGCCGGCGCGATTCTGAGCTCGATGGCGCTGATCCTCATGCCGCGATGTTCCGCCTTGTGGATGGCAGCGGGGCTGCTCTGGGTTCTTGATGCCAGCATCAACATCAGCATGCAGCCCTTTCGCGCGTTCGTGGCCGACTTGCTGCCTGAATCCCAGTGCACTCAAGGCTTCGCTATGCAGAGCCTTCTCATTGGCCTCAGTACTGTGATTGCCTCGGCGCTGCCTTTCCTGTTGACGAATGTGTTTCACATCGCCCAGACCCGGATCGCAGGCACGATTCCCTTCACGGTGCGCTTTTCTTTCTACATAGGCGCAGCGGCCTTCTTGTGCGCCGTGCTGTGGACCGTTTTCACCACCAAAGAGTATCCACCGGAAAACATGGCGGAGTTTCGCAAGCAAAAGGCCGAGCGAGCGGGCATCGCGGCTGGGGTTCGCGAAATCCTGGTTTCGGTCCACGAGATGCCGCATACGATGCGGCAACTCGCCTGGGTCCAGATCTCCACATGGCTTGGCCTGTTCTGCATGTGGCTTTACTTTCCGGTCGCGGTGGCGCGCAATGTCTTTGGCGCCTCCGACACAAACTCTCCCCTTTATTCGGCGGGAGCGGAGTGGGCGGGCGTTTGCTTTGGAATGTATTCGCTGGTGTGTTTCGCATTTTCCTTTGCTCTGCCTGCGATTGCACTCAAGCTTGGCCGCAAAGCAACGCATAGCTTGTGCCTGATATGCGGCGGCTTTGGACTCCTGTCCGTGGCCCTGATTCACAGCAAGTATCCGCTGTTGCTCTCCATGACCGGCGTCGGGATCGCCTGGGCGAGTACGCTCTCCATGCCTTATTCCATTCTTTCCGGATCATTGCCTCCGGGAAAAACCGGTGTCTACATGGGAATCTTCAACTCCTTCGTGGTCATTCCGGAGATCGTGGCATCGCTTGGGTTCGGCTGGGTGATGGACCATTTGCTGAACAACAATCGCCTTGCCGCGGTGGTCGCAGGGGGAGTCTTCTTTATGCTGGCTGCGCTGCTGACCCAAAAGGTCGAAGACCTCGACGACCCGCATTTACTCAGGAAATCCACTCCGGCTGATGCCGGCGCAGCACACCTGTCTGCTTAGCATCGCACGCGCGGAGGCGAAAGAGCCACATTGCCAAACGGGCTCCGCCTTCGCAGGCAGAATCTCTCCCGGGTCACGAATCAAGGCACGAAGAAGTGCAAGTGGCAATTGGATTATTCTTTTCGACAGCGAAGAAATTCGATCCCGATGAGGTCCTGCGTGCAAAAGTCAGAACGCCTTTCGTTTTTTGTGACAGCGATTTTGTTCCTGGCCCTGGCGTCAACAACGAATCTAACGATTGAGGCCCAGCAACAGCCAGACCTTGTCCGGCTGGACAGAGTTTCATCTTCTCGGGCAACAGCAAGTGGACTTGAGATTCAATCCGGCGGCGCCATCATGCAGATCATCGCACTCCGCGACGACGTTCTGCGGATTCGCGTAGGCCCCGCAGGAGCACTTCCAGAGGACGCGTCATGGGCCGTGCTCCCCTCGTCGCGAACCTCCGCAATTCCTGTCACGCCCGAGCCCACAGCGACGTCAGTCGGTTTCAAAACCGCCAAACTCCATGTCACAGTCGAAAAGGATCCGTTGAGTTTGACAGTGACTGATATGGCGGGCCACATCATCGTTGCGCAGATTCCGGGCAGGCCCATCGAGTACCACGGCGCCGCCTTCCGCGTTCACATGAAGTCGCCGGTGGACGAGCACTACTTTGGCCTGGGCGACAAAACGGGGCCGTTGGACCGCCGCAACGAGGCCTTCGTCGACTGGAACACTGATATTGGTTGGCAGGAGTCGACCGACCCCATCTACAAGTCGATCCCCTTTTTCATCACTTTCAGGCAGGGCATCTCGGCAGGAATTTTTCTCGATAATACCTGGCGCTCAAGCTTCGACTTCAACAAGGAGGACCGGGACGGCTATTCCTTTGGCTCTGAAGGCGGCCCGCTGGACTGTTACATCCTGTATGGTCCGGAGCCGAAGAAGGTAGTGGAGAACTGGGCATGGCTCACCGGCGCCACGCCATTGCCGCCAATGTGGGCGCTAGGCTATCAGCAATCTCGCTACAGCTACTATCCCGAGTCTGAAGTCATGCGCATTGCCGCTAAACTACGCAGCGAGCACATTCCAGCAGATGTCATCTGGCTGGACATCGATTACCAATTCAAGTACCGCCCCTTTACCGTGGACCCCGAGCGCTTTCCTGACTTTGGGAAGATGATTGACGATCTGAGAGCCGAACATTTTCGGACGGTGCTCATTACCGACCTGCACATCGCGGACCAGCCAAACATCGGTTACAAGCCATACGACGAAGGGATTGCCGGCGACCACTTCGTTAAGAACCCCGACGGCTCCAACTTTGTAGGAGTCGTCTGGCCTGGGAAAGCCCTTTTTCCCGATTTCACGCAAGATGTGTCGCGCGACTGGTGGGGCACTCTCTACGCGGACTTCGTGGCCAAGGGCGTCGCCGGTTTCTGGAACGACATGAACGAACCGAGCGTCTTCGACGCCCCCTGGAAGACGATGCCCGACGATGTACTGCACCGCATCCAGGAGCCGGGCTTTGTTACACGCGTGACCACCCACCTTGAGGTTCACAACATCTTCGGAATGCAAAACAGCCGCGGAACCTACGAGGGCGTGCTAAAGCTCAGGCCAAACGTGCGGCCATTCGTGTTGACCCGTGCCACCTATGCGGGCGGACAGCGCTACGCCGCCGTCTGGACTGGCGACAATTCCAGCACATGGAACCATCTGCGCCAGACCATTCCACAACTGCTCAACCTGGGTCTGAGCGGATTTGCCATAAGCGGGGCCGACGTGGGCGGTTTTAACGGCTCTCCGCAGCCCGAGCTGCTTACTCGCTGGCTTGAACTGGCGGCCTTCCAGCCCTTTGACCGTGACCACACGACCATTGGCAGCAATCCCCAGGAGCCGTGGGAAGACGGAGCGCCAGAGGATCTTAGCCTGCGACGCCGTTATATTGAGGAACGCTACCGCCTGATGCCGTACATCTACACCACGGCAGAAGAGATGAGCCGGACGGGACTGCCGCTCATGCGTCCTCTTTTTCTGGAGTTTCCGAATGACGCCATCAATGGACAGCCGCTTGACTCGAGCGATAGCGGCAGTTTTCTTCTCGGGCCAGACCTGCTGATTGCAGAGAGCCCCTTTCCCGACGAGTTGGACGACTACTCCGTGGCACTGCCCTCTGTGGGTTGGTACGACTACTGGACCGGAGCTCGCGTAGCGAACAGCATAGGCATGGCAGCCAGCGATAAGACGCCGGCTACCAAGGCGGAGATTCGCCTGCATAACACCGTGAGCACGCTTCCGGTGTTTGTTCGCGCGGGCGCCATCGTGCCCGAACAACCGCTGGTGCAAAGCACCGACGAGAAGCCGCAGGGACCGCTCACGCTGCGTGTTTATCCGCCAACAGAGCCTGGCGAGAATTGTGCTGGAAGCCTCTACCTGGATGACGGCGTCAGCTACGACTTCAGAAAAGGCGATTTCCTGCGCATGGGATTCACATGTCAGCTCGCGGCGCACGGACTCATCGTGACGATAACGCCTCATCAGGGTAGTTTTGCGCCCTGGTGGACGCAGCTTTCGATCGAGGTCTACGGGGCCGACGAACAGGCTGCGAGCGCCGGTAGCTCAACACTCGACGGTTCCGGCGCACGACCAGTTTCCACCAACTTTGACGCAGAACACCACCGCATCTCGGCCCTGGTCCCGGACGATGGCAAGGGGTTGGAACTGCAACTGACATACTGAAGTGGAGTTACGCGTCTGTGCCGCGCGGCATCGGTTCCCGGAGCGTAAGGATTGCCTCACTGGAATGGGCGGCCTTTTACTTGCCCCGCACCTTCGCGCAAAGTCAGCAGTTGGTTGGCGGCCGCGCCGTGGAAGTGCTCGATCAGTCCGGCGGGCCATCGGACTTCAATGTCCGCCGTAGTTGCCGGACCCAGGCCAAAGTGCAGGCGCGGATCATTTGACGAGAGGAAGCTGCATCCGCTCAAGACTTCCTGGACCTGCAACTTGCCCGCGTAGCGCACCAACACGCGCGCGCCGATGGCGCTGCGGTTACTCTTGACGCCTTCCAGGCGAACCTTGATCCAGTGGTTGCCGGAGGGGGCGTCGTTACGCAGCAACGTGGGTGGCTCGTTAACGTTCATGATCAGCACATCCATATCGCCGTCATTGTCGAAGTCGCCAAAAGCGGCGCCGCGGCTGCAATGGGGCGCATCAATGCCCGGGCCGGCATCGGCACCCATCTCAACAAAAGTGCCATCGCCCTGATTGCGAAACAGAATTCGCGGACTGCGCTCCGGAAATCGCGGTGAAACGCGTGCAACCTCCGGGTAGACCGTGCCGGATGTGAGCAGAATGTCGGGATAGCCATCGTTGTCGAAATCCACGATGCCGGCGCCAAAGCAGACAAAGCGGGTTTCCTTATTGAGGCCTGCTTCCACCGTTACGTCGTCGAAGTTTCCCTTGCCGTCGTTGCGGTAGAGGCCGTTGGCCTGGTTGTAATAGTGTGTTTTGACGATATCGGTATGGCCGTCGAGGTTGTAGTCGCCAACGGCCGTGCCCATGCCGCCCATCTCGCGGCCTTCGCCGCTCACTGCGATGCCGCGCAGCAAAGCTTCCTCGCGGAATGTGCCGTCGTGGTTGTTCATCAGCAGCAGCGAGGGAGTCATATCGCAGGCGACGAAGATATCAGGCCAACCGTCTTCGTCGGCATCGATGCTGAGCGCCGTCAGGCCGTAGGAACCGCGCAGTGCGGCGATACCGGACTCGCGAGAGACGTCAGTAAAGGTGCTGTCGCCATTGTTGCGATAAAGGTAGTGCTGAGCCTTGGGCAGGCCCAGCGGACCGCACATCGTCGCTACGCCCTCGTAGTTGCAGTTGGAAACAGCCAGGGAGGGCTTTGGAGCAGTGGCCAAATCGATCTCAAGATAGTTGGAGACGAAAAGATCGAGATGGCCGTCGAGGTTGTAATCCATGAAGGTGCATCCGGTGCTGTAGCGAGTCTTGGGGTAGAGCAGGCCCGCCTCGGCGGTCACATTGGTGAAGGTGCCGTCGCCGTTATTGCGATATAGCCGGTTTTGCCCGTAGTACGTAAGAAAGAGATCCTCCCAGCCGTCGTTGTTGTAATCGCCCACGCAAACGCCCTGGGCCCAGCCCGGATCGGAGAGCCCGGATTTGGCGGTCACGTCGGTGAACGTGCCATCGCGATTGTTGTGATAGAGCCGGTTGCCGGAACCGGGAGGAGTTCCCGCGAGCGTGCGTCCGCCTAGGATGAAAATATCCATCCAGCCGTCATTGTCGTAGTCGAAAAAGGCGCAGCCGGTGGCCATGGATTCGATGATGTAGGTGAAGCTGTCGGCCTCGCCGTAGATGATGGTGTCCCGCAGGCCGGCAGACTGGGCAATATCGACGAACCGGGAGAACGGCGCGGCCGGTTTGCGTCCCTCGTTCGCCGATGAGAGCCGGGCCGAGATCAGCCCCGGAGCCAAAAGAGCGGGAGCAGCGCTGAGCAATCGGCGGCGGGTCCAGTGATCGGCGTTCTTGCGAATCGTCACTGCGAGAAATCCTCTCCAAACCTCAAATGAAGGCCCTCAGTTGTAGTGTCTCAGTTTCAAGCCGCTGTGAAAGGGCACGACACCTTCAGTGCTGATCCTGTGCCTCAGCCAGTTTCTTGCTCAA
>JBEKRG010000129.1:0-12810 GCA_049518955.1 Occallatibacter sp.
GACAACCACCACCAGCGCTAGGGCAAGCAGCCAACGAGGCCGGACGTGCGTGACAGGCGGGGCCACTTGCTCAAGCGGTGTGGTGGCCACCGTATCGATCTCCGGCAGGCCCAAATCGTCGCCGCTCCTGGGGCGGTGAAACTGCGGAATATAGGAGCCCGAGGGCAGGCTGATGCGCAATTCTTCTTCGTGCGCAGCATCCTGGTAATACTGGGCCATCCGCTTGCGGATTTCGGCTGCTGTCACGCGGACAATGGGGTCGGCGGCAGTATCATAGGCGACATCGCGCCCGAAAATCTCAATGCCGATCGTCCGTTCCTTTATGTTTTCGGAATCTCCTGCCAGGGTACGATCGACCACGAAGCGCAAGAAATTTGGCAACCGCTTGCTGTGGCTGAAATAAGGGCTCGCAAACAAACGCTCGAGCTGTTCTTCGATCGCCTGTCTTGCTGCCGTGCTTACGCCGTGCTGGGCCGTAGTAGCTTCACTCATACTTGGTCACAACAGGAAGCGATTATAACTCGCTTTATCCTACCGTCCCTGCCGGATCGCCACGCGGATTGTAAACATCTGATAGGACATGACATAGGGAGATAATTTACCTGATAAGAGATTCGCACTTTCCGTAAGGACCTGTGTAATCGCACCGTAAAGACCTTAACAGTTTCTCAATCGAAATGCCTAGAATGGTCTCCGCAATCTGGTTACCCGTGGAGATCGACTCGAATGGCTCGTGTAGTCGGCCCGTGGAGTTTGGCCGTTCAGGGAAGATAGCAACAGGAGGCTTCACATTGAAGATGAATCGAATACCAAAGTCTCGGTGGTACTGGAGTGGAATCGCAATCTTGCTTGTCGTAATGGCGGGCATCACTCCCTGGTGCAACTCCCAAATCGCAACAACCACGGCATCGCTCTCAGGGACGGTCACTGATCCCTCGGGAGCTGTCGTCCCTGGCGCCCTTGCGACTCTGTCGAGTTCGGAAAACGGCGTGACACGGGAGTTTAAGACAGATACCGCCGGCAGGTATGCATTCAGTCAGTTGCCGCCGTCCTCCTATACCCTGACGGTGAAAATGCAGGGTTTCCAGATCTACAAACAGACCGGAATCGCTCTTGATGCCGCTCTGACTGCCACGCAAAATGTCATCCTGAGTGTCGGCGCCGAGTCTCAAACGGTCACCGTGGCGGCTGACGCATCCGTATTAAACACCGACAACTCCAACGTAGCCGCCAGTCTCGACGCCAGGCAGATCGTGGAGTTGCCGCTGAACGTGCGCAACATTTACGGCCTGGCTACGCTCAACTCTTCCGTGCAAAACACGTCGGAAGGGCAGCTGCTCCTGGGCGGTGGTAGCAACACCACGGACACCGCGGATCAGGACATTTCGTTTATGAACTTCGCTGGCGGCTTTTTTGGAACGACGGCCTTCCTGGTGGACGGATCATGGGATACCGACACTGAGTGGGGCGGGGTCATCTTTGTCCCTGGCGTTGACGCGGTTCAGGAGTTCAAAATCCAAAACAACTCCTTTACCGCTCAGTACGGGTGGAGCACAGGCAATGTGGTCAATGTCGTCACCAAGTCTGGAACGCGCGACTTTCACGGTTCGGCATATGAGTTTTATTCCAACAACAACTTCAATGCCCTGAATTATTTCCAATCACCGGGCAGTTGTCAGGGTCTGCTCAAAACAAACCTCTGCACCTTTAGCCGCAACCAGGTTGGTGGAACTGCCGGAGGCCCGTTGTACATCCCGGGCCTCTATCAACAGCGTGACAAGACTTTCATCTTCGGCCTCTACGAGCACTTTCACGCCAATACGCCGTCGCCCTCCGAATACACCGTGCCAGATACCAACTTCCTGGCCGGCAACTTCTCCGAGCAATTGTCAACCACTGCTTCGGGCACCGATGCTCTTGGCAGACCCATCTATAACGGTCAGATCTACGATCCGCGCAGTGGTCACGCCATTACGGCCGGGCAAGTGGATGCGAAGACACCCGCCAATCCGTATGGAACAGGGTTGGTGGCAACGCAGACTGGCTTCATCCGCAATCCGATTCCAGGAAATATTCTGACCAACCTGCCCGGCTACACACCCGATCCCGTTGGCGCCAAACTGCTCAGCTATTTTCCGGCGGCGAAAACGCCAGGCAATGTGCCCAATAACCTGGTTTTGGCAGGAGAGGCGCCCACATATTGGGATGAGTACGGGATCAGGGTCGACCACAACTTCAACAGCAATACCAACGCCTATTTCCGTTACTCTTACAAGAATGAAGCAAAAACCGGCGCCGCCGATAACTGGGGATCCGATCCGGCAGGCCAAGGCAATCAGCGGCCCAACAACCGCTGGGGCATGTGGGCGGGGCTTACCCATATTTTCAGCCCCACCTTCACGATGAACATCACTTCAGGCGTTCAGATTTGGCATGAAACCTCTACCAACCAATCGATCGGTTTCAACCCCTCTACCACTCTCGGACTCCCGTCGTACGTCAACCAAGAGGACCCCTTGTTTCCGACCGTCAACTTCGGAAATGGCATCTCCCAGTTGGGACCATTCAGCGGAAACACGGAGGGAGTTAACAACCACGGACCCATCGGCACAGTGGCCGTTGACCTTATCAAGTCGCTTGGCAAGAATACCGTCAACTTCGGGTTCATGGGTGTCGAGCAAGTCTTCGACCAGTACAACTATTACTCAGATTCTCTTACATTCGACGGCAACTACACGGGCGGCCCGAATCCACTGGCCGGAACGCCGGGAGTAAGCTTCACCGGCAACGGAGTGGCTGAGGCGCTTCTCGGCGTTATGGACGGTGCAAGCATCGGAACACCTACTACGCCCTATGTGTCGAATCATCTTTTTGGCGGATATGTGCAAGACGATTGGAAACCGACTCGAGAGCTGACCCTTAACCTGGGCATGCGCTATGAGATTCAGACACCCTACACTTCGCGCCATAACCAAGGTTCGATCTTCAACCCGGACGCGCTGAACCCACTCAGCTACTCGGCGGGCGAGCCCTTGCTGGGCGCGCTCCAGTTCCTTGGGCCCGGTAACCGGTACATCTATAACGCGAACTACAAAAACATCGCGCCTCGCCTCGGATTCTCATACCAGGTAATTCCACGGGCGGTGATTCACGGTGGGTACGGAATCTTCTATCCGGAAGCAGTGAGCAGTTCCGGCTCAATGGATACCGATGGTTTCACCGCAACAACCAACGCCAACCTGAGCCTCGACGGCGGCATCACTCCAAATCCGAATATCAGCACCAGCAATCCCTGGGGCGGCCAATACGCGCAGATTACCGGCAACGCCAATGGCTCGTATCAGCAAGACGGCAATAGTACCGGCGGTGTATTTCGGAACAACCCATCGCCTTACGTTCAACAGTGGATGCTGGGCGTGCAGTATGCCTTCACCGCAAGTGATCAGCTGGACATCGACTACATCGGCAATCGCGGCATTCGTATGGTCGCGGGTAGCTGGAATTACAACCAGTTGAATCCAAAATATCTCCAGACCGAAACCGCGAATCAACTTGCCGCCCTCGCACCCAATCCGCTAGGTACGGCTTTAACCAATCTCACCAATTCCACGAATGGGCGGGTCGCATCGAGCAGCTGCAGCGGGTACAGCCTTGACTCCTCGACCATTCCGTTGGCTGATACTCTTTTGGCATTTCCGCAGTACTGCGGCGTAACCCAGGACGACGCCCCCCTGGGCCAATCCCTCTACAACAGCCTGCAGGTTACTTACAACCACCGGATCAGCAAGGGGCTTACTGCGCTGGTTTCTTACACCTACTCCAAGTTTCTGGATAACGTGGAAGGCAACAATTCCTGGTCGTACAATGGAGCGGCGAACTGGGGCGCGGTTGCGAACTACTACAACATCGCCGGCGAAAAAAGCGTCGATGCGGGCGATATCCCGCAGGCACTGGTGGCCAGCTACAGCTATAAATTGCCCATTGGCCGCGGCCGGGCGGTGGGTTCCGGAATGACCCGCATGGCCGATGCTGTGGTCGGCGGATGGGAACTTTCTGGAATCGCATCCTTCAAGGACGGAATTCCATTGAGCGTCTTCGGAAACCAGTGGAACTCCTATGGCGGCGATCCCAGGCCGGATGTTGTTGCGAATCCAAAACCGGCAAATCAAAAGATAAGCAGCACAGTGCCCAACTCCTGGGCCAACATCGCATCTTTCGCCTATGCGCCGTATGGCAGTTTTGGCAACGCGCCCCGCTATCTCTCAGATCTTCGCGGACCGCATTTTACAAATTGGGACAGCGCTCTGGAGAAGAACTGGAACATTGGAGAGAACATGAGGGCTCAATTCCGGTTTGAGACTTTCAACACTTTCAACCATCCGAATTTCTATGCACCGGGACCGGGGAATATGAGTCTGTACAGTCCCGGAAGTTTCGGTCTCATTACAACCGCTTTCCCCGGCAGAGTTGTCCAGTGGGCGGGAAAATTCTACTGGTAGTCCAAACGTGAACCTTTCCAAACTCCTTCTTGTTCTGCTGGCCGGATCGATAAACGGATTCGGCCAGCAGACGCCGACCCCCAGACTGGAGTCCCTGCTTGCTGAAGCTCAACAGGCTCAAGCAGCGGGAGATTATGCGGCCGCGGCCAACGACTATAAACAGGCTGTGAGAATCGAGCCGAACATGGCGCAGCTCTGGGCCAATCTCGGACTGATGCAGCATGAGTGCGGAGATATTGGAGGTGCGATTGAGAGTTTCCAGTATGCTCGCCGTCTCGATCCTTCGCTTTACGTACCCAATCTTTTCATCGGGATCGACAGCGCGCACCTTGGGAAGGCGCAGCAGGCGGTCCCCTATTTGCTGGCGTCGGAAAAACTGAACAAAAACGATCCGCAGGCGCCACTAGCGTTGGGCCGCACGTATATCGCATTGCGAAAGTTTCAGGCGGCTGCTTACCAACTTGAGCGAGCTACTTCTCTCGATCCCAAACTCGGCGCCGCTTGGTTCACGTTGGGCATCGCCCGGCTCGATGAGGTGGAGGATGAGGCGCGCACGATGTCGGAAGAAGGCAAGGAGTCGCCGTTCTCAGGCGCCCTCTATGCCGAATCGCTGGCAAAGCAGGCGCGATTCAGCGAAGCCGCGAGCCTTTATAAAACGCTACTCGATGCCACGGATCAGCCTCCGTGCCTCAGATCGGATTGGGGATTTGCGCTCTTGCGGGCGCGTGATCTTGACGGTGCGAGCGCAGCATTCTCCTCAGAACTCTCGGCGCATCCGGAATGCGGCCTGGCGATTCTGGGCCAGGCAAGGCTGGCCCTTGATGGCGGAGATGCCGCACAGGTTGTTAAGCTGCTGAACGAATTGTGGGACCGCGACCATGGCTTCGTTGAATCGAACGTTGCGGTCCTGTTGGAAGGTTTGCCGGCGGAGAAGGCATCCGACGCTGCCGCCGCGTTGCTGGGCGGGACAAACGGAGAATTACCGCCTGATTTGAGCAGCGCTCTGATGGTTGCATTCAATCTCTCCGGCCAGCCCACAACAGAACCCGGCTCGGCGCCCGCGACGGCCAAGACAGACGCCCTTGAATTTGATGGCGCAGAGCGCACGGCGCAGCAGGACTACAAGGCCGGACACTTCGAACAGTGCGCCCGCCGCCTCGGGGCAAAACAGGCTGTTTTGAACACGCCGCAGTTGCGCCTTCTTGCGGCTTGCGCGTTTTTCACCGGCGACAATCAAGCTGCGGCCAACGCGGCGAGTATTTTGATGGCGCAGTCTTCGCATTCCCTTGACGCGCTGTATTGGTCGATCCAAGCCAATGAGCGTCTGGCGTTTGACGCTCTGGCGCGCTTTCAGGATCTTGAACCCGACTCCGCGCGAAGCCACGTCCTCCTCGGCGATATTTATCACCAGTTGGATCGGCCGGACGATGCACAGGCCGAGTACTCGAAAGCGCTGGCCCTCGCCCCCGGCGATCCCGCCGCTATGCTCGGCCTGGCGACCGTCTATCTCAGCAACAACAATTCCGCTGGAGCAACGGAGATTGCCCAGGCGGCACTCCTGCGCAGCCCGGACGATCCGGAATTGAACCTGATTATGGCCGAAGCGCTCGTCGGTGAGCGCCAATATGCAAAGGCTGAGCCGTATGTGAACAAGAGTCTCACCGGGAAGCCGCAGATGCTTCCGCGCATTCACGCGCTCATGGGCAAAGTGTACGCGGAAACTGGAAGAACCCAGGAGGCGATCGAACAACTCAAACTTGGAGCGTCTAGTGATGAAGACGGTTCGATCGAATACTTGCTTGCTCGCCTTTACCGCCAGATTGGCGACACCAAGGACGCGAGCGATGCGCTCGATCGCATGAAGACGATCAAGCAACAGCGCAACGCCCGAGGCTTCAAGCAGGTTCAGGATCCCGACCTGGCACCGCTGGAGTCGTCTGCCAGCCGTCCCGGTGCACCCTGACATCGACTCGTCCCATCTTCTCTTACTTATCCTCCCAGTCCTTCGAACTGTTTTGCATACAGGAGCCATTCATGCGTTTCTACCGCACTTTCATGTCAACAATGATCGCCTTGGCGGCGACTGCGATGGCCGGAGCACAGTCGACTTCGGCGCCGATTGCTCCACAAGCCGCTGCCAGCGTGCTTCCCGACGGAATCGAAATACGCGGTGAGGGATTAAACGAACAGATTACGGCGCTGCGCGATGACGTTCTGCGCATTCGAGCCTGGCGCGGAGATACGCCGCCTGAGGATGCGTCGTGGGCCGTGCTGGCCACGGCGCGTCATGCGGCCGTGCCTGTAAGCCCCGACAACACAGCAGATCATCTCGGATTTCGGACGAAGTCACTCGTCGTTGCCATCGATGTACACTCTTTCAAGATCACCGTCCGGGACTTAACCGGAAACATTCTGCAGCAGGATGCGCTGCCGCTGCAATTCGATGGCGATTCGTTTCGCATCTCTGAGACGATGCCGCGCGATGAGCATTTCTTCGGCCTGGGCGACAAGACGGGGCCGCTCGACCGCCGCAACGAGGCCTTTACACTCTGGAACACTGATGCCTATCGCTTCCAGGAATCCACCGATCCGCTTTACAAGAGCATTCCGTATTTCATGGCGTATCGCGCGGGGCGGGCGATGGGCGTGCTTCTCGACAACACCTGGCGAACCAACTTCGACTTCGGAAAGGACTCGCCCGAAGTTTACTCCTTTGGGGCCGTTGCCGGCCCGGTGGACTATTACGTTTTCTACGGGCCCGATCCCAAGCAGGTAGTGGAAACGTATGCATGGCTCACGGGAACGCCACCGCTTCCGCCTTTGTGGTCCCTTGGTTTCCAGCAGTCCCGCTACACGTACACGCCCCAGTCGCGTGTGCTTGAAATTGCCAATCGCCTGCGCGCTGATCGTATTCCGGCGGACGTCATATATCTGGACATCGACTACCAGGATAAAAAGCGACCGTTCACTCTTGATCGGCAAGAATTCCCCGATCTGCGTGGCATGATTTCGCAAATGAAGGCGAAGCACTTTCATTTGGTTATGATCACCGATCCGCACATAGCCGACAATCCGGGCTCGGATTATTCGCCCTATGATTCAGGCGTGGCCGGAGATCACTTTGTGAAGAATTCAGACGGCTCGGTTTATACCGGCTCAGTTTGGCCGGGGCCCAGCGTTTTCCCGGATTTCACCCGTCAGGAGACGCGCGCGTGGTGGGGATCGCTCTATCGCGAATTTCACGACGACGGTGCAGACGGTTTTTGGAATGACATGAACGAGCCGGAGATCTTCAATTCGGCCACATTCACCATACCCTTGAATGCGGTGCATCGCATCGACGATCCGGGGTTTGCGTCGCGCAATGCCACGCATGCCGAGATTCACAATGTCTACGGAATGGAGAACTCACGCGCCACGTACGACGGTCTGCGCACGCTCGATCCCAATAGCCGCCCCTTTGTGCTGACTCGGGCAACATATGCGGGAGGACAGCGGTACGCCGCGACCTGGACTGGAGACAACAGCAGCAGTTGGAACCATCTGCGCATGACCACGCCCATGCTTGAGAATCTCGGGCTCAGCGGCTTCGCATTCAGTGGCGCCGACGTAGGGGGGTTCGCCGGAACTCCCCCTCCCGATCTGTTGACGAAGTGGATCGAAGTCGCCAGTTTCCAGCCTATCGATCGCGACCACAGCGAGAAAGGCACAGGCGACAAGGAGCCGTGGGTTGGTGGGGTAGCGCAGGAGGCCATTCGACGTCATTTTATCGAGACCCGCTACGAGCTGATGCCTTACCTCTATACTCTTGCCGAAGAAGCGTCGCGCACTGGGATTCCGCTGGAGAGACCGCTGTTCCTGGAATTTCCGGACGCCACGCCCGATCGGCATCCGATTGATTTGGATGGGGCCGCCGCCGGCGAGTTTCTTCTTGGGCCCGATCTGCTCGTCGCGCCTCCGTCGTTTCCCGAAGAGCTGGACGAGTACCAGGCTGAACTCCCCGGATCTGGCTGGTACGATTTCTGGACCGGTGAGCGTGTTCGCGCGCATGCTCTTCCGCTACCCGTTACAACCTCGGTTGATCCGCCATCTGAAAAGAATGCGACCCAGCCTTTGGCTGTCGACGTGACGCCGCGCCTCGACGAGCTCCCTGTTTTCGTGCGCTCCGGAGCGATTCTGCCCATGGCGCCGCTTATCCAAAGCACCGACGAGACTCCGCAGGGGCCACTCACATTGCGAGTTTATGCGGGTGCCCCCTGCACTGGAAGCCTGTATATGGATGATGGTAAGAGTTACGCTTTTCAACAGGGAACATATTTGAGGATGAACTTCGGCTGCAGGATTACACCGCAAGGCATGGAACTCGAAATCGGGGCGCACCATGGATCTTTCCCCGCCTGGTGGAAGGAGATACGCGTCGAGATCTATGGATGGACACCGTCGTCCGGCGAGGTTTTAGTGAACGGACAAAAAGTTGCCGCACGAAGGAGCCGAGGCAAGAAAGAAGTGGTTTTCCTTACGGCGGATGACGGCAACGGATCAAAGGTGGAATTTCGGTAAGGTGTGTCTCGCCAAAATGAATTCGGGCCGCAGACTTGTCCGACTACTAACTGTTACCACGAGCAGTTGTGGCGCGAAGCTTGATAGGGCGTGGCCCGATTTTGCAAAAAATCGAAATCTGCACGAGGAATGGCCAACTAAGCACATTTGGCTTTGGTTCCGTGTTGCGTTGCCAAAACGCAAGATCGGTCGGGCCAAACGCGGTGAGGTCGGATCGGAGGTCCACACCCACCAAGCCTCAGCATCGACAAGACCTTCGCAATCCACCTGGCCGTAAAACCGGCTTCTCGGCCAAATACACCAGACACTTGAATCCCGCCTCTCGCCCGACTTTCTGCGTGATAATGGACGTTATGAACCGCAAACGGACGGTCCCGGAGGGTCTCTCGTTCCGCCGTTCAGGAGCCTGAAAGCCCGCTTTGCTTCTTCGCGGGGGGATGTCGCGGCTGACTTCCGATAACGTCTTTTTCTCGCAAGTCAGAAAAACGGGCGCGGCTGCCCCTGGGATTCGTATCCTTATATATATATTTCCGACGCCCAGGCCTGCTGCGCGCGAATGCAGATGCCGATTCCATTCGCATCGAACGAGTTGATCCGTAGTACTGAACCCCGTCAGTCTCGCCTTTCTTGATTTACCTATGAAATTCAACCCTAAGCAGGGGCCTCACTGTGCCAAAGGTGTGCCGCCTTTATTGGAGGCAGGACCTAACCGGCTCTTCTATATAGATACGAGCCAACGCCCGGGAAACGTTTTTTCCCGGGCGTGGGCATTAGTTAACCGTTGCCGGCAGAAATGTGAAGCTCGCGGCCTGACCACGAATGCGGGTGCGCAATGGAAGGGGCCAGCTCACGAGAGGGCGACCTAACGTCACAAGAGCTACTCACGGGCGCTGCCGATCCACGGGGATGAAACAGGCGCAGTTCACACACCCCGGCGCCTTAATCAAGGGCTTGTTCTCCTTAATGCGGAACTCCTGGAGCGCTTGCTTGCCTTGAACCACCAGCGCGCCGCCTCTTCGCAGGAATAGACTGCGGCGGCGCTACAGGGGCACTTACCGCAACTGGCTGGTCGCCTTTGATCGAATACCTGGCGTGGCCGAAGCGGGAGGTCCCTCTTTTGAAGTTTCCATCACCACATCATGTGCAGGTTCTTGCACCGAGGGTCTTCCATTGCGATCCCCACATGCCGGCACCGAGGATCCTCTAGCTCGATAGCTGTGTCTTTGAATATTACGAGAGAGAGACCGCTGCATCGAGGGTCTTCCATCTCAATTTCCACGCCACAGATAAGGTTCTTGCATCGAGGATCTTCTATCTTTATCGCCGCGATCTTGCACCGAGGGTCTTCCATTTCAATCACCACGCTATTGAACGGGCTCTTGCACCGAGTCCCCTGTTACCCCGCATTGACAAGGGTTTCTTGCTCGGTGAAATGATCGTGCAGAATCACATTAAGCAGCGCCCTATGGACACGGATGCGACCGTTGTACTCAATAAGGCCAAGCTTGCGAAACCGATTCATGAAGAAACAGACACGGGAGCGGGTGGTCCCGACCATCTCTGCCAATGTATCTTGCGTGATGGGAGGGAGAAGGGGTTCGGGTGACCCCGGCTCACTTAATTCGGCCAGCAGCAGGAGAACCCTGGCCAATCGCTTTTCGCTGGAGTTGAAAAGCTGATCGACAAGATCGGCCTGGGTTCGCATACTCCGGGCCAGCAGGAATTTCAAATACATCTCTGAGAAGGAACGCTCCTCGTGCATCACGCGGATCATCTCCTCCCGCGCTATCTGCAGCGCCGTACAAACCACAATGGCGGTGGCAGTCGCCAAATGGAGCGCACCCACGCTCGCGAGAGATTCCTCTCCAATGAACTCCCCGGAGGAGAGCAGCCCGACCGTGGCTTCCTTGCCGTCCTGCGAAACGACTGTGAGTCTTGCGCTGCCCGTCCGAAGATAGAAGATGGAGTCAGCCGGGCTTCCCTGCGAAAAGAAGACCTGCTTTGGCTGCAAGTGGACGACTTTTCGTCCCACTCCGGCTTCTTCTAGAAAGGTGGCGAGGTCAAAGGTCATGCTTCTCACCCCTGACACTTGAATGGCCCGTCCCGGATGCGGTCTTCACGGGAGCAGTTCGGAAGGGTACGTGACCGCTTCAGACTTGAGGAAGCCCAGATTGCCTTTTTGGCTTCCCGGATGCTCACCATTCTACTCTCATCCGCAATAGTGGGTGCGATTCTTTGCCTTCGAGGAGTGTCCTCTGAGCGTTAGCGCGTTGCTGGGGAGACAAACGGCGGAATGTTCAGAATTGGCGAACTTCTGGATTATCGGCAACCATAGCCGGCCATGCCAGTCTCTTACCGCTGTTTGGCCAGCGATGATGGCCAATTTTGAACACCTCGCGCCAGCAAAGCGATCTTAGGGTACTCCCAATTTCCGTCGCGATTTTCCACCGATTAAGAGCTCGTTTTTCACCGTACACCTTTCGTGCATTTAGCCGTAAAATCCAGACAAGCTGAATCAGGTAGCCTCCATCCTGCGGTTTCCGGTTTCCTGCGCGTATCCAAATCAGGAGATCGGCAGGGCGGAACCATGCTCCATTAAGAAAGACTCAAGCCCCCCGTTTGCGGCGTTCACATTGTGCGGCTCAAATCAGTAGGGGGAGCTTGCGAAATTCGTCGTGAAATTGTGTTTGCCGTCCGGAACCGGGGAAGGGTAAAGATTTCTCGTTGATGACAGGAAGACGCGCGCCTCTGAGCTCTTGAAAGAGCTTAGTGATTGTTCCTTTCGCAGATTCTATTGTGTAGGCTATGAAAAGCTTGTTTCCGCTGGACTCGAATTCGCGTCCAGCCAGGAGAGCAGACAACGGATGCTGCCGGCGGCCATAGCTACACAGGAGTCAGCTGCTCCGTAATACAGGTGAATGGTGTCTCCATCCGCGCCGATGGTTTGTCCGCACGGAAACACGACGTCGCGCACATCTCCGACGCGCTCGTAGGGGGCTTCCGGGCCGAACATCCAAGAGTCTCCACGTTGCAGGCAAATCTCTGGGCGTTCAAGATCGAAGAGTGCAAGGCCCAGCCGATAGATGCTTCCCGAGGCCGTTTGCCGCACTCCGTGGTAGATCATCAGCCAGCCTTTGGGCGTTTCGATGGGCGGAGAGCATAGGCCAATTTTGTTGGCATCCCACCATCCTCCGCGGCGCGCTTCGAGGATGAGCTTATGACTTCCCCAATGCCGCAAATCTGGCGAATAGGATATCCACATATGAGCGCCAAGAGCTGTCATTGGCCGGTGAATCAGCGCCCAACGACCGCCAATCCTCCTGGGCAACAGCGCCGCATCTTTATCCTCAGGAGACATGATTACGCCGTAGCGCTCGAAGCTTCTGAAGTCCCTGGTGAACGCCAAGGAGACTCCCGGACCACCGCGCGCAAATGAAGTGTAGGCCACCGCGTACTGCTCGAGTTCCGGAACGTAAGTGATGCGCGGATCTTCGATGCCCCAGATTTCTTCGGGATATTCTTTGGGACTCGCCATCAGCGTTGGCTGGGCATCGATACGCCATCCGTCGAATCCGTTCGGCGAACGCGCGGCGCAAAGATGCGATAGTCCGCTCCGGCCTTCAACGCGGCAAAGCAGCAAGGTGTCGCCGTCGGCTAGCAGTACGGCCCCAGCGTTGAAGACACTGTTAATTGGATAGGGCCAATCTTCACGGCTGAGGATCGGATTGCCGGAATAACGCGTGAAAAGCGG
>JBEKRG010000130.1:0-12772 GCA_049518955.1 Occallatibacter sp.
CCAGTCACATTCGCTGGCGGATGCCAATCGTCCACGCGCATCGGAACGTAATACGTGGGCATTGCTTCCCACTTTTGAAGGATATGCCCATCGCGAAAGGCCTCTGTCACTTCCTTCTGGCGCTGATCGAACGATGGCGTGTTGGGCATGTGGCCGGCCCAACTACGAATCGGCGTGTAAGTGCTGACCAAATAGCTCACTAACGGGTCATCACACACTACCATCGAGCCTTGGACCGCGTTCTCGTCCAGCCATTCAAGCACTGCCCATTCACTATGTGTTAGCGCTAGCGGAGTCGGCGGGTCTTCTCTTGAGGAAAGAAAGGTCCCCAACCACGTCGCATTGTCGAAGAGAAAAAGCAACAGGAGTGATCCCAACGCGCAGAGACGGAGCCGTGCCGACGAAATTGCGAGTAGCCTATCCAGGATTGCAATCAACAACGGCGCCGAAAGGAAGAACAATGCCATCCAATCATAGCCGTGTGCGAAGTGAATAGGCTGGAAAGGTTTCATCAGCAGATTGTGCTGCGAAAGTGCGAACACCACCGCAAACCACACCAGGAAAAGGCGGTTTCGCGAGTCTTTCAGCACCGCGCGCAGCCCTGGCCACCGCCACACTCGCAGTGCTGCTAGTGTTCCAACGATCAACAAAGCCGGAAGGTAGGTTCTCGGCTCGTAGAGCCAAGGTAGTGCCCACTGGTCACGGAGGTTGCGGTGGTCAACAAATCTGTCCGGAAAGACCCGGTAATATGCGAAGTGAGCAACCACAATCGCAATTGCGCCAACGAGCATCGCTGGCCGAACGGCCCCGCTTCCCAAAATCAGTTCCCACGCCGAATATGCCACAAGAATGAGAGCTAAGCTGAGACCGGAGAATGGATGGCTCAGTGACAGGAGTAAAGAACATACCAGCGCCGGAGCAGTCTTTCTTCTCACAAGAAACAGCAGGGTCAGGAGGAAGAGCCCGTGGTAGTAAGCTTCAGTGGGATAGACAAGGTTCCGTCCGAAGTTCAGCATCCACCACCCGTAGGCGGGATCGAAATTCCACAAATCCAGCCGATGCAAGTGCCCGGCAGCAACAGCATGAACGATACCTGCCAGCGTGAGAGCTCCTCCACCCCAAAAGAAGCAGACAAGCCCGATTTTCTTGGCGGTAGTCTCTAAACCGGTCACTTCCCGGTAGAACCGAATCGCGACAACGGTCGCAAAAACGATCGTTGCCAACCCGAACAAGTCAAATGCTACCCCCGGGTCCAACCCCGCTCGCACAAGGCAGCCCAGAAGAAGAGTCTGCGGTTGAAAGTAGATCCTGGGTGTCTCGTATCCCGCATAGGGATTGCCGTACAGCAGATGGAAGCCGCGGTCAAAGCACTCGCGCGCGTTGGCCATATAGTAGGCCATGTCATAAAAGACAAAGCCAGTCGGGACCAAACCACGGAGCCACGGAACGACGTAAGCGTTCGCGAGTGGCAAAAACGCTGGAAGAGCCAGGAGAACAACCTGCCATCAAGGGATCTCAATGCGTTCGGCTGCGGTCTTTGATGTGGCATGAACACGAGCGAGCCCGCTCATTACGGAATTTCCTTCATCGGCAGCTCCATCACCGGCGTGCGCTTGCCATCCTTCTCCGCATAGGCCCACAACCCATGGAAGTTGGCTCGAATGTCGGGATGCGCCTTCAGAAATGAGCTCATCACCGCAGTCGCCTCAGTGCGCAGCGCCGCGGGGTCCGTAACGCCTGTTGACTCGTAGGCCACGCCGAGATCGGGCTCGTGCAGCGAAGCATCGAGGCCCACCGCATCAATCTTCCATGTGCGGTCGCCATCCGGTATCGACAATGGAAGCTGGCTCTCGGGAGTCGGCGAGATCAGTGACTGTTCCTGGTGCAGCTTCTGCAGGTTTGGCGAGACGAGAAAGTCCACGGGCAGAAGCAGATATCGTGCCGCATCGTAGCTGAACCACGCGCTCCACGGATCGGTCTTGGCAAGTTCCCTCGCCCGCAGCCAGTACCACACGCCATCATGCCCATCGAAGACTCCCGGACGCACAGTGAGCCCGGCGAGCTTCCACTGGGTCGCTGCGCCATCCCACGCCAGAACCACGCCCATCTGCCCTGCCAGCGACGCGTTGGGAGCGTCGGCAAGAACCACCGCGTAGCGTCCTGGGGGCAGCGCCGCCATATTGATGGTCACGGTCAGCGATCCGGTGGCATTGGAGCAGAAAAACTGCGTATCCTGCGTCGCGGTCTGATCAGTTGCGTCCAAAAGATACACATCGCGCAATTGGAAATTTCCGCCTTTAACGAGCGGCGCAGCCTGCTCCACGGTGGCGCGAATGCCGTCCCACTCCGACGCCTCCTGTGGCAACAGGTTGGCTTGCAGCGCGTTGAAATCCTGGGCCAGGACGGCAGCAGTCACACGACCCGAGGCCGCTGATAGCGCATCGCGATCCAGCGAGCCCAGTTCAGCCTGCGCTGTGCAACTCGTCGCCCAGCTCCCAGTTGGCGCCAGCACTATGACTGAACCCAAGAAAAATAATCCGATGCGCATTCCCGCCAACATCCTCTCTGCTCAATGATTCCTGAAAAGGCTCTCTTTCGAGCGTCCAGCGGCCACTGCTAGTCTAGTACAGTAGAGCAGCAGTCGAGCGCCGCAGTCCGCATGGACCCCGCGCACGCAAGCGCCGCGGTCCAACGAGCGGTTGGCCGGGCACAAGCTGTTCTTGAATAGACTCGAAAACAGGCTGAAGGGAGGCGATTCCGATGCGTTCACAACCGCTGCCGCAAACGGAGCCCCGCCAGGATCGCCGTTCGCTCCTGCGATTGGGGCGCAGTGTACGCGAACCGGCTAGATCCCTCGTTCTTTGCACAGCCTCATTCTTGCTTTCCAGCATCCTCGCCGCTCAAACGAACCCGGCTCAAATCAATCCAACGCCCGCACCTAGCGCCGCGCCCCTACATAAGCACGCTCATCCGCACAAGAAACCGGTAGCGGCTACCCCTGCGCCCCAACCATCTCCACCGCCCGCACCGGTTGCGCCTCCGCCACCGAACTGGCCCGCTAACGACCTTCCCGGCGCGGCTTCCGTCGTGTTTGACAGCCGTGGACTGCTCGTCGTTGCGTCCAATTCAAGCCTGGAGCAAATCCTGAAGGAAGTTTCCCTCGAAACCGGCGTAAAGGTTGAAGGGATGGACGCCGATCAGCGAATCTTCGGCACTTATGGCCCAGGCCCGGCGCGCGATGTGATTTCGCAGCTTCTTGACGGATCCGGCTACGACCTACTGATGATCGGCGATCGCGGCGAGGGCACGCCTCGTCGGATTGTGCTGACCTCACGGTCCGGTATCGCCAGCGCCCAGAGCACTGCGAATAAGGCTGCTACTCCGCCGAGTAATGAGGACACGGACGCAGACCAGTCGCCGCCGGAGCCGCCGGCGGAACAGGAACCTCCGCAGCCTGAACAAAACGGCGCCGCCCCTCCCGTTCCTGTGCGCACACCGCAACAAATCATGCAGGAGATTCAAGAGCGGCAGCGCCAGCAACAGACGCAAAACGGTCAGCAGAACCCGCCGAACTGACGCAGTTCCGGTCAAATGCTGTTGGACCGATAGGTCTTTTGCTGAAAGCTGATAGCTGAGGGCTGGGAGCTTGACTCTACAACGTGCGCGCGGCCTCGGTTTGCGCTTCCACCTGTGCCGCGGCCTTGCGCGGACGCATGAATCCAAAGATCACGCGCAGGACCGCATAGGCGGCGAGGATGCCAAAGGCCATCGCGCCGACGGTAGCCGAAATCAACATCGCCAGATTCAACAAGTCCGTCATTCAAATCGCCTCGGGCCGCTTAGTGGAAAGGTCGGATTCGCCTGCGGCAACGCTCGGAGCGCGACTCAGGAAGCCAACCCTTCAGCCACGCAAGCACCTTTGAGATTGTCGCAGAACCGGGGCCGCGTTGACCCTCATTTCTGTTGGCAAATAGAATACCTCTAGAGCGTTGTTTTCAGTTGAGCGTCGGCACCTCTCGAAACACGAAAGTACCCGCCGTCTTCATAGAACCCATTCATGCCCATCACTCACATTTCGGTGCGGGGGGCGCGCCAGCACAACCTGCGCGATATCAATGTGCGCATTCCCCGCAATGCCCTTACCGTGGTCACCGGTCTCTCCGGCTCCGGCAAGAGCTCCCTCGCCTTTGACACCATCTACGCCGAGGGCCAGCGCCGCTATGTTGAGACTCTCTCGGCCTACGCACGCCAATTTCTCGACCAGATCGAGCGCCCTGATGTGGATTCCATCGAGGGCCTCAGTCCGGCCATCTCCATCGAGCAAAAAACCACGAGCCGCAGCCCCCGATCCACGGTCGGAACTATCACCGAAATCTACGATTATCTCCGCCTCCTTTACGCCTCGGTGGGTACGCCCCATTGCCCGAATTGCGGACGGCCTATTGCCCGCCAGACCGCCGATCAAATCGTCCAGCGCATCCTGGAACTGGGCCGCGGAGAGCGCGCTACCGTCATGGCGCCCATTGTCAGGGGCCGAAAGGGTGAGTTTAAGGATTTGCTGGATCAGCTTGACCAGCAAGGGTTTCGCGCGCGCATCGATGGCGAGGTAACCGACCTTTCCGAGCCGCCCGCACTCGACAAACGTAAGAACCACAACATCGAAGCCATCGTTGACCGCGTTCTCCTCAAGCCGGCCACAGCGGGCCAACCCATCGCCGCCGCCGGTAAACCTTCCGTCGAAAAACGGCTCGAGCAAGCTGTCGCCAAGGCGCTCCAACTCGCCAACGGACTCGTCTTGGTCGGTTTCAATGCCGGCGACGAGCAGTTGTTTTCCTCCTCGATGGCCTGCCCTGATTGCGGCCTCGACGTGCCCAAACTCGAGCCGCGCAGCTTTTCGTTTAATTCCACCTTCGGCGCATGCCCTAACTGCCACGGCCTGGGTTCGCTCTACGACTTCGACCCGGCCAAGGTCATCACCGACTGGTCAAAGCCGCTGCTCGATGGCGGCCTCGGTCCCGGCTCCTCCTCGCAGTACCTCATCAAGCTCATCCAACTTGCCGCCGACCGCTACAACATCGACCTGAAGGTTCCCTTCGAGGATCTCCCGCCAAAACAGCAGCACATCCTCGTCTACGGACCGCCCAAGGGCGAAGCGCCCCGAACCGGCTTCCACGGCATCCTCTCCTACCTTCGCGACAACGTTGAAGAAGCGCGCAGCGAGGGCTATCGCGAATACATGATGAGCTTCATGTCGGCCGCGCCCTGCCCTGTCTGCCGCGGCAAGCGCCTCCGTCCCGAGTCCCTCGCCGTCAAAATCGGCGGCCTCTCCATTGCCGATTTCACTGCGCTGCCGCTCAACCGCGCGCTATCGGCCGCCATCAACCTCCAATTCACTGAGCGCGAAGCGCTAGTCGTCGAGCGCATCCGTCGCGAGATTGCCGAGCGCCTTGAATTTCTCTGCGCCGTCGGACTCAACTATCTTTCTCTCGACCGCAGCGCCGCCACGCTCTCCGGCGGCGAGGGCCAACGCATCCGCCTGGCCACGCAGATCGGATCGCGCCTGCGCGGCGTTCTCTACGTCCTCGACGAGCCCTCCATCGGTTTGCATCAGCGCGACAACAATCGCCTCATCCAGGCCCTGGAACGGCTTCGCGACCTTGGCAACACGGTCCTCGTTGTCGAGCACGACGAAGAAACTATCCGCCACGCAGATTTCGTTCTCGATCTCGGGCCGGGCGCGGGTCGTCTTGGCGGCAACATCGTCGCCGAAGGCACGCCGGAGCAGATCATGGCCACGCCCGCATCGCTCACCGGCCGCTACTTGAGCGGCGCCGAAACGATGCTGCAGCGGGCCAAGCCGCGGCCCCTCACCGGCAAGTGGCTCACCATCGCCGGCGCGCGAGAGCACAATCTGCACGACCTGAGTCTGCGTATCCCGCTCGGCCTCATGACCGTCGTCACCGGTGTCAGCGGCAGCGGCAAAAGCACGCTGGTCAACGACGTTCTCTATCGCTCGCTCGCCAAATCCATCTACGGTTCGCGCGAAGAGCCGGGCGTGCACGACGAGCTGACCGGCGTCGAACAGATTGACAAAGTAATTCGTATCGACCAGTCGCCCATCGGCCGCACTCCGCGCTCCAATCCGGCTACCTACACGCAGGTCTTCTCGCCCATCCGCGATCTGTTTGCCATGCTGCCCGAGGCGCGCGAGCACGGCTACAAGCCCGGCCGCTTCAGCTTCAACGTTCCAGGCGGCCGCTGCGAGGCTTGCCAGGGCGACGGCCAGCGGCGCATCGAGATGAGCTTCATGCCCGACGTCTACGTGCAATGCGAAGTCTGCAATGGCCGCCGGTACAACCAGGAGACGCTGGCTGTGAAATTCCACGGCCACTCGATCGCCGACGTTCTGGACCTGACCATTGAAGACGCTCTTCCCTTGCTCACTGATGTACCGCAGGTGCGCCAGAAGCTGCAAACGCTCGTTGACGTGGGCCTCGGCTACGTGCACTTGGGCCAGAGTGCCACAACGCTCTCGGGTGGCGAGGCGCAGCGCATGAAGCTGGCCCGCGAGCTCTCCAAGCGCCAAACCGGCAAGACCCTCTATCTGCTCGACGAGCCCACCACCGGCCTGCAATTCGACGACGTGCGCAAGCTTCTTGAAGTCCTGCATCGCCTCGTCGATCTCGGCAACTCCGTCATCATCATCGAGCACAATCTCGACGTCATTCGCAACGCTGACTGGGTTATCGATCTCGGCCCCGAGGGCGGCGAAGATGGCGGCCGAATCGTCGGCGAAGGTCGCCCTGCAAAGATCGCCGCCACACCCGGCTCTTATACCGGCCAGTTCCTCAAGCGCTATTACAAGCTGTCGAGTGGCCGCCTCTCACCCGCGGAATCTGAAGACGACCTCATCCCGGACGGAAGCTCCAACAGCGACGGCCAAAGCTTGCTCACATCGGGGCCGTCCAGCACGGATGGTCAGCCAGAACCAGGAAAAAACGGCAAACAAACGCAGCAAAAGCGCTCGACGCGTGCGGTTCGCCGAGAGAAAAAGCCGGTGAGCCAATGACCGATCTCCCTGAAGACGAAGCGCGCGAGTCTGCGCCGATTCCCGCACTTGGGGATTTACCGGCAGTTGACGCCGCGAGTTCCGCCGCCGGCCTGGCACAACCCACCGCCGATGAGCCGCCTGACAATGAGCCGCCAATCGACATGATGCTTGGCGAATCCACAGCCGGCGAACCTCCACCTGTCGATCCTCCGAATGCCGCGCCTTCCGTACCTGATCCGTCTTTCGTGCCGTATGCCGAGCCTGGCACGCCAGCCAACGCCGAACCGCCGCTGCTTTTTCAATCCTTCGCGCAACCGCCAGTCCGCCCGCCGGCACGCATCCCGCACTTCGGCCACGTCAGCCTGCTCATCCCCGTCTTTGGAATCGCATTCGTTTGCACGATCCTTGTCCTGTTTTTTCCCATGCGCCTTCACTTCTTCGGCTGGAGCCTCTCCCCTCAGATCGCCGCCACCAACGTCTCGCTCATCCTTGCCAGCGAAGCGATCCTCTATCTCTTCGTCTTTGCGATAAGCCTGCTCGTTTTCCCGCTCTTCTGGCACGAAAAACTCCTCATCGGATTGCAGTGGCGTGGTGCGGTGGCCATCAAAAGATTTTGGCCGCTGGCCGCAACGGCGCTGGGCTGCGCCGGATTGGCTGCACTCGACGAAGTCCTTCTGCCGGGCCCCAAGAACGCTCCCATCGACAGAATGTTTAGCGCTCCGGGAGCCGCATGGCTGATGTTCGCCTTCGGGACCACCCTCGCGCCATTTTTTGAGGAGATGTTCTTCCGCGGATTTCTCCTACCCGCTTTCTCGACGGCTTGGGACTGGGCGGTTGAGCAAGTGAAACACAGGGCGGCTCCTCCGCTCGATGCCAACGGCCACCCGCAGTGGTCCATCCCCGCCATGGTCGTCGGCTCCATCCTCACCAGCATTCCCTTCGCCCTGCTCCACGTCGAACAGCAAGGCCATTCGCTGGGACCGTTTCTTTTGCTCATCGTGGTCAGCCTGGTTCTCTGCACCGTGCGCCTTAAAACCCGCTCCCTCGCCGCCAGCACGCTGGTCCACGCCACCTACAACTTCATCATTTTTTCTCTCGCGCTGATCGGCACCGGCGGCTTCCGCCACTTCGACAAGATGTAATATCAAAAACGAGTCCATAGGCCGGAACACGGCTTCTGCCTCAACCACTCGGCCCGCATCTGAACTGTTGGTTTGATCTGGCCTCGAATGCCTTGTCCCCCTACGTCTCGCCGGTTGCTGCTGGCGCTCGCGCTTTGCGCCATTTCCGTCCCGGTATGCATCTGCTGCCTCGACCGCCCGGCGGCAGAATACTTTAACTCACATGTGCGGCCGTTCGCTATTTGGATCTGGTTGAACCGTCTGCTCGCGCCCCTGGTTGTTATTCCCGTGGTTGCGCTCCTCTTCCAGTTTGGCGCGGGCGTATGGCTGCTCTCCGGCCGTCGGCTGGCTTCTTGGACTCTGACACCTTTGCTCTATTCATCGGGAACCATCTGGGCGTTATCCGCGGAGTTTGTTCTAAAGCAACTGCTCGGCCGCGGATCGCCCGACCCAACCTATCTCGCCCGCCATCTCTACGGGTTCAGATTTCTCCACGCCGGCGGAGGTTGGACATCCTTCCCTTCTGGAACCGCAACCATCGCACTGACCATCGTTGCAATTACCTGCCTTCGTCTTCCGCACTGGCGTCGGGCAGTCTCCGTCCTAGCCGGTCTCGTGTGTATCGCGGTCACGGTCACCAACGGCCATTGGGTGTCGGATGTCATAGCGGGAGTATTTCTTGGCGCCTGCATCGGCTGGATGACCGTGGGCTTCTCTGACTCCAGCGGCCGCCACTTCGACAAAATGCAACTTAAGAGCTGAAGGAGTGAATAAGTGAACAAGTGAAACAGCCGGACTTTTCACTCATTCACTTTTCCACGCATTCACTCATTCACCAGTAACTCGTCACCGCTTACAATCTCATTGATGCCAACACCAACCCACGCCCAGCAGCTTCTCTCGCTCCTCGCGCGCACGAGCTTTAAACTCGGCCATTTCAAGCTGTCCTCCGGCGGCACGAGCGACTACTACATCGACTGCCGCACAACGACGCTCCACGCCGAAGGCGGACGGCTCACCGGTCACGCCATCCTCGAGCTGCTTGAGGCCAACAAGATCGACGCTGAGGCCGTCGGCGGACTCACCATGGGCGCCGACCCGATCGTTTCAAATGTCGCGACCGCGAGCGCATCGCGCGCACTGTCCCACCCTCATTCGAATCCTCGCCTGCCGCTGCTCCATGGCTTCCTCGTCCGCAAAGCGGAAAAAGCTCATGGCACTGGCCGCCGTATTGAGGGATTTTTTCGGGAAGGCGCGCGCGTAGTCATTGTCGACGATGTCTGCACCACCGGCGCCTCGACCATCGCCGCCATTGAGGCGGCCCAGGAAGCCGGCATGATCGTCGTCGCGGTGGTTTGCATCGTTGAGCGCGAAGAGGCCGCCGGCCGCCCCGCCGTCGAGGCCGCTGCTAACGCCCGCCCCATGAACGACGCATCGTTCTGGCAAGCGCAGAAACATGTGCCGTTTCTGCGCCTTTTCACCGCCAACGAAGTCCGCGCAGAGCACGTGAAACAGCTTTCCGTAACCAACTCTTAGCTCGGCGCTCCATCAACACAAAGGGCAGACCCGCCTGGGCCTGCCCTTTCAAAAAAATCAACAGATCGAGGGAAATTACGCGTTATTCGGGGACCGGCGACGACGTAACCTGACTGGCCGGCGTGTTGGACTGTCCAGTATTGGTCGAGCCCTGACCCTGCGCTTCGCTGCCGCTCATGTTTGAGAGCAACTGCACCTGCACGCGCCGATTCTGCTTGCGCCCTTCGGCCGTGTTGTTCGACGCGACATACTGATCCTTGCCAATCCCGATTAGATAGAAGCGATGCGGCGCAACGCCATACTTCGCCGCCAGGTACTGCACAACTGCGTCCGCGCGGCGCTGGCTAAGGTCGTAATTGTATTGCGCTGAACCAACCGAATCCGTTCCGCCGGTGACTTCCAGAATGTAGCTCTTCGCCGAGCCCAGTGAGCCGGCAAAGTTGTCCAGTTGCGATTTGTCATCGGTGGTCAGCATGGCCTTGTCAAATCCGAAGGTCACTGAAACAGCGGCCACCTGCTTGTAGTTGTCCAGCCCCTTCACCACGCTGTCCAGCGAGTCGGCGCGATGCGCTACGTCGTTCGCGGCAGTGTCAGCGGCGCTCGCAGCCAGGCTTGCGGTCTGCGCATTGGTCTCTGCCGTATCGGCAGTGCCTTGCGCCTTTGAAATGCCCGCCATCGCCCGGTCGTTCACGTCATGAATCTGACGGTTGTTGTCCGCGGTCTTCTGCTCCAGTTGGTCGGTGTGATCGATCAGCGGAGTCGTCTGAGTCCGCACATAATTCTTTGTGGCACATCCCGCAACTCCAAATGCCATCAACGCCGCTGCCGTCAACGCAAATCCAAATCGCTGCATTTTCATGCTCCTCACCTCTCCATTCCCTGCCGGCGCGTTTTGCGCTCTTCCGCCGGGAAGGACTCACGTCCTGACCTTAGTAATTGCACGCCGCCATCCAATCGGGCTATTTGATGCAACTCATTGCATAATAAAGTTTTAGCGGTTAATTTGTGCCAGTTCTACACACTCCAAAACAATGTAATTTTTACGCTTTCCGGTAAGGTTTGCCCGATCTTCACCCGCCGCCTTCAAATCCGCCCCCGCGCTACCTCCGCTGCAAACGCGCCGTATCGATTCTCGTTATTCTAAGAACGGTCGCGTCGAGCGCCAGTCCTTTCCATGGATCTCCACGAAAAAATCCGCACGCTGCCCACGCAGCCCGGTGTCTATCTCTACAAAAACGCCGACGGCGAAGTCATCTACGTGGGCAAGGCCAACAACTTGCGCTCGCGCGTGCGTTCGTATCTCCTTGAAGCGTCGCAGGCCAACGCAAAAACCGGCTCGCTCATGCGCGAGGCCGTCGACATTGATTACATCCTCGTCGCAAACGGGCACGAAGCCCTCGCCCTCGAAAACAATCTCATCAAGCAGCGCAAGCCCCGCTTCAACATCCTGCTCCGCGATGACAAGACCTACCCCTACGTCAAGCTCACTCTCGCCGACCGCTTCCCCAAGGTCTTCGTCACGCGCCGCCTGCGCAAAGACGGCTCGGCCTATTACGGCCCTTACTTCCCCGGCAACCTCGCCTACCGTGTGGTCGAGCTCATCCATCGCAGCTTTCTACTTCCGAGTTGCAAGGTCGATCTTTCGCGCTACCATCCGCGCGCCTGCCTCCAGTACTACATTCATCGCTGCCTCGGTCCCTGCGTCGAAGGCCTCACCACCCCTGAGGTCTACAAGGAGGCCGTTCGCGACGCGCAGCTTTTTCTTGAAGGCCGCCACGCCGAGCTCGAGCGCACCCTCACGGCGCGCATGATGGCTGCGGCCGAGGCCGAGCAGTTCGAAGCCGCGGCGCGCCTGCGCGATCAGCTCTCCACCGTTCACCAGCTCCAGGAAAAGCAGCGCATCGCGACGGCTGAGCTTGACGATGACGCCGACGTCTTTGGCTATCACTTTGAGGACGGCAGCCTGGCCGTCAATCTCTTCCACATGCGCAACGGCAAAATCGTCGATCGCCGCGAATTTTTCTGGGAGGATCTGCCCAGCCTGATGGAAGCCATCGACGAGCCCAAAGGCGCACCGGGCTCCAACGCGCCAGGCTTTAGCGCTGGCCACGTCTTCTCTGCCCTGCTCAAGCAGCTCTACATTGACCAGCAGTACGTCCCGCGCTCCATCCTCGCCCCCGTCGAATTCGACGACCGCGAGACACTCGCCGCGCTCCTCAGCGAGCGCACCGGCCACAAAATCGAGATCGCCGTCCCCCAGCGCGGCGACAAGAAATCCCTCGTCGATCTCGCCGGCCAGAACGCCCACCAGTCCTACACGCAGCGTTTCCGCGTCCTCGAGCCTTCGCGCAAGGCCATTCAGGAGGCGCTTGCCGACGCCCTCATGCTCCCTGAGCTTCCGCGCCGCATCGAGTGCTTCGACATCTCGCACATCCAGGGCGCGGAAACCGTTGCCTCGCTCGTCGTCTGGGAAGACGGCAAGATGAACAAGTCTGCCTATCGCAAATTCAAAGTGAAAACCGTCGCTGGCGTCGACGATTTTGCGTCCATGCGCGAGGTCGTCGAGCGCCGCTACCGGCGCATTCGCGACGGCGCGTGCAAGCCATCAGACCCGATCGTTTTAAAAGGGGACGGATTCCGCGGCGCCAAAAATCTCAGTGAGGAATCGACGGCTCTGGTTCCCGAGGGCGAACCGTCAAAAAGCAAAGAACCAACGACAATGCCTTCGCTTATCCTCATCGACGGCGGCCTAGGCCAGCTTCACGCCGCGGCCGAGGCGCTGGAATCCCTCGGCTTCACTTCGCAGCCGCTGGCCGCGATCGCCAAGAGAGAGGAAGTGATTTACGTCTACGGCAATGAAGACGAGCCGATCGTTCTCGACCGCCGCTCGCCGGTGCTTCATCTCGTCCAGCTCATCCGCGACGAGAGCCATCGCTTCGCCGTCGGCTACCATCGCCAGCGCCGCGCGATACGAGACAGAGACTCCGAGCTGCTGAACATTCCCGGCGTGGGCCCGCTAACGCGCCAGCGCCTTCTCACGCACTTCGGCAGCCTGCGCGACGTC
>JBEKRG010000131.1:0-13877 GCA_049518955.1 Occallatibacter sp.
TGTCGTTAGCAAGTAGAAATGTCCGCTTTTGGTAGCAAATGAAGTGTCCGGTTTCATAATTTCAGCCAGTAGCCGTCGAGGCGGTGGTAAAGTGCGAATCCCGCGTAGTATGCGGGATTTGCAAGTTAAGAGGAAAAGTCTGTTCTGTGACTTTTCCTCTTAACGTCTTTTCCACGGCCTTGATTTGTTTTTTGGTCAGCGGCGTCAACAGCTTTCCTTCTGCGCTGTAATGACCGACGCGATGTCCTGCGATCATGAGGGTCAGGGTAGTGTCCAGGTGCTGATGAACGATCACCTTGCATCCAGCCAGGGTGGGACGCCACTCGGCACGCTCGAGCTGCATGATCACGTTGTAAAAGCTCACCGTGTTATCCCGATCAACGGTGCGCTCAAACCGCTGCGTGAAGATCAGCTCCAGGTTCCTGTGCCGGCAAGAGATGAATGCCGTGCCTCGCTGCGCTGCCGGAACCGTAAAGCGGTGGTTGAACTCGGCGATGTAGTGCTCATTCAGAAACTTGTTGGCCCCGTCCAGGGTTCGGATCCCGCGCAACCGCAACTCCTGCGGCAGCCGTCCCTGCCAAGTGGAGAAGTTGCGTTCCGAGCGGCCCCTCGCCTGCGGAGAGTAGGACGGAATCATCTGCACTCCCAGTTCCTTCATGGCGCGGCCGACCTGCGTGGGACGCGCATAATCGACCTTGCCACCGCTCTTCGGCGTATACCAGAAATGGGCTCCGCGGTCCGAATAGAGCGAGCAGAACAGCCCCTTCTGTTCGATCACCGCCTGCAGCCCGGCCATCACTGTGGCGGTCGTCTCTTCCTCGGCCAGCTGCGCATAGTAGATCTCGCTGGTGGCGTCGTCCAGGATCACGATCAGATCGTGCCGACGCTCATCCTGAAACCACTGATGATCGCTGCCGTCGATGTGCAGCATCATCCCCGGCAGTGGACGCCGCTCGCGCCGCTTGCGATGCACCCCGCGCTTGGCCTTGCGCTTCACCAGACCGGCTGCCTGGAGAGCCTGCTTGACCCACGTGTAGCTCAGCCCGATCTGATGGTCCTCGCCGAGCTTCTCGTGAAAGTGCCGCACGTTCAGATCGAAGTACTTGTCCCGGTACAGGCTCAGAACCTCTTCAGCCTTCGCCTTCGGTACTCGCCGCCGGCTGGGTAACCCTCGCCGGCGGTCCAGTAATCCCTGAGGGCCTTTCTCCTCAAGCCGCTTCCGCCAGCGACGCATCTGCCGCTCGCTGATGCCCATCAACTCCGCTGCCTGCCACCACTTGATCTTCCCTGTTGTGGCTCGCAACAGCACTTCGTGTAACTTCATCGCCCGCTCCGCCGCGGTCCTCGGATAGATCTCCATGCTCTCGCGCATGGCTCCATCCTCGCCGCCCGTTATGCGGACACTTCACTTGCTAAAAACACCGGACATATTATGTGCTAACGACAGATCTCGTGGCGAAGTAGAGACTAGAAAATGAGAGATCCTAGGGCGTTTCTGGGGACTGATCTACCGCTTCTTTGCTTTACTCGAAATGTGAGTCTTGAAGATCTCGAAAACGACGGCGCTCCCCCAGCAGACAAAGTTGGTCCAAACGTCCTTAACGCCTGGATGCAGGGTGATCTCCTCACCGTGAACATGCTTGGTATGGCACACCCGGAGTTCAGTTCCATGTTTCAACGCAGGGAGAGTGCGCAACGCTTTGCGGAGAACCAGGTAGCCGACTACGACCGGGAGGACGCCAATACGAGTTTTGCCTGAGTTGCGCTCTACACTCTGAACTTTCTGGATGCCTACCTGAAACACGACGCTTCTGCGAAGGCGTTTCTGGAGATGGCCTCCGCGGAAAATGGGCGCCGTCGTTACAATTTAGGTGCGGCATTTCCTGCTGCCCGTTACTATGAACAAATTACTGCCAGATGCACAAGTTGCATTGGACGGAATCGTACAGGACGGGATGCTGCTAGCGATTGGCGGGTTCGGACTGTGCGGCATCCCCGAAGCTCTGATTCTTGCCTTACGTAACACAGGTGCACGCAATCTAACGATCGCAAGCAACAACGCAGGTGTTGATGGCTGGGGGCTGGGGCTACTGCTCGAAAGCCATCAAGTGAAAAAGATGATCTCCAGTTATGTAGGCGAAAACATCGAGTTCGAACGCCAATTCCTGGCGGGAGAGCTGGAGGTCGAGTTCTGCCCACAGGGCACGCTCGCCGAACGTATGAGAGCAGGAGGCGCAGGTATTCCTGGCTTCTACACGCGGACAGGCGCCGGCACACTGGTTGCCGAAGGAAAAGAGCATAAGGAGTTCGACGGAATTACTTACCTTCTTGAAAGAGGGATCACGGCCGATGTGGCCTTGGTAAAGGCTTGGAAAGCTGACTTGCACGGCAACCTCATCTATCGCCGCACGGCCCGAAACTTCAATCCCCATGCGGCCACGTGCGGCAAGATTACTGTCGCCGAAGCTGAAATCATTGTCGAGCCGGGCGAACTCGACCCGGACGAAATCCATACGCCCGGAATTTATGTTCACCGTCTCGTGCATAATCCCAATCCGGAAAAGCGCATTGAGAAGATGACGACTCGCGAGGGATAAGCCAGTGGCATGGACTCGTCAACAGATGGCCGTGCGCGCCGCGGGGGAACTCAAGGACGGTTTTTATGTAAACCTCGGGATCGGAATTCCCACTCTGGTTGCGAACTACATTCCCTCGGGAATAACCGTAACCCTGCAGTCAGAAAACGGCCTGCTGGGCATGGGACCGTTTCCCCGCGCATCGGAGGTTGACGCCGATCTGATCAACGCGGGAAAGGAGACCGTGACCTATGTTCCAGGTGCGGCCACGTTCTCAAGCGCCGACTCGTTTGCCATGATTCGCGGCGGACACATTGACCTTGCAATTCTGGGCGCAATGCAAGTGTCAGAGCGCGGCGACCTGGCAAATTGGATGATTCCAGGCAAGCGCGTGAAAGGTATGGGCGGCGCAATGGACCTTGTCTCCGGCGTGCGACGTGTGATTGTTCTCATGGAACATAACACTCCGGATGGTAGTGCCAAGCTGCTGCGCAACTGCACATTGCCTTTGACTGGAACTGGCGTTGTCCATCGCGTCATTACCGATCTTTGCGTGCTCGATGTCACGCCTTCAGGTTTTGAAGTCGTCGAGCTTGCCGCCGGTGCTACTCGTAAAGAGGTTGAACAGCGAACCGAGGCGTTCGTACGCTTCAAGGACGCAGCTGCCTAGTTCGTGCTTCCCTTCCCCCAAACGGGCTTCCGCTTTTCAAGGAACGCGGTGATCCCTTCGCGAAAATCCCCCGTTTCCCGAGAGAGAGCGTTGGCCTCCAGTGCTGCAGCGACCGCGGCATCGAGCCACGCTTTGTTCTGCTGCGCCATGAGCAGCTTGGTCGCTTTCAACGATTCGGGGCTATTTGCGATCAGCACATCCGCCAGCGCATGCACGCGCCGCATGAGCTCTTCCGGCGCCACGATCTCATTGACGAGGCCGAGGCGATAAGCCTCTTCGGCATCGAAGAGCCGACCGGTCAAGAGCAGATCGCGGCTCCATTTATCCCCAATCTGAAGGGAGAGAAAGGCCGACACCAGCGCGGGCACAAAGCCAATGCGAACTTCGGTGAATCCAAACTTCGCTTTGCGGGCCGCAAGAGTAAAGTCACACAGGAATGCTAAGCCCGCTCCGCCAGCGATGGCTGCGCCGTGCACAGCGGCAATGGTCGGGACGGGGAGTTCGTATAAAGAAATGAAGAGCCGGGCGATTCGCTCAGCATCTGCGCGGTGATCGGCCGTGCTCTTGTCCTGCATGGCTTGCATCGCCGATAAATCCAGGCCGGAGCAGAACGCCTCGCCGGAACCGGCCAGCACGAGCACATGGCAACTGCTTGAGGCGGCATCTTCCAGCGCAGAAATCAGCTCCGTCTGCATCTCGGGCGTCATCGCGTTGCGCCGCTCGGGTCGATTGAGCGTAATCGTCCTGATCGACGCGCTTTCTTCAACCAGAATCGTCTTGTGGCTCAATCGATCCTCCTTCACGTCCGGCCCGTCCGCGCACTCGACTCACTAAGTTCGCTTGCCTTTACATCGAAGTCTCGCTGTTCATAGCAATCTCCGCGCTGGCGCGGATCAAGCCGTCAATTTGGCCCAGCTTTGGCAGTGTCGCACCGCGCTCCGATAACACTTCAATCAAGAATCCCGTGGGCAAGTTCCCCACCAGAGCATCCTGAGCAAACGGGCATCCCCCCAGCCCACCGATGGCCGCGTCAAACCTGCGGCATCCGGCATCGTATGCAGCGCGAACGCGGGTAGCCGCTTCATCTCGACGCACATGTAAATGAACTCCGACCTCGACCTCGCCATGCGCCTCAACCACCGCTGCCACTGTATCCGCGATTTGTTCCGGCGACGCAAGCCCCACAGTATCCGCAAGTGAAATCTGTCTCACGCCTGCGTCGACCAGCAAGTTACACGCTTCCATGACCATCTTGACGCTCCAGGCTTCACCGTAAGGATTTCCGAAGGCCATCGAGATATATGCCACAACATCGAGGCCAGCGCCACCGGCCCTGGCGACGACCGCTCGTAGTGCAGCCAGCGATTCCTCCGGCGTCTGATGCTGATTGCGGTGAAGAAATTCGGAGGAGATCGAGTATGGAAAACCCAATGTCTCGACCGCGCCGGTGCGGACGGCCCTTTCCGCGCCCTTTTCGTTCACCACGATCCCGATGATCTCAACACCCTCAGGGGGATTCAGCATTTGGAGCACGCGCTCGGAATCCGCCATCTGCGGAACGGCCAGGGGCGAGACAAAGCTCACCGCGTCAATATGCGTGAAGCCCGCGTCGATCAGGTTGCGCAGATACGCTGCTTTCTCTTCGGGCGGGATCTTTCCCGGAAGCCCCTGCCAGGCATCCCGCGGACACTCGACGATTTTGACCGCTTCACTCATTTCGCCTATCGATCTGGCGGCCGGTTTCCTTTCGGCGTCCCGTTTCCAGACCAAGCCATCATCCCCGCGAGGGGTAGACCTTGAGGATCTCCCTAGCAATCACCATACGCTGAATTTCGCTGGTGCCTTCGCCGATGGTACACAGCTTCACGTCGCGATAAAACTTCTCCACCGGATAGTCCTTGATGAAGCCGTAGCCGCCGAACAGTTGCACAGCCTCGTCGCAAATGCGTACTGCGACTTCACTTGCGAACAACTTGGCCATTGACGACTCGCGCGTTACCTTGCGACCGGCGTCCTTGAGCACCGCGGCCCGCTGTGTGAGCAGCCGCGCCGCATCCAGCTCCGTCGCCATATCGGCCAGCTTCCATTGAATGCCTTGGAATTCGGCGATCGCTTTTCCGAACTGGCGGCGCTCTTTCACGTACTTCAGCGCTGCATCCAGCGCGCCGCGCGCAATGCCCAACGACAGCGCGGCAATGGAGATTCTACCGCCGTCCAGGACGCGCATGGCATCGATGAATCCCTCGCCTTCCGTACCGAGCAGGTTCTCCCCCGGAATCTCACAATCCTCGAAGATCAGCTCGCTGGTATCGCTGGCCCGCAGTCCCAGCTTGTTTTCCTTCTTGCCGGGCCGGAATCCTTTCGTTCCTTTTTCCACCACAAAGGCCGATAACCCATGCGTCCCTTTGTTTTTGTCAGTCACCGCAATCACGACCGCGAGATCGGCATAGCGACCGTTCGTGATGAAAGTTTTGTTGCCATTCAACACGTAGCGGTCGCCGTGCTTTACCGCCGTGGTGCGCGCATTGCTCGCATCCGAGCCGGAGCCGGGTTCGGTGATCGCCCACGCCGCCAGCCATTCGCCGCTCGCCAGCCGCGGTACATATTTTCTCTTCTGAGTCTCGTTACCGGTTAGGAAGATATGATTTGTCCCCAACGAATTGTGAGCCGCAACGGTGAGGCCCAGCGACCCATCAACGGCCGAGAGTTCCTCGATGGCGAGCACGTAGTCCACGTAGCCCAATCCTGCGCCGCCGAACTCTGCGGGAACAATCACGCCCAGCAATCCCATGGCTCCGAGCTTCTTCACCACATCTATGGGGAACTCGCTGGTCTCGTCCCACGCCGCCACGTGGGGTGCTATCTCTCGCGCAGCAAACTCGCGTATCTCGCGGCGCAGATGTTCCTGCTGTTCGGTAAGGACGAACGGATACAAGCTCTGGACTTGCTCCAACTCAAGTTGCATGGTCAGGCTCCTTCGCGGGGATTTCGAGTGCCCAGTTCTCTTGCCTCACGGTATGATGCCTCTGCCTACGGCGTGGACCGCACAGCGCCTTACGAAAAACGTGCTCAGGTTTGCAGGACTCCAGGATTGAAACGGGGAATATCAGGATTCGTCGCGCAAGCCTCAAGCGCGTGGATCAGCACGTTTCTGGTTTGGGCTGGATCGATCAACGCGTCGATCCAAAGCCGCGCCGCGCCATAGCGCGGATCGACCTGCGCATCGTATGTTGCGCGAATCTCGTCGTAGAGCGCGGTCTTTTCCGCCTCCGATAGCGCCTTGCCGCCGCGCTCCATCTGCCGGGCCCGTACCTCAGCCAGAGTCGCTGCGGCCGAGGCTCCGCTCATCACCGCATAGCGCGCCGTGGGCCACGCAAACAGGAATCGCGGATCGTAGGCCTTGCCGCACATCGCATAGTGCCCGGCGCCAAAGCTCCCGCCTACGATCACGGTAATTTTCGGCACCACGCTTGTACTTACAGCCGAAACCATCTTCGCGCCGGCGCGAATGATTCCCGACCACTCCGCTTCCTTGCCCACCATGAACCCGTTCACATCGTGAAGAAAGACCAGCGGCACCAGATTCTGATTGCAATCCATGATGAAGCGCGCGGCCTTCTGTGCACCCTCGGTGTAGATAACGCCGCCGACCTCCATCTGCGTCATCCCTGCTGAAGGCCCCATGGCCACTGTCTGGTTCTGGTTGATTTTCTGGTTAGCCACAATTCCCACGGCCCGCCCGCCGATCCACGCGTACCCGCACAGCACTGTGCGTCCAAACTCCGCCTTGTACTCGTCGAACTCGCTGCGGTCCACAATGCGCGCGATCACCTCGCGCATATCGTAAACGTTGCTCGACCCTGGTTCCGGGTTCAGTAATCCATACACGTCGTCAGCAGCAAACTTTGGAGCATCCTCGAGCGCATCGAACTCACGGCGCCGAAAGACTTCTGCGTCAGGAGCCGCTGCCTTGCGTTCGCCCATCCTCGCCACCAACGACCGCAGCCGCGCCAGGCAAACTTGGTCGTTCGGCTCCTTGAAGTCAACTGTCCCTGAAATCGCCGCGTGCATCGCCGCGCCGCCAAGCTCCTCCGGGTCAGTCTTCTGCCCGATCGCCGCTTGCACCAAGGATGGCCCCGCAAGAAACAACCCCGACCCCTCGGTCATCAGCACTGTATCCGTCATCACGGGTAGATACGCGCCGCCCGCGACGCACATACCCATGATGGCAGTGATTTGCGGGATTCCGAGTGAGCTCATCACCGCGTTGTTGCGGAAGATGCGTCCGAAATCGTCGGTATCCGGGAATACATCTTCTTGCAACGGCAGAAACACACCCGACGAATCCACCAGGTAGATCGTCGGAATACGATTTTCCATGGCGATGGTCTGTGCGCGCAGCACCTTCTTCGCCGTCATCGGGAAAAACGCGCCGGCTTTTACGGTGGCGTCGTTGGCCACAATCATGCATAGCCGCCCGCTCACTTTTCCCAGTCCTGTAACGACGCCCGCGGCGGCCGCGCCGCCGTGCTCTGCATACATGCCATGCGCCGCCCACAGCCCCAACTCCACGAACTCCGCGTCCACGTCCAACAGCAGCATCAGCCGCTCGCGCACCGTCAGCCGGCCTTTGGCGTGCTGCGCCTCGGCGGCCTTCGCACCGCCGCCCTGCTTCATCGTCTCTTCCTCGGCGCGCATCTTGCCCAGCAGCGCCGTTAGTGCCGCGCGGTTCGCCTTCATGCGCGCATGTTCGGGATCGAGCGCCGATCCCAACCGGTTATCCAGGGTCACATTTTCAGCCATTCGTCTACTCGCCGCGGCCCGACCTTCGCGCCTGCTCCACTCACGCGCCGCACAGCGCAAGTTTAATCCCAGAGCCCATCGATCACTGCGCCGCGCCCACCACCATGCCCGAGCACTCGCCGAATCCAATCCGCGGCAGCCCCTCCTTCTGGCAATAACCGCGCATCGTCACGCAGTCTCCGTCTTCCAGAAAGGTGCGGACCTCCCCGCTCGTCAGGCGGATTGGCTCGGGGTTGTGCCGCTTCTCCAGCAGGCAGCCCTCCGATCCTCCTTCACGGCCTGACACCGTGCCTGTGGCCAGCAAGTCACCAGGGCGCAGGTTGCAGCCGTTGCTCGTGTGGTGCGCCACTAACTGCGCCGGCGTCCAATACAGTTCGCGCAGATTCACCTTGCTCAGCCGCATCGCCGCTGCGCCCGTCTTCCGCATCAGCCGCGTTTCGAGATACACCTCAAGGGTCAGATCAATCGCACCTCGTTGCCCCTCGGGCTCGTGCAAATACTCGAGCAGCTCCGGATCGCCCGCCGGCCGTTTCTCTGCCTGTACGCGATACGGCTCTAGTGCCTCCATCGGGACCACCCACGCCGAGATCGTCGTCGCGAAGCTCTTCCCGAGGAACGGGCCCAGCGGCTGATACTCCCAGGTCTGCATATCGCGCGCCGACCAGTCGTTCACCAGGCACAGGCCGAAGATGTGGTCCTCGGCCTCAGCAATGGGGATGCTTTGCCCAATCGGATTGCCCGGACCTACAAGGATGCCAACCTCCAGCTCGTAATCAAGGTCCCGTGTTGGCCCGAAGACCGGCTCGCTTTCAACGGGCTTCGTCTGTCCGCACGGCCTGCGGATCTGCTTTCCACTCGGCACGATGGATGATGCGCGGCCGTGGTAGCCGATAGGAAAGTATTTGTAGTTTGGCAGCAGGGGGTTCTCGGGGCGGAACAGCTTGCCCACCCGCGTGGCGTGATCGATCGAGGCGTAAAAGTCGGTGTAATCGCCAATCTCCGCGGGGAGTTCCATTTCAACTTCCCCCATGGGCACCAGTAACGACCCCACGCGGTCCTGCGTTTCGTGGCTGGCCTCGTTTGCATCGAGCATCAGGGCGAGACGGCGCCGCAGGGCTCGCCATACTGCCGGATCGAGCCGCATCAGATCATTAAGGCGTTCCGCCTGGCAGGCGGCTGTGATCTCCTCTGAGAGTCCCCCGAGCAGGCCGTGATTCGCGCAGGCGTGCAGATCGAGAATATGATCGCCGATGGCGACGCCAATATGGAACCCTTCCGCTGAACGGAAGACTCCGTAGGGCAGGTTCTGAATCGGAAAATCAGAGCCAGGATCATTCGCCGATGCGAGCCAGCTTTTCAGCCCCATCCCAGCTCCTTCCAGTCAGTAGAGTTCATGCTCTGGCCGGCTCTTCGATGCGATCAGGCGCGACGAAACGCTTTCTCAATCCCTGCCAGCACTCGAAGTACTCGTGCTGGAGGATGCGGGTGTTCATGGCAAACTCGGTGGGCCGCACGGCAAGTTGCGTCTCGAACATGAAGGCCAGCGTGTTGTCGAGATACTGCGGTTTCAGTTCGGCGCCGCTGGCGCGCTCAAACGTCTCCGCGTCCGGCCCATGTCCGGCCATGCAGTTGTGCAGGCTCGCTCCGCCGGGCAAAAATCCCTCCGCCTTCGCGTCATACGCGCCAAACACCAGGCCCATGAACTCATTCATCAGGTTGCGGTGAAACCACGGCGGCCTGAAGCTGTGCTCGGCTACGAGCCATCGCGGTGGAAAAATCGCAAAGTCGCAGTTGGCTGTTCCCGCAGTGGCCGAGGGCGCGCTCAAGACCGTGTAAATCGAGGGATCGGGATGGTCGAACGAGACAGTGTTGATGCAGTTGAACCGCGAGAGGTCGTACTTGTACGGCGCGTAGTTCCCGTGCCAAGCCACTACGTCAAGCGGTGAGTGATCGATGGCCGCCCGCCACATCCGCCCCAGAAACTTGGTGAAAATCTGAAACTCGCCGTCGCGGTCCTCAAACGCCGCCACCGGAGCTATGAAGTCCCGCGGATTCGCCAGCCCGTTGGCGCCGATCGGCCCCAGTTCAGGCAGGCGGAAACTCAGCCCGTAGTTCTCGCAAATGTAACCGCGCGCCTGATCCTCCTTGAGTTCCACGCGAAACTTCACGCCGCGCGGGATGACGCAGATCTCCCCCGGCGCCGCCTCCACAATCCCTAGCTCGGTATGAAAGCGCACCGTGCCCATCTGCGGAACCACCAGCATCTCTCCATCGGCATTCGAAAAGAACCGGTCGTGCATTGAGGCGTTCGCTCCATATAGATGAATCGCCACTCCCGTCTGCATCGCCGGGTCGCCGTTGCCGCCCAGGGTCACGATCCCGTCCAGAAAATCCGTCTCTTTCTCCGGCAGCGGCAGCGGGTCCCAGCGCAACTGGTTCGGCGTCGTAGGCGTCTCGTTGAACGGTCCGCTACGCACCAATCCCTGCGGCGCTTCTTCGTACGGCCGGTGCGTCACCGACGGACGAATGCGATAGGTCCAGGTGCGACGGTTCACGGCCCGCGGCGCGGTAAACGGCGTTCCGCTGAACTGTTCCGTATATAGCCCCAGCGGATGCATCTGCGGCGCATTCTGGCCTACTGGCAGCGCGCCCGCAACTGCCTCTGACGCGAACTCATTACCGAAACCACTCTGGTAGCGAATCTCACCTTTCATGATGAACCTCTCAAAGGCGGCCGCTCAGGGCGCGCCGCTCTGCCTCGTGCATTGCTTCAAACACTTCGTCGAAACTGTTGACGGCGAACAACATCTTGTGCAGCTCGTCGACCTTTACCTTGGTGGATAGCACCTCGTCGAACGTGAAATCGTGGATGGCGCAATGGCCGTCGATCACGTTCTTGCACTCGCCGTGGGAACTGATCAATCCACTCCCGTATACCTTGATCGTGCCGCCCTGCCGGATCACCCCGAACTCCACCGTGTACCAAAAGAGACGCCCCAGTTTTTCCAGCGCCGCCGCATCGTCCTTCGCCGCGCACACCCGTCCGTAATGCTCCAGGAAGTCTGCGAACACCTTGTGCGCGTGCATGGGCACATGTCCAAAGACATCATGAAAGATGTCGGGCTCTGGCGTGTATTCGAACGACTCGCGGCTGCGTAGCCATGTCGTCGTCGGAAAATTGCGCGTCGCAAGCATCTCGAAAAACGCCGCCGCAGGCAAGAATCCACTCACCGGCGTCGAGCTCCATCCCGTCCTCGGCGCCAGCCTCGCGCTGATCGCGGCCAGATTCGGAAGCCTGTCCCGTTTAAGCCCGATGATCTCGAAGCCGTCAAGATACTCGCGCGCCGCGTGTTTCTCCAGCTCCGGCAGCGCCCGCTCTACTAGGTCCGCCCATACCGCATGCTGCTCTTCCGAATAAGCCGCGTAATCCTGCTGGATGATGTAGGGTGCAGCGGCTGAAAGCACTTGGGTACTCATGGATTGCCCTCCCGCTACAGATTGCCGCGCTCCCGCTGCTCGCGCTCAATGGCCTCAAACAGCGCCTTGAAATTCCCCTTGCCGAAGCTTCGGCTGCCCTTGCGCTGAATGATCTCGTAGAACAGCGTCGGCCGGTCTTCGACGGGCCGCGTGAAGATCTGCAACATGTAACCTTCATCGTCGCGGTCAGCCAGGATGCCTAGCTCCTCCAATTCACCAACCGGCTCATCGATTTTCCCCACGCGGCTCTGCAACTCGGTGTAGTAGCTATGCGGGACGCGGAGGAACTCGATGCCCTGTTCGCGCAGCTTGTTCACCGTGTGCAGGATGTCGTTGGTGGCCAGGGCAATGTGCTGTACGCCGGGACCGGGATAAAAATCAATGTACTCCTCCACCTGCGACTTCTTTTTACCCTCTGCTGGTTCATTGATGGGGAATTTCACGCAACCGTTGCCATTCGCCATCACCTTTGACATGAGCGCGGAGTACTCAGTGGAGATGTCTTTGTCATCGAAGTGCTGATAAAGCGAAAACCCCATGACGCTCGCGTAGAAGTCGACCCATTGATTCATCTCATGCCAGCCGACGTTGCCAACCATGTGGTCGATGTGGAGAAGACCGACCGGGCGTGCGATCGGGTCGTGTTCAACGGAGCGGAAGCCGGGAAGAAATGGCCCGACGTAGCCGCTGCGCTCTACGAAGGTGTGAATCGTGTCACCATAGGTGCGAATGCTGGCGAGAACGGCGGTACCTTGCTCGTCCGAAATGATATGCGGCTCTTCCACGCTGGCCGCGCCGCGACTGGTGGTTTCGTGCCACGCGTGACGCGCATCGTCCACCCACAGGGCAATCACCCGTACCGCGTCTCCGTGCAGGTTAATGTGTTGGGCAATGGGGTGCTCGCTGCGCAGCGGCGTGGTGAGCACGAAGCGAATCTTGCCTTGCTTCACAACGTAAGAGGCACGATCCCGTTGACCCGTTTCCGGACCTGCGTACGCGACAAGACTCATTCCAAATGCCGCTCGGTAGAAGTAGGCCGCCTGGCGCGCGTTGCCCACGTAGAACTCCACGTGGTCGGTACCCTTGAGGGGCAGAAAATCCGCACCGGCAAGATGGGGTGCGGTGGGTAGGGTCATGACCTGCCCAGAGGCTGAACGGGGGAATGCGTTCATAGCCACCTTCTTGGCAACAGAGCGCGCCAAAGGCCCACAGCCCGCACGCTCCGGCCATTCATCAGCATAGGTCCGGTCACCAAATCAGAAAATGGCTATTGTATCGACAAAAGCCTATCGCGGCTTAACAGGATTAAGCATAATAGACTTGTTGCTTAAGGATTGCAGGCACATGGCGCACAGGACCGTCCCCAATAACTTCGAACTTGATGCTGTGGCGTGGAAGATCCTGGAAGCGCTCCAACAGAATGCCCGACAGTCCTTTGCGGAGATCGCCAGGCAAGTTGGCCTCTCTACGCCCGCGGTCGCCGAGCGCGTCCATCGGCTTGAGGAAGCGGGCGTCATCACCGGCTACCATGTCGCTTTAGACATAGCCAAACTCGGCCTTCCCATCCGCGTCCTGGTGCGCCTCACCATTCCCGGAGGCGATTTGCAGGTGCGCCGCTCGGTGGCCGCTATCAAGGAGCTGGCCGAGATTTGCAGGTGCTATCGCATAACCGGCGACGAATCCTTTGTCATCGAGGCCAACGTCGTCTCCATCCGCCACATGGAAGCTCTCATTGACCAATTGTCAGCGCTCGGAGCCACTTCAACTTCGACGGTTCTATCTTCGCCAGTTCAGCGGCGGGAATACCGTGCTAGACAGATCGAGGCCTTTGGCAAATACATCTAGTTCACAACCAGAGCTTCCGATCACGACGCAGACGCCCGTCGCAGCAATTCTAGACGTCTTCGCCAACCTCGGTGAGCTCCGGCGTGGTACTACTTGGCATTAATTATCTCCAGATGGATCAACTCAAATTTGTGCTCTTTGGCTTTCGAGTCGAACACCGTGAACTCGTCCTCGCGATGTGTTACCTGATGACGTCGAAAGCGGAGTCTGGAGCCTGGCAAGACTCCGACGTGCGGAGTTCGCGGAATATCCGGAGAGTCTCCAAGCCGCACGGTGATCCCGGATTACCTGCCGATTAGAGCATAGGTCCTGGAAAACGCCGCAGGCTCCGGGAGCATCTTCGGATCCCAACCGGGCGGCAGCGCACAAGATTCCAGTCGCCATGCCGACTTGAACGAAGCCGCTGCGGCGGCGGACGCTTGCGCGTGTACCCGAGCTGACATGGGTGGCTAACGACATAGTTTTGGTCACAGAGAAGGAGGATCTCTGTGAACCAACTACGTCAG
>JBEKRG010000132.1:0-12577 GCA_049518955.1 Occallatibacter sp.
CGGACCCTCCATCATGTTTTTCTTTCCCCATCTTCATCTCGAAGATGAGGTGTGGAACCTGCCCAAGTACGTTGTGGCTGTGGGCATGATCATGCTTTTGCTCGAGGATCAGCTCGAGCATAACAAGTATCTTGCTCTGCACGATGAACTCACCGGCCTGCCCAACCGGCGCCTCTTTCAGGATCGCCTCGATAGCGCCATTGAGCGCGCCCGCCGCACCGGTTCGCATGTCGCTTTGCTGCTCATCGACCTGGACAACTTCAAGCTGGTGAACGATACCGCCGGCCATCACGCTGGCGACGAACTCCTGAAGCACGTCGGCAACCTTTTCATGGGACGAGTACGCCGCTCCGATACCGTCGCCCGCACTGGCGGCGATGAGTTCTCCGTCATCCTCGAGGAGCCTATGACCCGCGCCGATGCCACGCGCGTCGGCAAGACACTCTCCAAACTTCTTGACGAGCCGGTGACCTTTGGCGGCAAGGAATTGCGCGTCGGCGCCAGCGTCGGCATCGCCGTCTTTCCCGACGACGCCGCAGATTCCGAAGCCCTGCGCATTGCGGCCGACCTTCGCATGTACGCGGGAAAGACCGCAGCCAAAGAGAACGGTGCGGATGCGACACCCCAGCCGCCTAAACGGAAAGCGCCTCACAGCATCAAGCCCGAGCCGGGCCTCCAAACCGCATCAGAATAATCTTCCACCCTGGCCTGCGCGCTGGAAGGTTCTGAACAAACATCTCCAAATGCAAAAAGACCCGGACATAAAGTCCGGGTCTTCTTGCTTAATGAAGCGGAGCGTTGCTCATCCCTGTCCGCCGCCGGGTCTCCGTCCCCCGCGACGACGCCGGCGCCGGTTGTTTGCGCCAGCGCCTGCGCTTCCGGCCGGCCGCCCTCCACCGCTGAACGGCGAACCGCCGGCATGAACCACCGGGGCCCCATCTACTCGGTTGAAGTTTGGCTCGTTCGCCTCGTCGATCTCGACCCCGCCATCCTCGTCGAAGTCGTCGCCGCCTTCGATCAGGATCGTGCTCTGGTTTGAGCTCGGCTGGCGTTCGTCAAATTCATTGCGCGGTGCGGAGCTTCTGGGGCTCGGAGTCGGCGCCGAAACCGGCGGCGCATATTCCCCCTCTTCAGACTGCGCCGGAGCGGATTGCCCCAGCTTCGCCTTCTGCTCCTTGATGAGCGCTTTGCGGCTCAGCTTGATCCGATTGCCTTCGATGGCCAGCACCTTCACCATCACCTGGTCGCCCTCGCGCAGCTCGTCCTTGACTTCTTTCACGCGATGCTCCGCGATCTCGGAGATGTGCAGCAGTCCGTCCGTGCCCGGGAATAGCTCAACGAATGCCCCGAACTCGGCCAACCGCACGACCTTGCCAAGATACGTTTTGCCCACCTCGGGAACTGCGGTCAGGTTGCCGATGATCGCCAGCGCTTTCTGCAGGCCCTCGGCGTCGCTCGACGCCACGCTCACCTTGCCCGTGTCGTCCACGTCGATTTTCGCGCCCGTCTGTTCCACGATGCCGCGAATCGTCGCGCCACCCTTGCCGATCAGGTCGCGAATCTTGTCCGTCGGAATCATCACGGTCTCGATGCGCGGCGCATACTTCGAGCGTTCCACACGAGGCCCGTCCAACTCCGCGTCCATCTTGTCCAAAAGAAAGAGCCGTCCGCGGCGCGCCTGCTCCATTGCCTGCTGAAGGATCTCGCGCGTCAGGCCGCCGATCTTGATGTCCATCTGTAGCGCGGTAATTCCCTTCCGGGTCCCGGCTACCTTAAAGTCCATGTCACCGTAGTGATCTTCTGCGCCGGCAATATCGGTCAGGATGGCATAGTCGTCGCCTTCCTTCACCAGGCCCATCGCCACTCCGGCAACCGCGCCTTTCAGCGCAATGCCTGAATCGAACAGCGCCAGGCTGGCTCCGCACACCGAAGCCATCGACGACGATCCATTCGACTCCAGAATGTCGCTCACGATGCGAATGGAATACGGCGACTCATCGGCGCTCGGCAATACCGCGCTGATAGCGCGCTCCGCCAAGGCTCCGTGGCCTACTTCGCGCCGGCCAACGCCGGTCATACGTCCTGTTTCACCAACGCTGAACGGTGGAAAGTTGTAGTGCAGCATGAAGTTTTTCCGCTGCTCGCCCTCGTAGCTCTCAAGCCTCTGCCCGTCGTCGGCCGTGCCCAGAGTCGCCGTCACCAGCGCCTGAGTCTCGCCGCGCGTAAACAGTGCCGACCCGTGCGTCCGTGGCAGCACGCCGGTCTCGATCGTGATGGGCCGGATCTCGTCAAACGCGCGCCGGTCAGGCCGGATGCGCTCCTTCGTCACTTGCTCGCGGAAGATCCGCTCGCGCAACTGCTCGTAATAGTGCGCCAGCTTCTTCTTCCCGTCCGCATCGTCGGCAGTCAACCCCGCGGCCAACTCCTTCTTAATTTCGTCGACCAGAGCATAGCTCTCGATCTTGCCATGTGTCTTGGTGTCCAGCGCATCCTTGAGCCGGTCGCCAACCTTGGCCTTCAGCTCGCCGTAATATGCCTCGTCGAACTCCGGCGCAGTAAACGCCCGCTTCGGCTTGCCCGCTTTTGACACCAGCTCGTCAATGGCAGCGACAATTTTCTTGATCTCTCCATGCGCAAACTCGATCGCCGCGAGGATGACCTCCTCGGTTTCTTCTTTCGCGCCAGACTCGATCATCACGATGCCGTCCTTGTGGCCGACGACCATGATGTTCACCGTCGTTCCTGCGCGCTCAGAGTAAGTGGGATTGACCACGAACTCGCCGTTCACGCGTCCCACGCGCACCGCGCCAACTGTCGCGCCGAATGGAATATCGGACAGCGCAACTGCCGCCGCTGAGGCGTTGATCGCAATCACGTCGGGATCGTTCTCCTTATCCGCGGAGAGCACCAGCGCGATCAGCTGCGTTTCATTTCGAAATCCATCGGGGAATAGCGGGCGCAGCGGCCGATCGATCTGACGGCAGGTCAGTACTTCTTTTTCGCTGGGGCGGCCTTCGCGCTTGATGAATCCACCGGGGATGCGTCCTCCGGCGTATGTGTACTCGCGGTAATCCACCGTGAGCGGGAAGAAATCGATCCCTTCCCTGGGATTGGGGGAAGCCACTGCAGTGGCCAGAACTACGCTTTCACCTGTGCTCACCAGCGCGGCGCCGGAGGCTTGCTTGGCCATGCGGCCAGTCTCAAAGACCAGTCGCTTGCCGCCGGCTAGCTCGACGGCTACATCATGTTTCGTAGACATATTGTCCTCGTTTCGTTTTGTTCGCTTGAGAAACTTGTGGGGGGAATGCGCGACTTGGCGCGCACAACACACCGATGCGCAGGCTCAGGCGTCCTTCTCAGGCCGCCCGGCACGCATTGGTCCGGTGTTCCATGTTGTATGGGGACCGTGACCAGTGTCCGGTCTGAATACTTCCGGTTCAATGTCGGCTTTCTTCTTGTTACTTCCGGATCCCGAGTTTGCCGATTACGTCGCGATAGCGGTCCGTATCGTGCGTCTTCAGGTAATCCAGCAGGCGGCGTCGCTTGCTCACCAGCATCAACAATCCACGGCGGGATGCGTGATCCTTTTTGTGGGCTTTGAAATGCTCGGTCAGCTCGTTGATCCGCTCACTCAGAATCGCGATCTGGACTTCCGGCGATCCGGTGTCCGTTTCGTGGGTTCGGAAGCGTTTGATCAGGTCGGTCTTTTTTTCAATCGCCAGCACGGCGTAGGTAACTCCTCATTTTTTCTCGTGTCCACTCTTCAGTGTCTACTAAAAGATTAACATGAACTCCCTCAACCACAAAGCCCGCGACAGAGGCTTGTAGCGCCAGCGTCCTCGCCCATAACTGCGCACGATTTGAAAGGGCACGGCTTAAGCCCCTGAGGGACTTCCTTCGCAAACTGCGCCCCGACCGGGCTCTTCATTGGCCGCCCCCTCATCATATATAGTGATTCTCTCGCCCGGGGTGACCGATTTCCCCGCTCAAAAAGAGCGTGTTCAGCAAGACCACCGCTCAATTCCACAAGAAGCACAAAACCTCAAAGGAGAAGAAAATGGTCGACTCATCTCCCCTCGGAATCACAACACTATCCTCTGGCTGGGCAATCGCGCTGAGTGTTCTTTTAATCCTCGCTGGCATTCTGGCAATCGTCGTTCCGCCGGTTGCGGGGATCGGCGTGGCGATTCTTGTCGCCTGGCTGGTGCTGCTCGGCGGTGTGGCACACCTGGCTATCGCCTGGCATATCCGTTCAACCGGTGGCCTCGTCTGGGAGCTCCTGGTTGGTCTGCTTTATCTCGCTGTTGCGGTCTACCTGCTCGTTTGGCCGGTTGCGGGCCTGGCCTCGCTTACGCTCCTTCTCGCGGGCTACCTTATCGCAAAGGGCATCCTGGTCTTGATTCTCGCTTTCCGCATCCGCCAGCACGCAGGCTCCGGTTGGCTCTTCTTTGATGGCGTCGTCGCCCTGATTCTGGGTGCGATGATCGGACTGAGCTGGCCATCGAGCAGCGAGTGGGCCATCGGAACTTTGATCGGGATCAGCATGCTCTTCGCGGGATTCACTCGTCTTCCGATGGCGATTGCTGCGCGCCGGATTCTTGCGAAGCCCGCGTAGCATCCCTGGCCGCCGCTGGAGCACCAAGGGTTCCTGAATTGTCTTTTCAAACCGTCGCGGAACACCAGCGGCGTTCTCTCAACCCAGCGCCTCAGCGGCTCAGCCGCTGAGGCGCCTTGATCCCTGTCTTTCTATTCCCTATTGGCTATTCCCTACTGGCTGTTTCCCGTATCCCGCCAATAATTCGCCCTCGCCACAATCCTCGCCCCATAGTCCTCGACCGTCCGCACCCGAATCGTGTGTAATCCCGGCGTCGGGTCCGATGGGCTGAAGGTAATCAGGTACCGGTTGCGCGAATCCCTCGCCGCGCGCAGGATCTCCGCCTGGAATGCCTTGTCGCCAAAGAACGTCGTGTACTCGCCGCCGCTCATCTCGGCGACCTCCTTCGTCACGTTCTTCTTCGCCGCGTTGAGAGCCATCACTAGCGGCGCCAGCAGATTGCCTCCGGCCGTCTGCTCCGGCAACCCGGGCGTCGGCGTGTGGGCCGGTGTGGTCTGGCCGTAGTAGGGTCCCTTCATTCCGCTGGCAAACTCCGCCAGTCCCGGCGAAAAGCTCACGCTCAGCACCAGTACATCTGATTCGCCAACCTTCCTGATTAACTGCACCGGTCTGGTGTGTTTGCTGCCGTGGTCGCGCTCTTCGCTGATCAGCAGCAGCACGCGCCGGTATTCCTTGGGCTGAGATTCAAGCAGCGTCACCGCGTAATTCACGGTGTCCAGAATCGCCGCTCCGCCATTTCCTGGTCTGAGTTCGGTCAATTCCTTGCTCACCTGCTCGCCCGAGTGTGTAAAGTCCTGCATCAGATGCGGCACAGAATCAAACCCCACCAGTGCCACCTGGCTCCGGGGATCGAAAAGGAACACATCGAGCAGCGGGCCCAATCGCGCCAGCTTGTTAAACTCCAGCACGCTCGCTCCGCCCCGCTCCACCGCAACTACAAGCGCCACGGGCGCCGCGTCCATCTCCGGCTGGACCTTGATCTTTTGCGGCACGCCATTGTCTTCCAAAATAAAGTCGCTAGGCTTCAGCCCGTAGAGAATGCCACCGCCTTTTTCCTCCACTAGCGTCGGCACCAGCACTTCGGTCGTGGTTACGCGCAGACTCGGCAAGGGGCCTGGCGCCACAGGCATCGGCTTGGGCGGCTCGATGGGCGGCAGCTGCTGTGCCCATGCCGCCGCGCTCGCCGCAAGGCCCGCGCACGCAAGAAACGCTGTTGAGTAAAATCGAAGGCTCATTTTGTACTTAGACTTGATCCTAAGCGATGCGGCTTCACGACCGTGCTGTTCCATTCTCGGCCTCTAAACTTCTTGTTTCCCGCCCATCGAGTTCCTTGTTATTCTCCTTTTCGGAGACTCGCATGCCGGAGCCAAATCGCAATTCAAAAGTCGACGCTTACATCCAGAAGTCGCGTCCCTTCGCGCAGCCCATCCTCGTCCATCTGCGTAAGGCCATCCACGCCGGCTGTCCAGGCGCTGAAAAAACCATCAAGTGGAGCCGCCCTTTCTTCGAGTACCGCGGCGTCATCCTCTGCAACATGTCGGCTTTCAAGGAGCACTGCAGCTTCGGCTTTTGGGGTCTGGAAATCGGTGCCGTCCTGCGCAAGGCCGGCGTGGTGCGCGACGGAGCCATGGGCTCGCTCGGCCGTATCACCAGCGTCGAGTTGCTCCCGCCTGAGAAAAAGCTCATTGAATGGGTCGCTCAGGCCGCGGCTCTCATCGAAACCGGAAAAGAGAGAAGCCCTGTTGCCGCCCGCCCTCGCGTCGTCAAGCCGGCCCGCGCGGCGCTCAAAACACCACCCGACTTCAACCACGCTCTCGGAAAGAACAAAAAGGCCGCAGCCGCCTTTGCTGCCTTCAGCCCCAGTTGCCGCCGCGAATACGTTGACTGGATCGTCGATGCCAAGCGCGCCGAGACCCGCGAGCAGCGCATCGCCACGGCCGTCACTTGGATCGCTGAAGGCAAACAGCGCAATTGGAAATACCAAAGGTAGCTGCCCCCCAGTTTCTGTTCCCGACCCAGCGCGATTTGGGGTGCCCTATTCTAAAATCTTGACGCGGAGCGGAGAGTTTTAGGGTGGGGTAGCACAACACCATCGTCCCCCGGAGCCGCTTTCTACTAACAGTTCAAACCTGCAGCGAGCCCTCGCGGTCGCGCTTCATCGAACGCCGTCCGCATTGCCCAGAACGCCGGCTTCGCCGCAAATTCATCGTCAAACGGCAAAGGCCGCTCGCGCAGGCCAACGATGATCCGCGCCCACAGCCTGCGTGTGCTGAACGGCATGAATAAGACTGCGGATCTCAACCACGTATGCGCGTCAGTAATTCCCCAGGTGATCACGAGCGGCACATTCGGCTCAGCCAACACAAAATTCAAATAGTCTTTGTAAACCCGCGCCACCGTCGCATCGCGATCGGCAGCTCCGCCCTTCATCCGCATGAAGCTCACATCCAGCTCCGATATGTGAGCCTCGAGCCCCATTTTTGCGGTCTCGCGAATAAAGCTCTGCAGCCCCGGGCCCGGCTCACCCGCTGCCGCAAACAAATGGCTCTGCACGCCCACCGCATGAATCGGTGTCCCGCTGGCTTTCAACCGCTCCAGCAGCGCCAGCACAAAATCGCGCTTCTTCGCATCTCGCGGCAAGTCCGTTTCGATCCCGTAGTCGTTGTACGCAAGCTTCGCATTAGGATCAGCTTCCGCCGACGTGCGAAACGCCAGCTCGATGTAATCCGGCCCGATCAGTTCCAGCCATGGCGACTTGCGTAGCCCATCCGCGCGCCCATCCATCGGCTCGATGGCCTCGTTGACCACATCCCATGTGTCGATCAGTCCCTTGAGACGTCCCACAACCGTACGAATATGGTTAACCAGCAGTTCGCGTGCATTCTGCTTGGTCGCAACTTTTCCAAACCATCCCGGCATCGCATAATGCCACACCAGCACATGTCCACGCACTTTCTTGCCGGTCAGCTCGGCAAATCCCATCAAACGATCCAAGTTCTTGAATTTGAATGTGTCGGGCGAAGGCCGCATCCATTTCCAGTACGTCGCGAACTCGTCCACAAGCATTCCCGTCTGCGCCATCACAAGCTGTGTATAGCCATCCTCGGTGTGGCCCTCTGCCACTCCCTCCACATCAAGTAGCAGCGGATTCACCGACGCTCCATATACCAGCCCCTTCACCGCTGCATGCGCTTGGAGAGAATTTGCCCCCGCTACATTCGGGTCCATCGCGTACTTCAATTGCCCCTTGTGTTTGGCATGCAGCCATTCGCCGGTGCCCGCCGCGCCCACACCCAATATCGCGGCACTCGCCGCCGCAACGCGCAAGCCAAACTGTCTCCGATTCAATCGCGATGATGGGCCGGAATCGGTCATGTGTCTTTCAGCAAGCCGTCGCTGGCTACAGGCTAGTTCTGATCTATGTTCTAATCCCCGGTTCTTGATTTCCGTTCCGGGTTCCGCGATTGTCGATTCTCTATTTCGTCCGCGCCTCGCGCTCCAGTTGTCCCGTCCATGCCAGAAAACGCAACAGCTCCCAGCGCTCAGCCCACATAAATCCAAGCACGGCCCCCGGCGTCAACGTCTCGGCTTTTTTCCCCGAATAGGTTTCAACGCGCCAGCGCAGAAACTCGCTCCGCCATGGAGCCAGGCGGTGGCCCCGTGTCGCATTCCACAAAAAACGCAACGCAGCAAACATGTTCAATCCTTCCCCACGAGCATACCAACCCTGATGGGAACTCACTTCGTCGAAACGCCCTCACATCTCACTGGATCGAGCACAGGCCCGGAGGTCTTCTGGCCTTTCGCCGCTGCCAGCCCCGGCCGCGGCCGTGCAGAGCCGCACATCGCACGCCCCGCCTCGCTATTTGTGCGAATTATTGTGGCAGCTCTTCGCTCACCCGAGCGTGCTCGGGTTGGGCTGGGGTGACTTCGCGCACCTGTCTGCGGATCTTTGCAAACAGTGCTGCGTATCCGGGATCGCTTGAAAGTTCTCTGACCCACGCGTAATCGTCGAAGGCCATAAGCTGGAGGAGTCGGTCGTCATGCCGGTCAAAAGAGGCCCTGAAGTAGACGAGAGCCTCATTGTGGCGTCCGAGCAACAGCAGGTTTTCGCCAATCAGAAAGCCTGACCCTGTGCCTTTGTCGAAGGCCGCTTTGAGCGCCTCGGCCCTGGCTTCAAGCAGACCGGTTCGACCAGCCCGGGCCCAGCCCTGCGCAACCCCATTGGCCAAAGCGATCGCGTCCGGGGCATGGGTGATGGAGGCAAAACGACGGGTGTCCTGAATATAGGCGGGAAAGTCGCCTGTGGCGAAATCCAGGTCAGCGAGAAACTCGGCGGGAGATGAAAGCGTCGGCTGCGTCCGCTCGATTTCCTTTAGAGCCTTGACGCCAGACTTGAAGTCGCCAAAATCGGCGTGCAGGAGCGCCGCGTCTGTGGCGATCGCCGGCGAGGTGGGATCAAGTCGAACCGCCTCGTCGATTTGCTGGATGGCCTTCGCGCCTTCTGATCTGCATTCGAGCGTTCCGGCATACCATTGATGCGTTTGCGCCGAGTTTGGATCCAACGCGAGTGCACGCTTGAACTCTGCGTCCGACCCGGCAATGTCCCAGTCCCAGTAGTAAAGGGCGAATGCCTTGGCGGTATGGGCAGAAGCGAGATTCGGATTCAGCTCGATGGCTCGGTCGGCGGCATGTTCCGCTTTTCTGAGGGAATCGCCCAAATCGGCTTGGCCGAACTGGGGAAGCAAATCGTAGCATTCGGCAAGCCCGGCGTAGGCTTCCGCATAGGAAGGGTCGGTCACAATCGCTTGCGTGTAGGAGTCAATTGCCTTGGCTAATCCGTCGGCGGTGCGAAGGTTCCAGTAATATCGGCCGCGAAGGAACAAGTCCGCGGCGCCGGAAGCGGCGATGTGGGGCTTTCCATTCAACGTATCCAAATGCGAGAAAGTGGTTGCTGAGGCCGTCTGACGATTCCCCACCTTCCAGAAAAGCGTCACGGCGAATACTAAAAGTACGGAAGACGCAAGGACCCACGGTCGCCATCGGAGAAACGAAGCTGGCCTTGCCTGATACTCGTCGGAAGAGATTGGCGGAGGCAGCGTGGTGGCCACCGGTTTTGAATTGTTTTGCGCGACAACGGCCAGGCGACCTACTGTACCGCCAGTCGAAGTGGCGGAATCCAGCATTTGCGCGTCTTCCCTCGATTCCAACCACGCGTCGAGCTCGGAGATACGGGCAAAGACTGTGCCACTCTTCTTTCCTGGCGCGCGGCGCACCGGCAGCCCGCGCTCTCGCTCCCAGCGCTTTGCCGTGCGCACGTTGCACCCAAAATAGGCGGCTATCCCTTTCCAAGACGCGAGCACGCCCTGGCTTTCCAGTTCAGGCTCGGTGTTGGTCGTGAAGGTCGCCATGTCAAACACAGCTTTCTCGTTTCGGATGGAACGGGCCTAAGGCCAAACAAAGGGAGGAAGCCATTATACGATCAGCGGATTCCTTTCAAGAACAGGGAGCGATTGAGAGTTGCCCCGAGATGCCCTCCGTTCCACCCTGATTTGTCCCACCGGAAGTCGGCCGCGACCGGCTATGCTTCGTATCCGAGTTCTCAACCGGATGACACCCTGAGCCTCAACTTAACTATTTGTAAATATGTAGTTTAGCATGCGCGTTCGGTTCAACGGCGCGGCGGCGGCGAAGACCGGCCTAAGCAGGACTTCCAGAGTCAAGAGGAAAGGGCACGATGACCAACCGGATGTTTCAAGCTTGCGGATCGGACACTTCAGCCGTAAGAGAGAAGACCATGTTGAAGGAAATGCAGAGATCAAATCTTCGGCTCAATCTGGTGGCTGGACTCGTTGTTGCAGCTGCGATCGGTCTGGCCTCGGTCGGCGCATCCGCGCAGACCGGCTTCACCACCGTTGATGTGACGGGCGCGGGCACCGGTGCGCAGCAAGGAACCGCCGTCACCGCTGTCGACGCGGCGGGCGACGTCGCGGGTGTCTATATCGACACGAACAACGCGCTGCATTGCTTTGTGCTGCCTGCCGGGGGCTCGATTGCAAACTGCGACGTTTCGGGTGCGGGCTCCAGCTCGGGGGAAGGAACGTTTCCCACGACCATCAATACCTCTGGCGTAGTCGCGGGATCATATATTGACGCGAGCCAGATTTCTCACGGCTTTGTCCGCGCAGTCAATGGCACGATCACGATGTTCGATGCTCCGCTCGCAAGCCAATCCGGGCGCCGCGGAACTACGGTTCTGAGCATCAACGACGCCGGTGTGATCACCGGAACCTATTCCACGGGGACTTATTCGACGACTTCCATGTACGGCGGATTTATGCGTTCGGCCGATGGGTCGACATACACCGCCATTAACGACCCAAATGCGGGAACCGGCGAAGATCCGAATGGCAAGAAACAGGGGACGACACCCGTTGCCATGAATGCTTCCGGAATGATTGCCGGCTATTACATCGATTCCACTTCGGTGCAACATGGTTTCGTGCGCTCGGCCAGCGGCACGTATACCGCGATTGACCCCACGGGTGTGGGAACATGCATCAACAACAGCAACGGCTCGAAGTTCGGGGGCACCACTGCTTCGGGCATCGACGCGGCGGGTGATGTGGCGGGAACCTACTCGACACGAGTTGCGTACAGCATGGCTTCATCCGCAGCGCGAGTGGAACCATTACTTCGTTCGATGTGCCGGGAGCAAGCTCAAGCCCGTGTACCACCGGCGGGGGGAGCGGTGAGAAAATCTGCGGCACGTTTCTCGTTTTGTCGGACGCGGTGGGTGACCTGACTGGCAGTTACATGGACGCCAACGGAACAATCCACGGCTTCCTGCGCCCCGCTGCAACCGGGGTTTTCACCTCCTTTGACGATCCCGACGCAGGCACCAGTGGCTCTTTGAACGGAACGCTTGGCATCGCCATCAACGCTCGAACCAGCGGGATCGAAATCGCCGGAAGCTACCTCGATACGAATTCTGTATTGCATGGCTATAGCTACTCGTCGGCTCTGACGGCAACCACGACCACGTTAACTCCGGTTCCCACGCCGAATCCCTCGGTCTATCAGGAGCCCGTCACTTTGACTGCAGCCGTCACTTTCAGCGGCGACACGCCTCCAAACGGTGAGAACGTTTCATTCACGAGCGGCACGACGCCACTGGGAACGGCGCAACTGACGAGCGGGACAGCCAGTCTGACGACTACAGATTTGCCCACGGGAACCGATTCCATTACAGCGATCTACGACGGTGACTCTAACTTCTCCGGCAGCACTTCGACGGCAATTAGCCAGACGGTCAACCAGGCGAGTTCTTCTACCACATTGAAGTCGTCCCTGAACCCTTCGACATTCGGGCAGTCGGTGACTTTTACGGCAAATATTTCGGGTCAGTTTGGCGGCATTGCTACCGGCACAGTGACCTTCTACAACGGGAGCACGAGCCTGGGCAGCTCCCCCGTGAGCAGTGACATGGCCGCCTTGACGACCACGACTTTGCCTGTTGGCACGAACTCGATTACGGCTGCCTATAGCGGTGACTCGAACTTTACCGGCAGCTCGTCAACGACGGCCAGCCAGGTGGTAAACGGTTCGACGGGGGCACAAACTCCGACTGCCACCGCCCTTACGGTGACGTCGCTCGGCTCTCCTGTCACCTCGGTTACGCCAGGAACGGTGGTGGCGTTGACTGCGACCGTGAGGACTGAATCTGCGGCGGTAACAACAGGACAGGTGAAATTCTGCGACGCAACCGCGACCTATTGCGCTGACATCCATTTGTTGGGAACAGCACAGTTGACAAGTGCTGGAACGGCAGTATTGAAACTAGTTCCTGGGATTGGTAGCCACAGCTACAAGGCAGTTTTTGTGGGGACCAATACCGATAACACAAGCACATCCAGTGCTTCTCCCTTGACAGTAACCAATGGATCAGGTGCTGGATATCCA
>JBEKRG010000133.1:0-12288 GCA_049518955.1 Occallatibacter sp.
CTCCACAGTTTCACAGATTCACAGTTTCATAGAACTGGTAGGGGGGTGGGTCTGGTGGGTTGGGGGGTGGGGTAAATGCAATGGTTGGTGGATGGGGGTCAGAAAGACAGGCAGTAGGGAATGGGCAATAGGGAGTGGAAAAGCAGTAGACGACGGAACCGGAAAGCAGAGTCGTGAACCGTGGATCGAGAATCGTGGACCCCAAATCGCTGACCGTGGATCGGAACGGTCCGGGCACACGCCTAACGGATTGAGCTGGGCATGACCTCCGACACCGCGGGCAACGCGATCAGCGCGCAAGCGCCCGCAGCGAAGAAGGCCTGAACTGAAGCTCATGAAATGAGTATGCGCCGGAAGGGGGAAAAGATCGGCAAACTTCGAGAAAACAATTTGCGCGTGTTTTCAGAAGGTTGCAGGAGGTGGGCGGCGGCGGAGGGTTGACATTCAACCAAGGGTACAAGGGATTGGTGGGCTCTTTCGCTTGCTATCTCCGGTCCCCAGATGCGAGGGACCGGGGGGCACGCATTTTGGTTGACTCACCGGCAGATTTAATGCTCGTCTTCCGCTTCTGCAATCTCCAGCGTGTCTCCTCGTTCGCTCTGCGTCCTCTCGATCGTTCCGGCAGGCAGTTCCAGAATGCTGTGCGCCGACAGGCACGCCGACATGCGCCACGGTCCCACTGCGCTGCGCGCCTTCTTGATCTTCTTTTCGCGGTCCAGGTAGACAAGGTCGATAGGGAATCGCATGAAGAACGTATGCACCGATTCGCACGGTGCAATCCACAATCCTTCGCCAGCCGCAAGGCCGTCCCGGCCCAGCAACCCCTTTCTGCGTTTTGGTCCTGTGTGTGCGGCCTCAAGCCGCGTTGCCAGCACCGTTCCGCGCGTCACGTTCGTGACCAGCAGCGGTCCCTGCGGTCCCGCCTGCTCGGGCGGCGATATAAACTCCACCACGCCCTTGGCGAACCTCTCAAACGGATTCATCCGCTTGCCTCTGAGTCCGCGCTGCGCGGCCCTTACTGCTGCGGTGTTGCTGCGCCGCCGCTGTAGCCGCCACTCGCGCCGGCACCCGAGTTAATCTGCGCTCCTCCATTCGCGCCGAATCCACCCGTTGCGTTCTCGATCACCAACGGCTTCTCCGGCTTCATGCTTTGGATCAGCGTCTCCACCGGTAAAGATGCCGGGGCAGGAGGCATTGTGTTGGCCGGCGTCTTCGCGTCCGGCTGGTGCATCTCGATATTCGAGTTCGCCGGGATAAACGGCTCCGTATAATGCAAGGCCGGCAGCGGTTGGCCTGCCGCCATCGGCGACACAATCTCCGGCGTCACAATCACGATCAGCTCGGTGTCATTCTTGGTCTTCTGTTCCGATTGGAACAGCTTCCCGATGATCGGAATGTCGCCGATAAAGGGAATCTTATTGAAGGTATCGTTCGTGCTCTTATCCAGCAGGCCGCCGATCATAAAGCTCTCGCCGTCGGCCAGCTCCACTTCCGTATTCACTTTGCGCGACGTGATTCCCGGCACTTCGAATCCCGAGATGTTCACCTGATTGGTGTAGTCAAGAGCGCTCACTTCCGGCGCCACTTGCAGCCGGATCGTTCCCCGCGGCGTGATCGTCGGAATAAAGTTCAGCCGGATGCCATACTCCTTGAACTCGATGGTCACCGTCGTCAAACCGCCGCTTGAGCCCTGCGCCACCGGATACGGATACTCTCCGCCCGCCAGAAAGCTTGCTTCTTTGCCGTCGGTCGCCATCAGGTTCGGCTCCGCCAGCACTTGGACAATCCCTTTGGTCTCCAGCGCCGAAATGTCCGCGCCTGTGCCGAGGCCCGGGAAGAAGGCCAGCAGGTTTAACTCATTTGAGAACATTGCCGACCCAGCGACTCCCGTGACTCCTCCGGTCCCGGATCCGGCTGCACTGGCACCGTTACCGCCCGCAATCGTTGGTGGCGAGAATTCCGTGGTGGTCACTCCACCCACTGCATTCCCCAGTCCAAGGTTAAAAAGATTGATGCCCAGCTGGCGCGCCCGGCTTCGGTCCACGCTGGCAAAACGCACCTTCAGCAGAATTTGCGGATCGGACTTCGGCACATCCACATCCAGCAGGTTCACCACTTTCCCTGCCGACGACGCAATCTGCACCGCGCGCGATGAGCTCGTCAGATCGTTCACCGTGCCGCGCAAGAAAATGGCGTTGTTGCTGTAACTCACCCGGATTGACTGGCCCGGCAGCTCCGTCCTCAGCTCGCGCCGGATCGCATCCAGGCTGTCGCCGGTTACTGTCGCCTGCTGTCGCACCGTCACGTTGAAAAACTGCCGCCCGCCATGAATGTCCCAGATGATCAAGCTCGTTTCGCCCGCGGCTTTCCCGTCCACCATGATCTCCGTGGGGCTGATCGCGCTGGCTTCCGCAATGTCTCCGAGCCCGATGGCAACCCGCTGGATTGGCTGTGCGCAATCGACGAGCACCGATTTTCCCACCGTCACAGAGAGCTCGTTCGTCGAGTCCTCATAGGTTGATTCTGCTGCCGGCGGCTGGGCAGCCAGCGGCGCCTGAGCTGGGGCGCTTTGAGCCCTTCCGGCTTGTCCGGCGAACAACAATGCCAAGGCCAGCGCGCTCCAAGATACGATGGTGACCCCTGCCTTCGGTTTCAATGCTGTCCCTCAGGTGATCCAAACTTCTCGTCTGTGGTGTGGTTGCCGTTGATGATGGTCATCGAATACGGTTTCGCCGCGGGTTTGCGGGGACCCCTGGCAGCCTTCTCATGTCCCGGCGGCGGGGTTGGGGTGCCGAATAGGTTGCTCATCGCAGTCTCCGGTACCTTCGTCGTCTGCGTATCCAACGGATTGCGCAGCACAAGCTGAATCTTCAGCGAATTGGCCGCCAGGCTCAGCAGTTGGGCCTGCTCCGGTGTCACCAGCAGATTCACTACCTGCACTTGTTGCGGTTTGCCTTCGGCGTCCCTCTGAATGTCGGTGCCTGCTGAGAGAACCTGAATATCCTGCAGAATCGTCTCTGTCACCACGCCCTGGTTCCCTTCGCCCGGCGGATTGCCCGAAACCAGCACGTCCACGCGCATGCCCGGAATAACGAATCCGGCTACACCAACCACTTCATCCACTCTCACTGCGCACGCCCGCATACCCTTGGGAATCGTCGGCGCCAACCCGCCGCCAGAGCCAATACCTGCCAACTGGCTGTCCAGAATCGGCTCACCCTGGGAGATCTGCGTAATCACGCCCCGGCCAATCGCATCTTCCTGCTTCAGAATCGCGCCCTTAGGTGGCGTGCCCCCCAACGTCATCGTAGTCAGGTCCGCCGTCGTCAACACCGCGCCCAGCGGAATGTCCTTCGCCGCCGCAATTACCTGCGTCGTTGACACAGGCTTTGACGCTGCCATCCCCTTGCTCACAAGGCGATACACCAGCCAGCAGCACCCGCCGGCAATCACCGCTGCGACGAGGAAGATCGTCATGAGTCTTCGATTCATTGCTGCTCCGATGGGGCCGGCTCTCGCCGACTCCGTCCTTCATTCCTTGCCATTCCCGTTCCGTCCGGCAAGGCCGCCTTGAAATTCATCTCGTCCGCCGCTTTCGGAAATCAGGAGCCCTTTGTCATCCAGCCTCGTGTCGGGACCGGGCCGCCGAGAATGGTTTCCAGATTCGATTCCCATTTCCGAAAATGCCGCGCACATCGCGCCCACTCCGTTCATACTGATCGAGTTCGGCTCGCAGTGCGGTTTCAGTGTATTCCTTCAAAGCCTTCAAAATCGCATCAGAATCTCTCAGATCTTTCGATGAGGTACCAAAAGTGCTATGGGGGAAAATGCCTCAATGAGCGATTCTGAAATGGACAATCATGTACTCCCGGAACGGAACCTTCCGGCTTTACGCCGCACTCGTTTTTAGGGGCCGTTCGTCGATAAGTTTACCGTGATTCTACTCGGCAATTTGAGGTCCAGTTTGCATCTTCCGTGTTATATCCGCGCTAGTTTTCATGTGCCAAAGTGGGATGGTCCCCGGAGAAAATCTTTCCTGCGCGCGGTCCGAAAGTCATCACTCGTCCGGAGAATCTCAAGGGGGGGCCCCAGCCTTTGATGACGCCTGCGTACACAATTTCGCTATTCAACGAGCGTTCTGATCACGGCCCACGCCCCACCACCATTGCGGCCTCCGCCCTTCTTCATGTCGTGGCTTTAGCCGTCATCTTGTTCGGCATTGCGTACAAGCCGCCCTACGCGAGGATTTCTACGGACCACTATCGCGTGAGGGAGCTCGATCTGGATATGCCTGACGAGCAGGCGCGCTTTTATCCGCCGCACATTCCAAAGCCCGCGTCGAGCCCAGGCGCCCACGCCCCTGCCTCCGCAGGCAAGCCGTCGCTCAGTGTTCCTGCTTTACGCGACGTTGCGCAAGCTCCGCCCGGGCCGCAGACGCTCCTCCAACCTGACCTGGAAAAGCCGATTACGCTCCCGGTTCCAATTCCCGTCCCTCAAGTAGCCATCTGGTCACCCAGCAAAGTCACGGTCAAGAAGGTCACCCCGCCGTTGCCGCAGAAGCCGACTTCTGCCGACGTGCAGCCTTCTGTCGAGCGTCCCAATGAAGAGCTCACCCTGGCCGACGTTAACGTTGCGTCCAGCTTTCATCCCACTTCCCATCCGATCGTGAATGCATCTACGACTTCGCCGGTCAGGGTCCAAACGCAGCAACAGGTCCAGCTGCCGCCGGCGATGTCCTCGAAATCGATCACCCGGCCCACGCCTGCCACGATCCTGTCTTTGTCCAACCTGCGCATGAAGGAAGGAACCGCGACCCTGCCACCGGTGAATGAGAGTGTGGTGGTTCGTGGCCCAGGAGTTCTCGCGGCTGAGGGTAAAGAGGCCTCGCCCGGTACTCCCAACTCTTCAGCCAAACCGGGTCAGGGAGGATCGAGCCCGGGTCCAGGCGGCAATCTGAACAATCAAGGCGCCGGCCCAGGCCAAGGCCTGGCGTTCAAGATCTCCGGCCCCGGCGTAGTTCCCAACGGCAGCCGGGAAACACTTGAACCCGAAGCGGGAAATGGTCCAGACAGCCTTGACGACGCTCAGGCTTCGATGACTGCTATATCCGTACCGAGGGACGGCCACTTCAACGCCATCATCGTCGGAAACTCGATTCAGGACCAGTATCCCGAAACCTCCGGCGTATGGAACGGCAGAATGGCGTACACGGTTTACCTGCACGTTGGCTTGTCACGCAGTTGGGTTTTGCAATATTCGCTTCCGCGCTCTGCTGACGCCCCGCAAGCTGGCGCCAAGGCAACTCTTGAAGCTCCCTGGCCTTACAACATCGTGCGCCCTAATCTCGATCCTGGATCAATCGACGCCGACGCGCTGATGATCCACGGATACGTGAATCAATCGGGACGCTTCGAAACCCTCTCCATCGTCTTCCCGCAGGCCTTTCCTCAGGCTCAGTTTGTCCTTGCTGCGCTTGAGAAATGGCAGTTCCGTCCCGCCACGCAGCAAGGCCAGTCTGCCAAGGTTGAAGTGCTTTTGATTATTCCAGAGCAGCTTGAGTAATCTTCTCCGAACTATCGGCCGCGGTCTGCGGCCGATTCGGATCCTCAATCCGGAGGCGGATCTTCAATCAAGATTCGAAGCCTAAGTCCAAACTCGTCCGCAATTACGGCCGGGTCCCCAGTTCCATGTAGCTCGTACCCGCTGCAATCGGTGTGACCACCGGTGCGGCAACGCCGACAAACTCTGTGAGCGGGCCAACGTCGTCGTCGCTTGCGACCCACACATTGCCCGATCCATCGACCGCGATACCGTACGGGGAGAACATTCCCACATTCACGAAACCGTTGGCGCCGGAGATCGCAACTCCAGCTGCACTGATTTCGCTGATACTGTTGGCGTTGCCGCCGCTGTTCGCGGCCCAAACATTGCCAGCGCCGTCAATGGCGATTCCGTAGGGATTGTCCAGCCCGCCGCCGCTGAATCCGCCCGTCCCGCTAATCGCCGTCGGCGTTGTCCCCGACGTGGAGAATTCGCTGACGCTGCCGGAGCCGCCGCGGTTTGCGGCCCACACATTGCCCGCTCCATCAATCGCGATGCCGTAGGGAGAGTTGAGCCCGCCTCCCTTGTAGAGAGTGACCGTAGGTGGCTGGCCGGGAAGATTGCTGGGCACGGCTTCCGCGATGGGGGACCCTGCCTCACCATAATTCGCTGTCCAAACGTTGCCGTTGATATCGGCGGCAACGCCGGCTGGTTCGGCAAGCACGTCGGATCCATATCCGCTACTGCTTGAGAGAGCCAGGCCGCCCGACGCGTTGGATTCAAATTCGCTCAGGCTGTTGCCGCCAAAGTTGGCTGCCCATGCATTGCCGACACTATCGATTGCGATTCCGTATGGCTCATTTAGCCCGCCGCCCGTGAATCCGGGAGGGCCAGAGATCTTCTGCCCCTGCGAATTGAATTCGCTGAGGTCGTTTCCGTTGTAGTTTGCGACCCACGCGCTGCCGTAAAGGTCAATCGCCACGCTGGTCGGATTGTCCAACCCGGCCGCACTAAAGGGCGACCCGTTTTTGGGCACACCGTTGGAATTGAATTCACTGAGGCTGCTGGTGGTGAAGTTCGGCACCCAGACATTGCCTGAGGTGTCAATCGCGACGCCTTGCGGGGACAGTCCCGTGCCGTCCAGGCCGCCTCCTGCGTACGTGATCGCGATTGTGAAGTCATTCGGTTGGAACAGCAACGTCGGCTGGAATGGCAGATCCGTTGGCAGCAGTCCGTAAAGCGTCGCCGTATTCGCTCCGGGATTATGCGCGATGTTGATCGCCGCCGTCGCGGTTTCCAAGGGCTGCGAGTTTCCGTTCGTCGCATTCGCGAACAGCGTCGTGCATGGCGTTGAAGTTGGGCCTGCCGAGTTTACGCACGCTCCAAGAATGTCCGCCAGGGTATCGATCGTGGCTTGTGGCACTACGCCGTTGCCGTCAGGTGTTGTCGGCAGCGCTACGCCTCTGCCCAGAGATTCGAGGTTTGTCACCGTTGCGAATGCATTGGGCACGTCCGTCGCTGTTGCCAGGGGAGAGCTCGAACTCGACACATGCGTCGAATCGGTCGCAAATCCGGCAATGGAGTAAGCCGTAGCGATCGTCGAAATCTCATTGATCACAACATAGGGTGCGGACGAAAGCGAGCCGCAGGTACCGAGGGCGGCCATCAATCCAATAGCCGCATTCGCCCCATCCCCCAGCCCTGGATCGCCGCCAATCGCATACAGGTACACCTGCGAACCCGCGCTGGGGCAGGTGAAATCATTGGTAATGCTGAATGTGCCGCCGGATCCAGTCGGGTAGTAATAGTTGCCGTGGCCATCTGAGACGGTGCCGCCGACGTTTTGCAGCAGCGAAACAGCCGCATTGCCGTAGCCGGTTGTGTTGGCCGCATAGAGGTACACGTGGGCCCCGACAATCGGCTGTTGACCGCCATGCACCATTCCGTGCAGCGCAGCTCCAGGAACGGAACTGCCTGACGTCTGATTCGGCGATGTTCCCGGCACTCCGGAGCAGCCGGAAATCATGAGAACACACGTTGCCAGTACAATCGTCCAGGAAATACGCACGGGGGGAACTCCCTTCGTTCGATCGAGTCGCGCCGTTACCCGGTTTTCTCAGACGTTGTTACCGGATTCTCTGCCTAAAGTCAAGCCCACATTCTATGTAGTGCCGTTCGGAATCAGCCGCGGAGAGCTCATATTGTCTACAATCGCGCGGAAGATCGCCGTCAGCTTCGTCAGGTTTTGGTTGCTCGGAGCCGTCGCTTCACAACCCTGGCCGTCGTCAGAGTAGAAGTTCACTGCGGACGAAGCCATTGCCGCTAATGCCTGGCAGGGCTGGTCGCCCGGACCCCAGCTTCCTCCATTGGTCCCTACCGAAGTGCTGTAGGTCTTATCGGACAAGCAGCCTCCCGACGTCGGCGAGCCGTACCCGATTGTGTACACCGTCGTCCCCGCAGTCGCCGCAGCCTGTGCCGCCAGCACCGCCTGGCCGCACATCCCCAGCGCCGATGGGTAGGCATAGGACTGATAGCCTGTGGGGTTGCTGGTCTTTGTTCCTGTTCCGTTAAGAGTGCCCTCCGACGCCATAAGTTGGCTACTTGAGCTGCATGCGCCGGCCGTAGTATTGGCGTTCGAAGCGCATGCCGTCGCGTTGCCATCGGTCAGCAGAATGATGGCATTCTGCGAGCCGGGGTTGGACGCCTGCTGCGCCAGCAGCGCCGTCTGCGCCGCGTAAATCACCTGCGCGTAATAGGTGCCCTCACCGCCCGGCGCCTGGATACCGGCGCAGTTGGATTGTCCGGAGTCTCCTGCCGCGATCACGATGGGCGCAGCCTGGTTCAGGGTCGTCGCTGCGTCGGTCGTCTTGTAGTTGTTCTTGAACCCAACCACTTCGTATGTGTCCGCCGTGGGCAGCGTCGTGTTGGAAGGTGGATCAGGAAATGTGTACGCTACGATCGTCGGATTGCTGGTCGGGCAAGTGGAATCCTTCGACGCAGTAGTACCAGTCACCGCGGGGAAAACGAACAGGCTCACGCTATCCACGTAGTTTGTGCTTGTCGTGCAGGTTTGCCCCAGCCCGCAGGGATACAAATCGTTCAGCAGCGCTTGCACACCTAGTAGCGCGCACGTGATTTGCGTCCCAGTGCATTGGACGCCGCTATCCGAATCGTTCATCGATGCAGTCGTATCCACAATCACGGCTATGTTCCAGGGCGCATTCTGCCCGCCCGCCATGGCCGCCTTTGCGGTGTAAGACACATTCATCTGCTTCATTCCAACCAATCCCCCAAACCAAAGAGGAATCGTCGCGGTCTGCCTCACAGCCATTGAGTTGTAACCCCCACTGCCGCCCGTGGAGGTCTGGCACGGCACATTCAGCGAATTTGACACAGTGCTCAGGCAGAGGAATGACGGCGTCGCCACAGCGTTCGTCAACATTGGGGTCGCGTTCATCCCGTTGGACTGCGCGCTGTAGGTGGTGACGTAGGTTGTCGCAAGGGTCGTGTTTGGCATGGCTGCCGCGCCTGCCAGGACCGCCGAATTCGTCGACGCCACGAGTTCCTGGTACGCGTAATACACATGCCCCGTCTCAATCGAAGCTGCGGCAAGGGCCATCATTGTCGATGCTGTGATCATCACCAGAACTGCCGACTGGCCCCGTTGACTCCTAAGGAACCTGCGTAAGAACGGAACTCTAAACCGTTTCATTTGCAAATTCCTCCTTTCATGCAGCCTCGTCGCCGAAATCTTCGGCGCTCGGTTGCTGGATGGGTTGAATTTGAATGTTGTGGAACGTGGATTCGCACGGCTCACTTGCGGCGCCATCAGCGGCGTCAAGGCAAACTCGAGCGCTCTCAAATTTCTTCCACGGAGATACAGGGCACGCCGCGGCTGTCTGCCGGCGCACAGTTCTGTCAGCTCGGCCGATCGTGATCTCGGCCATCTTTTGCTTCTGAACTTGGAGGAGTTGTGCCGAGCTAGCCGGCTCGCGATTACTCGAGGGACAATTCTTGGATCGCGCCGTCAGCGCGAAGAGGTCAGCGGATTTGTCCTTTTGCGATGCCACCGTGCGCACTCGCGGACACTCCTGCGACCTCTTGGGGAAGGGGTTACTGCAGCCATCATCTTGTCTTGCGTGGTTACCGAATATTGCACTTTCGTGCTATCGGGTGGTTACGTTGGTCATGATTTCCTGCCCGAAGCCACAAAAGACACACGGCAGCAAAAAGGGCACGGGGGATTTCCCCGTGCCCTTTTAAGAAACCACACTTCCTACTGCTTTACTGCGGCCTATGTCGTTCCAGGGGGGATCAGCCGCGGCTCGCCCATATTGTCTACGATCGCGCGAAAGATCGCCGTCAGCTTGGTAAGGTTCTGGTTGCTCGGCGCCGTCGCTTCGCAACCCTGGCCGTCGTCGGAGTAGAAGTTCACTGCCGACGAGGCCATCGCCGCAATCGCCTGGCAAGGCTGTTCACCCGGCCCCCAGCTTCCGCCTTCCGTCGTAACGCTTGCGCTATACGTCTTATCGGACAGGCACCCTCCCGACGTCTCGGCGCCGTAACCGATTGTGTAAACCGTTGTCCCGGCATTCGCCGCAGCCTGGGCCGCAAGCACCGCCTGGCCGCACATTCCGAGCGCCGACGGGTAGGTTGGCGACTCGTACCCCGTGGGGTTGCTGGTATGAGTTCCCGTCCCGTTCAGCGTGCCCTCTGATGCCACAAGTTGGCTCGATGTGTTGCACGCACCGGCCAATGTGTTGGCGTTCGATGCGCACGCCGTCGCGTCGCCGTCCGTCAGCAGAATGATGGCGTTCTGCGATCCCGGATTGGACGCCTGCTGCGCCAGCAGCGCCGTCTGCGCCGCGTAGATCACCTGTGCGTAGTAAGTGCCCTCACCGCCCGGCGCCTTGATCCCGGTGCAGTTGGATTGTCCTGAATCTCCTGCCGCGATTACGATGGGCGCGGCCTGGTTCAGAGTCGTGTCCGCGTCCGTCGTCTTGTAGTTATTCTTGAACCCAACTACCTGGTAGGTGTCCGCCGTTGGCAGCGTCGTGTTGGAAGGAGGATCGGGAAATGTGTACGCCACGATGGTCGGATTGCTGGTGGGGCAAGTGGAATCCTTTGACGCTGTCGTGCCCGTCACCGCCGGAAACACCAACAGGCTCACACTATCCACGTAGGTCGTGCTGGTGGTGCAGGTCTGGCCCAGCCCGCATGGATATAAATCGGTGAGCAACGATTGCACCCCAAGCAGCGCGCAGGTGATCTGCGTTCCAGTGCATTGAACGCCGTTATCCGTGTCATTCATCGAAGCGGTGGTATCTACGATCACCGCAATGTTCCACGGCGAGTTTTGACCGCCCGCCATGGCTGCCTGCGCCGTGTACGACATGTTCATCTGCTTCATGCCGACCAGTCCGCCAAACCACAGAGGAACCGTCGCGGTCTGCGTAACCGCCAATGCGTTATATCCACCGGTACCGCCAGTCGAGGTCTGGCACGGCACACTCAGCGATTTTGACACGGTGCTCAGGCACTCGAAAGTTGGCGTGGCCGTATCGTTCGTCAACATCGAGTTCGCATTCAATTGACCCGTTTGCGAACTGTATTGGGTCACGTAGGTTTTCGCAGTGGTCGTGTTCGGCATGGCTGACGCGCCTGCCATCACCGACGCATTCGTCGACGCCACAAGCTTCTGGTACGCGTAATACACATGCCCCGTCTCAATCGAAGCTGCGGCCAGTGCCATCATTGTAGTTGCTGTGATCATCACCGCAATGGCCGCCTGGCCCTGTTGATTTTTCAGGAACCGGCGCCCAAACGAATTTCCGAACCGTCTCATCCTCATGGTTCAATTCCCTCCTCTCGCACAGTCACCGCCTTGAATGTCAGCGCTAACCCGTCCATCACGCTGGCTTGCGGTGCTGGGAGCCACCCCTTCGCAGCCCGAACCTTGAACACTGCGGATGTGCTCGCGTCCCTTTCCCCAAATCCATTCGTACAGGGAATCGAACTTCCGCAGGTTAAACTCTCAAGGGCAAAGCCGCGTCGCTGGGGAAGTCATGCACTTTGCTTACGAGGTGAATTACGCTTTCGTCCCGGAAATGTGTCACCGTGTGATCTTGTCGATTCCACGGCGGCCTTCCCAGAAGCTGGGGATCTCATGTAATGATCTCGGTTCGGGGGTAATCGGAGAATTGCACTTTCGTGCTATGCGGTGGTGACCAGGGTACTCAAAGAACTAGGGGCTGTAAGTTAAACAAAAAATTGGACAAACCGGGCATCACTTGCTCGCATGCCATCTGCACCCCTCCTTCGATCCGTTTCTGCCGCAGGCTTTCGCAAAAAAGGGTACAGGCTTTCCGCCCGTACCCTTTAAAAGCTACTGCAACATCTCTTCTTTTCCCGTGGGAAGTCGTCTTACGTCGTCCCATTGGGAATCATGCGCGGAGTGCTCAGGCCGTTCACGATCGCTTGGAAAATCTGCGCCAGGCTCGTGAAATTCGCGTTCGCGGGGGAGAGCGCCGGGCAGCCGCCTGAATTGTCGGAATAAAAGGTGTTTCGGCCATGCCTCTGCGCCGTCTGTGGAACTGGCGGTTGTGGTGTACGTTTCGTCCGTCGTGCACCCCGTAGTCTCGGACCCAAAACCAATGGTGTAGACAACTGTTCCCGCGGCTGTAGCCAGTTGTGCCGCCTTAACAGCCTGCCCGCACTCGCCCAACGCCGATGGGTAGGTGGGGGACT
>JBEKRG010000134.1:0-12055 GCA_049518955.1 Occallatibacter sp.
AGTCCGATCTAATACATATGGTCTCGAGGAGCCTCCGTGGTTGTTCTCTGAATCAGCGTTGCCGCTGAGTTCAGCTTATGCAACACCTCGTGCTCCTCACTGACTTAACATTCAAACAATACGCCCGGAACCCAAACAACAGCTGGCCAAGTCGGTTATAAGGGCCTTTGTGTTTCAGATGCCGGGCGAGTGCTTCAATCCAGCCCACCAGCCTGCGGAACTCCGGGTTGTCGGGCGGGCAATCTAGGTCGGGGTCTTTCGACATCCAGTCCGGATTGCCGTACCCCGCTGGGTTTTGGGTCAATAGGGCAGATCAAATGAAGCCCATGAAAAATGCCCTCGGCTCACAACGAGGGCATTTGCAACGATGTCTCTTCAACCTGTCTGAGCCCGCCTACCAGGGACGATGTTCGTCGATGATAACGCCCGATTAAATCGTGACTGCGAGGTTGAGAGCCAGAGACCCGCCATTCACTCGCATCGCCTCCGCCGTTCGGGCTACCATGTCGGCGTAAAGCGTCGCTACGCGGGACACACTCATGCTGTTTTTTTCACTCACCTGGCTGCATGCACTCTGCGCAAGCGCTGTCAGAACGCCGGTTCGAATCTGCATGGCATCGTCGCGCAGGGCGGCAAAAAGCTCGCAATTCACAGACTTGCCATTACGGGTCGCATAATCGACCATATCCAGTATCACGCCAGCATTCTCAAACATCCTCCAAAGGTCGTGAGCGTCATCAAGACGCTGCCACATGTCTTCCGCTGCGGCAATATACTTTTCATCCGAAGAGAATTGATTACTCAACTCGCGGGCACACTGTTTCGGTTGCAGTTGGGCCATAAGAATATTCCACGCCCGCGTCCGCCGGCGGTGCACACTGATTCTCCAACCTCCAAGATAAATTGCCACTGATGCAACCGTGCCAGTTCCGAGCATAGGAAGAATCATGAATCCTCCTCGGCCGAGAAGATGGCGGCCTTATGGCGCTCCATGCCAACCTTTGCTAATTCCGGCTCCTCATACATCTCGCGCCTCGCCCCTTGAATGTGTTTCCTTGTGTTGGCACGTTAACCTGCGGTACGAACGAATTCTGTGACCGCGCTCACGGTCACCAGCCCATCCATCGGAATCCACTGCTTAGGGGCTACCACTTAAGTATCAAAGCGTATGGAGCGTGTGATACAGAGCATCACGTTCATGATTCGGCAATATGGAAATAACCCAATTCTTGACCTTTCTGTACTTGGGGTGTGCCATAACCAAATTGATGCACCTTTGGGCAGAGATGGGCACTTCTATGACTTCGGGCGGTGGGCGAAGGTTCTCCTCGCTCTTGCGATTTTGGGGTTCCTGGGGCTGGAGTCACCGATCGATATCTTATCTCTCAAAAGGAGATGATCGATCCTCCGATCCTGGCTCATTTTGAACGCGCAGCAGATCATCAATGGCGTCATAGCCTGTCGGAAGAACAATTCCGACGGTGAGAGCTCCTGCGGCGAGCAGGGCTACAACCGAGTCCGACTGGCGGCGATATTTCCAGTACGAGTCGGTGCAGGCTCTTACAGCAAGCTGAAGCGCTGAGCGGTTGCGGGCGTCGAGAGCGTTCACCGGAGTTCCGGCTGCAATGAGCGTGCGGACAACTTCGTGATGGGCACGCCAGGCTGCAACGTGAAGCGCGGTTGAGTTCGGGGTTAATTCCCAGTAGGGATCGCCTTCGGGCCAAAGCGCAGCAGCAGGGACGCCGAGGGCGAGCAGACAGCGGACGCCTCCATCATCTTCTGCGCCGGCGAAGCGCGCCAGAAGCGATCCACCTATGGAGAGAAGCTCTGCGAGGAGCTGCGGATGGGCGGAAGCGAGGCTGTGCGCAGTCTCGACGTCCGCGCGAGCGCAGGATGCAACCAAGGCGTCAAGGCCTTCGAGCCGGAGTTCGAAGCCGCGGCGCTCAAGCGCGGACAGGATGTCGCCGCGCCCATGGTAAGCGGCCATCTGGATGGCGCTGCGGCCGTCGGCATGATTCGGCAAATAAGGGTCGGCATTGCGGTCGAGGATTGCATCAATCATTACCAGCCCGTTATCGCGGCGAATGGCATGGTGGAAGAACGAGGAATTCCAGCGCCCGAAGTCATTGGGATCGGCGCCGTGCTGGAGGGCAAGCTCAAGGCCTTTATCGTCGTGCCAGTCGCACTTGCGAAGGGCTACGGTGACGAGGCTTGACTTGTTGAATCGTCCGGAGCGAAGGAGGATCTCGAGGACGGTGTTGTCGTAGGTTTCAGGAACGTGGTAGGGCGTCTCCTCGTCGTTGGGGTCGGCACCGTAATCCAGCAGAAGTTGTGTGAGGCCGGGGTTCTGCGCGAGGCCGGCGGCTCCGTAGATCGCAGCTTCGTGAACGGGTCGCGGCGGATCGTCAATGTACTCGGTCCAGCCAGTGTTGGCGTTGGCTCCAGCTTCGAGCAGGGCGCGAGCGGTTGAGACGAATGCGTCGGAACGCGCTCGATCCATGCGGAGATAGCGCGAGAAGCATAGGTAGGTGAGAGCATCCCATTGGCGCGGGCCGCCGGCAGCCGTGGCCAACGATGGGTCACGCGCAAGCCAGGCACGGACGGCCGCTTCATCGGCGAGCACGGCAGCGCTGTAGATGCTGCCGGTGGCGACCTGAGGGTAACGCGCGAGGATCATGTCGGCGTGTTCCACGGTGCCGGACCGGTGCCAACCGTGGCGATCGACGCAGGCGACCTCAATGAAGGTGTTTAATGGGTCGTCGAGCTCTTCCAGGGAGCGAATGATGCGGAGGGCCTCAATATGTTTGGCGAAGGCAGACCAGGATCCATAGCCATGCTCGCGGGCAAGGACGAACTGGGCGTCGGCTAACGTAATGGCGCGCGGAGAGGCTGAAGCGAGATCGCGGAGGCGTGGGTGGTGTTTGCGCAAGCGCGCCAGCGCGGCCGGCTCGCTTGCGGCAGAGGTGCGAAGAAGTTCCTTGGCTTGCTTCTTATATTGTTCGAGGTTTGGGCGATCGGGCAGGACACGGTCGGGCATACGAAGCTCCTTTCAAGCTGCGCCTGGAGTGTCCGCATAGATCAGGCTGAAAGAAGATTCGCCAGGTTGTGGAGAACTAAGGTGGGCACTGCCCTTTCCGCGGACTGGATGCGCCCTTCGCGCTGAAGAAAACTGTAATGGACCGCAAGAGTTAGCGTCAAGAGGATTACGGAACTGTCAATGATCCCGAAGAGCAGCCGCAGGTTCTTCGGATTCCACAGTGAAGACTTCCTCGCCGCCTCCGTTATACTTCTTCACAACCCACCATGAGGCGCCACGTCCTCATCTTCGGTGTTGTCGGCGGCTTGCTGATCGCGACCCTCCAATACACCGAATACCGTTTTGTCGTGATCGAGCACTCCGTCGAGCTCTACAGCGCGCTCGTCGCCGTCCTCTTCGCGGCCTTCGGCATTTGGCTTGGCCTGCGCATTACGCGCAACCGCGAAACCATCCGGGAAACGATCGTGGTGAAGGAAGTGCTTGTCCCCGCGGAAGCCGCCACGTCCTTCGCTCCCAATACGGCCCAGCAGCAGACGCTCGGCATCACGGCGCGAGAGCTCGAAATCCTTACCCTAGTCGCACGCGGCTTGAGCAACCGCGAGATCGCCACCGAGCTTTTCGTTTCAGAAAACACCGTGAAGACGCACTGCGCCCGCGCTTTCGACAAGCTCGGAGCCGCACGTCGGACCCAGGCCGTGCAACGCGGCAAAGAAATGGGACTGCTGCCGTGAGCACGGTCCACCGAAAACACGATTTCCGCTCCATTCCTCGAAAAATCATCCGAAAGGATGACGACATCCGGCCTCGAAACGCTGCATCGTGATTCCGTCCTCACTCGATCGTCACTCACACAGGGAGCCTGACATGAAGAAAACCGTCCTCACCTTCGGCCTGATCGCCGGCGTCATGATCTCCGTCCTGATGGACGGCTCGCTTCTGATCGCCAACAAGGTCAGCTCCGGCCACAGCATGCTTCTCGGCTACACCATGATGGTGGCGTCGTTCCTGCTGGTCTACTTCGGCATCCGTAGCTACCGCGACAACACCCTCGGCGGCCAGATTTCCTTCGGCCGCGCCTTCGCCTGCGGCATCCTGATCGCCCTCATTACCTGCGTTTGCTACGTCGCGACGTGGGAGGTGATCTACTTCAACTTCATTCCGCACTTTATGGACAGCTACTGGGCCGCGCAGATTCAGAGGATCCAGTCCTCCGGACTTGACTCCGCGACCATCGCCAAGCAGGTCGCTGCCATCAAGCACTCTCAAGAGCTCTACCAGAACCCGTTGGTCAACATGGCCTACACGTTCATGGAGCCGCTGCCGGTCGGCCTGATCATGACTCTAATCTCCGCTGCCGTCCTGCGGCGCAAGGGTGTCAGGAACCCGCTGCCGGCGCAGTCATGAAGCGATCAAGCAAACGGTCGGCTATTGGGCGAGCAGCGACCGCAGTTGGCTCCAATTGATTGCCTGGATTGCCTGTGCCGCCAGATCCTGGTCGCAGTTGAGATAGACCGCGATGTTTTGAATTGAGAGGCGTGGGGCGGAGGGATTCAACTGCGCTTTGGTAATGACCTTGGTGGTGTCGCCGTCGAGATGCGTCGACGCGGGCTGGCTCCAGGGCCCGAGCAGAACCCAGGTGCCGGGGTCGCCGCTCGATCCGCCGCTCAGGGGCTGCATGGCGGGCAGATAAAGCACCGTGCCGCCGCCGGGAAGCGCGGAGGTGCTGAAGGCTCCGTGGAAGTTGATGAGTTCTTTCGATGGAGTGTTGAAGCTGATCTGGACGGTGAGCCTGGTGCTCGGCGGAGGCGGAGCGTCTTTTGACTTGGCGTCGAGCTGCTTTTGCAACTCCTGGGCCTCGGCGTATTTGCCCTCTTTCATCAGCTCCATCATTTTCAGCATGAGCGGATCGGGTTTGTTGGCCGCGGCGATGGCCTGCTGGCCCTGGCTCGAGTTTGGATTGACCGCCAATGTGAGCTTGAATCCCTGGCCGTGAAAGGGCTGAGCCTCCGATCCGCGCGGCGCGGAAAGAAACAGGACGCTCGGGTCGGGTTCGTTTACGATCTGCCAATCGGATGCCGTGAAGGCTGACTCCATGGGCGAGAAGGCGGCGTTCATCGCGGTCTGGAGATGGTGATCGAACTTGACTTCGCAATCGGACGAGGCTCGGTTCTGTGCTTGGTTGAGCCAGTCGTGGATGATGGGATCGCAGTCAACCCAGTTGCCGGCAGAGACCGGCGGTGGGGCGCTGGCACGATGCAGGCTGATGGAGCCGCTGACCGTGACGCGATGCGCATCGTGGCCGTCGCGCTCCATCATGCCCACTTCGGTCATCGTTCCTGAAAATGTGGCCTCGAAGTTGAGCATGTCCATCCGGGTCACGGTGATAGTGACGGTGTCGTCCGGATCGGTAGTGGAGAACGACTTGTTGGTGTGGCCATCCCCGACCATCACGTCAAACGCCTGATCGGTTTTGTGGCCCGCGGCGAGGTCGTTGGCGCTGGTGATGACGAAGGTCTTCTGTGCTCCATTGAGCAGAATGTCGACGCGGCCGTCAGAGTATGTCGCCTTGTCGGCGACAAAAAAGGCGGCGTGCGCGTCGTTTGGCAGCACATACCAATCGCCTTTGTTGGCGAAGTTGTTCATGAAAGGCAGGGAGAGTGTTCTGATGGCGCCGCCAATGCCCGGGCCGGAGACGGTGACGGTGCTGTTGCTCACCACGGGCGGAGGCGCGGTTGCGGCGCTCGCGATTGCGGCGTTGGATAAGAAAAGGGCCCCGGAAACAAACAGGACAGGGACTTTGATCATGGTGTGTGGGGTGTGGCCGGAATCTCCTTTTTCGGGATCGGTTGCGAAGAATTGTATCGCTCTCAAGGAGGATTGCAAGATGAAAGGAATGATTGTGGCGGGAAAACCGGCGGCCGGGGCCGGAAAGGCAAGCGCGGGTGAGCAAGCCGCGAGACTCGCTGTTTTTCTAGCGCCAGCCGAGGGCTGGGGCGACCAGGGTCAGGATCGACTCCATGACATGCGCGTTGTAAGCGACGCCCAGTTGATTGGGGACAGTGAGCAGGAGCGTGCCCGCCTCCGCAATCGCCGTGTCTTTTCTGAGCTGCTCAATGAGAACGTCCGGCTCGGCAGCGTAGCTGCGGCCGAAGATGGCGCGCGTAGTTTCGTCCAGAAAGCCGATTGAGTCCTGTTCATTGTCGCCGCGCCCGAAATACGCGTGATCGCGGGCGTCGATTAACGCGAAGATGCTGCGACTGACAGAGACGCGCGGAGTGCGAGCGTGGCCGGCCTCTTTCCAGGCTGCGCGAAAGGCGCGAATCTGCGCGGCCTGCTGGATGTGGAGCGGCTCTCCGGTCTCATCGAATTTGAGAGTTGAGGTCTGCATGTTCATTCCCAGCTTGGCGGCCCATTCGGCCGTGGCGTTGGATGCAGATCCCCACCAGATCCGATCGCGCAATCCTTCGGAGTGCGGCTCAAGACGCAGAAGCCCGGGCGGGTTGGGAAACATGGGACGCGGATTGGGCTTGGCGAAGCCTTTGCCCCGCAGCAGATCGAGGAATTCTTCAGTGTGCCGCCGGGCCATGGCCGCATCGTCCTCGCCCTCGTGCGGGAGGTGGTCAAAATAACGCCAGCCATCGATGACCTGCTCAGGAGAACCGCGGCTGATTCCCAACTGGAGCCGGCCGGTAGCGATGAGGTCAGCGGCGCCAGCGTCCTCCGCCATGTAATGAGGATTCTCATAGCGCATGTCGATGACTGCGGTGCCGATTTCAATCTTTCGCGTTCTGGCGCCTATGGCCGCAAGCAGCGGAAACGGTGAAGCCAGTTGGCGCGCGAAATGATGAACGCGGAAATAGGCTCCGTCCATTCCGAGGCGCTCGGCCTCGACGGCGAGATCGATGGACTGGAGGAGAGCGTCAGCCGCGGAGCGCGTTTCCGACTGGGGCGAGGGCGTCCAATGACCGAATGAAAGGAAGCCAATTTTCTTCATACAATTCAGATTCCCATGCCAGGCCAGGAGATGCGAACCTCTCTCGAAGATTCCCGCGCCCTCCGTCGTTTCTCGGGACCGATGCTGAGCGCGGACCGGATCGGCGCATCGGCCTGTTGCCGTCAGCCCGGCTTCGGAAGGTCATCGCAGCGACGGCGGAGGTATTCTCGGACGGCTGGATCGCTCTCTAGGCCGATCGCCAGTTGATATGCATGTCGCGCCGCGGCCTGCGATCCGGTGCGACCCAGCAGGTTTGCGCGCGCAGCCCAATATGGCTGATACGAATCCATCCGCTGGTCCGCGCCTGCGGCCTCCAATGCCGCCAATCCAGCGTGTGGACCCTCTAACTCCGCCACTGCCAGCGCGCGGTTGATGAATACAACAGGCGAGCCCGTCAACTGCACCAGCGCGTCGTAGAGGCTGACGACGGTGGCCCAGGACACGGATCCGGTGCGGGCGCCCTCCACATGCGCCGACTGAATGGCGGCTTCCAGTTGATATCGTCCAAAGCGCCGGGAGCGGCTCGCATAGTTGAGCGCGGATTCGGCTTCTTCGATCATCCTCCAATCCCACAGTGCCTTGTCCTGGCTCCTGAGGGGAACGAACTCACCTTCGGCCGTGCGGCGCGCCGGTCTGCGCGCTTCGGCGTAAAGCATCAGCGCCAGCAAGCCCCAGGCCTCAGGCTCGTCCGGAAGAAGCCGCGTCAGCAGCCTTCCGAGAAAGATCGCCTCGCCGGCGAGTTCACGGCGCGCCGGATCGGCCCCGGTGGCGTCCGCCCATCCTTCGGCAAAGCCTGCGTAGATCGAATCCAGCACAGATTCCAGGCGGTCTTGGAGTTCGTTGCGCTCCGGGATGCGGAAGGGGATGCCAGCCTCGCGGATCTTTGTCTTGGCACGCACCAGCCGCTGCGCCATCGCTGCAGGCGAAACCAGAAAGGCGGACGCGATCTGCGCCGCTTCCAATCCCATGACGACCTGCAGCATCAACGGCGCGCGAATTGCCGGATCGATTGCTGGATGCGCGCAGGCAAAAAGAAGCGCTAACCGCCGATCAGGAAATTCGTCGTCCGCGTCCGCGATCATTGCATCGGCCAACTGCTCCGGTTCGTCGTCGCTCGACGTTTCGCGATTCCGGCGAAGATGGTCGATAAGTTTTCGCCGGGCCGCGGTGAGCAGCCACCCTTCCGGATTGTCGGGGCAGCCCTTCTCTGACCACACCGACAAGGCCGACGCAAAGGCCTCCGACAAGGCGTCTTCTGCAGCTGCAACGTCTCCGAATCGCGCCGCGAGGTACGCGATCAGCTTGCCGCGGCTGCGAAGAGCTACAGCCTCCGCAGCCGCATAGGCTTGATCGTCGTTTGCGGGATTCACCATGGCGATTTGTTGCGAACTCAACGTGCGTTTTTCCGCTTGCTTGCTGAATCGATCCTTTCGAGCAGCGTGACCTTGACCCTATCTGGTGGCGCTTTTCCAATCGCCTTCAGGATCTCAGCTTTTACGGGAAGCTTGTGATTGCCATCGCCCAGTGTCATAAACGAGCTTTGGAATGGGTGTCCATCGATGGTCCCTTTGACCTTCACCAGCCCGCGCGTCCCAAAGAAGGCGGCCGACTCGGGCCAGATGACATACGTCCAGCCGCCGGGCTTTGGGCTTTTGATAAGAGGCGCTGTGAAGGATTGGTTCAGCATGTTTGCCTCACTCGTGCCGTTGAAAATTGCGTTCCGGGTCACATCGCCCAGATCGCGCGCACTTCCACGATTCCATGCTGCACCGCAGGGCAACGACCGGCCCACTGCATGGCTGCATCCAGGTCGGGCGCCTCGATCAGGTAATACCCAGCAAGCTGTTCCTTCGATTCGGCGAAAGGTCCGTCAAGCACCTGTGTCTTTCCGTTGGTTGTGCGAAGGGTCGTCGCCGTAGCTGAGGGCTTGAGCCGGTTAGAGTTGACCAGCGCGCCGGCAGATCGCAGTGCTTCGCTATAAGCCATGTAGGCTGCCGCGCCCTGCTGTTGCTGCTCGGGTGTCATCCGGTCCCAGCCGGACTCATCGATGTAAAGCGTCAGTAGGTATTGCATCTCGTCCTCCGTTTTGGATTGTAGGCGTTGACCGCCTCAATCCCATGACGGATGGTGCCGCCGCAAATCGACAGGGTGCCCGAAATAATTTCCGAGATTCTGCATGGCACGCGGGAACGGCCCGAAATAGCGCCTGCCAGTCGCGCCATGCGTGCGGCAGACTTGAGAACGGCTACCAGCCCATCTGGCGCATGCGTTCGAGGATGAGCGCGCTGTAGTGAGTCATGCGCTCGGGTCGGCGCCGGAGCGGAGCGGGAAGAATGGCGGCGAGGTCCGCGGCCTGTTGGCGGTCGAGGCGGCGGGCTGAAGTTCCGTAGTAATGCTGTGACGCTGCCTCCGCGCCATAGATGCCGGGGCCCCATTCGACCACGTTGAGGTAAAGCTCCAGAATGCGCTGCTTGCCGAGAACGAACTCGGCAACCGGGACGAGTGTGAACTCCGCGCCCTTGCGGAGGAAGGAGCGGCCGGTTCCGAAGAAGAGATTTTTGACTAGTTGCTGCGTGATGGTGGAACCGCCGCGAATGCGGTGGCCGCCTTCCATATCCTCATCGGCGGCGAGTTCCATGGCCTGCCAATCGAAGCCGTGGTGCTGGTAGAAGCGCGCGTCTTCAGCGGCGATGACGGCGTGCTGAAAGTCAGGCGAGATCTCGCGCAGAGGAACGAACTCATAGTGTTCGTGGTAGGGTTTGCCGTGAATGAAGGACTGAAGGCGGCGCTCCATGTGAACGGCGGTGGTGGGCGGGTCGATCCATTTGGCAGCGACCAGGGTGAGCGCGGCGAGCGTCCATGCGGCGACCAGTCCGAGGCCGAGACAGAGAAAGAAGAGTCGGAGGAGATGCTTCCGGCGCGGAGGTTTGGAGGTTGAGCTGGGTTGCGAGGGCACACTTCAGAATAACGGCTTGGCAGTCGCAATCGATTTATGAAAAATGCTGCCAGCCTTGGGGAGTGAGGGAGATTGCACCTTTGGGTGTGATGAGCGTGATCGGAGAGATGGAGCGTTTCGACGCGGTGATGCGGCCAACGCGCGTGACGGGAACACCTTCAATACTCGACGGCACGCGTGCAGCGGGCGGCGCCGTGAATAGAAGCTCGTAGTCTTCGCCGCCATGCAGAACCTGGGCGGCGTTTGCGTTGGGAGCGATGGGCAGTGCGGCGGCGTCAAGCTCGGCGCCAACGCCGGACTCCGCGCAGAGATGGGCAAGATCAGTGGAAAGACCATCGCTCAGGTCGATGGCCGCTGTGGCCATGGCGTTGCGCGCGAGCCAAAGGCCCTGCGCGACTCGCGGTTTCGGATAGAGGTGCGGGCTGAGCACCGCCATTGACTTTGGAGGGATGCGGGGAAGCTCCTTGAGCCGCGAGCGTGAGCGATCGCGCTTGAGCGCAGCGGCCAGTTGAGCGAGGTAGGCGTAGCCGACGGCTGCGCCGCCAAGATTTCCCGTGACATAGATGAGGTCGCCGGGACGCGCGCCGGAGCGGAGCAGAGCCGCTCCCTGCGTGACTGCGCCGGTGAGCACAACGTCAGCGACTGCGAGCGTTGACTCGGCAAGGTCGCCGCCGGCAAGCGGCACCTGATAGGCCTGGGCGAGCGAGAGAAAGCCGTCTAGGAACCTGTCGATAAAGGGCGCAGGCGCGCTGCGGCGCGCCGCGCTTCCAAGGGAGCTCCGCGCCTTGGGTTTTTGGACTAGATCCCGAGGAAGCGCCAGCGACAAAAACGCCGCGACGGGACGAGCGCCCATCGCTGCCAGATCGCTGAGCCCGCGGGCGAGGGCGCGATGGCCGACCGATTCGGCGGGGTGCCAATCGAGGTGGAAGTGGCGGCCTTCGATGGAGAGATCGGTGGTGACGGCGAATTCTTCATTCGGAGCAGGACGAAGGATGGCGCAATCGTCGCCGATGCCTAGACGCAGCTCGGGAGTTGGCGCCTGGGCGGCGCGGAGGCGAATCCTCTCGAGCAGGGCCAGCTCGCCCAACGGCGAGGGATTCGATCGCTTTGTCGCGTGAGGCATGGTGTGAAGATAGGATACGGCGCGACGAGTCCAGAGTCTCAAATAGAGGCAAATTGAAAAGTACGAACGGATTGCCGATGTCTCTCGCAGGGAAACAAAGGAGGGGGCCGCGAAGAGGGATGGACTTGCAAGTTGCTAACTTAAAAGGGATGGCGCCGGGGCGAATCCCCGAGAAGGCCTCAAGAACCAAAGGTGGTACCCTAGTAATGCCTGTGGAAGCTTTTCGTTGACCCGATTTTGGAAGTTCTGCTAGGCTTGATCAACGTTCTCGTATCTGCCCCATGGGGCGCACAGGTTCATCTGCGGGTTTCTAGGCCCGTAACCGATCGACTCTCCCCCGATCTGGAAGACTTGTTGACTGGCTGGTCGCCGGGGATTGCAGGGAAAGATGTTACGTAAAAAATACTACATACTTTTTGTTGCAAGAGATGACGACGGCCAACTGCGGAAGATTCCGCTTCCCCTCAAGTATGTGTATGGATTTGTTGCCGCGGCGATCGTAGGCGCTTTCACGATTGTGGGGCTGGCCGGATCGTACACGCGGATGGTCCTAAAGACCGAAAGCTTTAACCAGGTGCGCGCGGATCGCGAAACGCTGCGCCAGAATTACCAGCGGATGGCAGCGATTGCGCACAACCGAAGCGTGCAGGTGGCAAGCTTGGGCGCGCTGGCGAATGAAGTTTCCGCTCTCTATGGGCTGAGGCAGAACAAGCTGCAGGCGGCCGCAGAGGCGAAACCGGCGGAGAGCAAGGCAGCGGCGGCTTCAGCGCCTCCGGCTCCGGCGCAGAGCGACGATGTGAACTCGCAGCAGGTGGCCAACTCCGTTGACATGTTTTATGCGCTGCGTTCCGAAGCGATGTCGGGCGCGGTTTCGCGGGCGCTGGAGAGCGGGCTGACGCCGAACTTTACCGGCGACTGGACGGAACTGGCCGATGCGCCGTCGAT
>JBEKRG010000135.1:0-12047 GCA_049518955.1 Occallatibacter sp.
TCAACCACACGTCCGACCAGACATCGGGGGGTCCTTCGTTCGTCGTATAGTCCCACGTCCCGCTGTAGCCGTCGCACTGGAATCCGTAGATCATTGTCTGTCCATTTGACATCACCTGGTCCAGATCAAATTCAATGTTGGCGATGGCGCTTGATGGCCGAGCCAAGTAAACCCAGCCGTAGTAAAGAAAGTTAGTAACCTCAGTGTTGTCTCCGAACACCGTCGAGTAGCGTTCCCCTCCGTAGTTTGAGAATTCCATGGAAAACTGGCGTGCCGAGCCGCTTAGCGAAGGCGAGGCCACGATCTTCGTTATCCCGCTTGATGTGCCGTTGGAGATTGCGGTATCGCTTGTGCCCTGCCAGGTAATTCCGTGATCTGAACGGGTGAGAGGGTTTTTCAGTTGGGCTTTGAATTTTCCGTAAGTGATTGATTTAGATGGTGGCCAGGGACGGGATTGAACCGCCGACGCCGGCCTTTTCGGGGCGTAAATAACCAGTACCTACAACTACTTACACGACGTAGGGGGCCGTCACAATAGGGCCAAATTCGTGTGCGACGGACCAATCACGGGTGGGAATCACGGGTTGAGAAATCCTCAAGAATTAGCTCTCAATGTATCCGGTCTCTGAACCAACTTTCACAATGCCAATTCAAGAGCATAGTTTCGAACATATCGATCGGAATCCAGTGGCTAGGGCTACCACTTAAGTACCGAACCTTAAGGAGGGTGTGATACACAGCACAGTTTGTCGTGTGTTCTTACGCTCATGATTCTGGCAGATCGGCGAGCAAGTTCGCCTCAGAGGTCTTGTGTCAACTCCATCACCAGCCAAGTTCTGCTTGAACTGCGGTGCATCGCAGACGAAGGCCGCTCCCGCTTCACTCAATTGCATTTCTTGCAATGCTGAGATTCCAGATTTCGCAAAGTTCTGTCAGGAGTGTGGTACCACGCAGAACCGTCAGGCCGCAGCCATCCAAGAGGATGAATCTGCTGTCGCGGCACCAAGAACACCTGAGATGTCGTCCTCCGCCCCTGAAGATTCAACGGTAAGCGGCATAGAGTCTCAGGCATCTGGAAACCTGCTACCCTCGTCCGCCGCGACGAACCAAGCATCGAATCCTACCGAAGCCACGGCTCAGTACATTCTTGGCATGATGCGCCAGAACCGGATAGGCAATGCAAAAGATGAAGCCAAAGCCGCCGACCGGGGAGATGTAGACGCCCAGTTCAATCTTGGCGTGATGTACGAGAACGGACAAGGTGGTTTAGCGAAAGATGATGCTCAGGCGCTCTCTTGGTATCAGAAAGCCGCCCATCAAGGTGATGCAGAGGCTCAGTACAATCTTGGCTTGATGTTCTGGCACGGGCTCGGTGGCTTAGCAAAAGACGAAGGCCAGGCGGTTTATTGGTTATGGAGAGCCGCCGACCAAGGAGATGTAGACGCCCAGTTCAATCTGGGCGTGATGTACGAGAACAGACAAGGTGGTTTAGCGAAAGATGATGCTCAGGCGCTCTCTTGGTATCAGAAAGCCGCCGACCAAGGTGATGCAGAGGCTCAGGCCAACAGCAACAGGTTAAAGCAAGAGAGCGAAAATGCAGATAAACCGAAGAATCGTGTAAGCGCTTTCGACACTTGCGCGCAGCCTACCAAAACGCCATCACTGGTTGCGAGTACGGCTTACGGTCGCTGACTAAGAAGCTACGGCAGCGTTGGGGATGGCGGACCTGCTCGGGGGTTCAAACTTCTCGCCCATTCAGTCCAGTCTTGGCACGATGGTCAATAGGTGACGGTAACGGAAATTGTGTCGGCGTAAGATCCCGGCGCCACATACTGCGCCGCCGGAATCTGGTCATGGATGGCGAGCAGCGAGTTGGAGCCGCCGCCAAAGCCAGCCGCTGAGTCGGTGCTCAAGTCTTGAGGCCTGTTGGCAATGGCGCGGTGGTTCGAAAAGAGCGCATAGCCCAGGAGAGCAACCCTAGAACCAGTCATCCTCCCATCTGTCCCGGTAGCACCGGGTGCCATTGCCGCACTTATGATGACGTTGTACGGAACGAAGTTGCTGCATGTGACTGACACGGTGGAGGCCGCGTGCGCTGCCGCAGCGTAGGTCCTGAACACCGTGTCAGTGGTGGAGACGAGACAGGAAGCTTGGATCGTCGCGGAGACGCTGATTGAGGCGCTGGGAGTCGCCGCGTTGGCAGGCTTGGCTACGAGGCACAACGTGGGGATGGCCAAAGTGAATACCAGAAATGGGGCTCTCACGGGCATTGTGCATCTCCCAACCCGGAACACTGAACACCGTGCCAGCCGGCGCGAAGGTTTGGCTAGTAGCGAGCATAGCGGCTAACTACATTCGCGCGTGTGCGCGACATCACGACGATCGTGCCACTTAGGTTGTACTAGGAAAACGCCTAATGCCACCAGAATACGGCGAAATACGCGTAAGACGGAACAATCACGGGTGGAGAACGCGGGTGGAGATTTTGACTCTAAATCCGTTTCCGAAGCGACGAGGCAGTTCGGCTGAAACGAACGGAATTGCCTCTTGGGTCTATTCCGCGTAGCGCTAGCGCTTGACCTGTTCAGCGGCAGCCATTGAAATAACGCAGCCTTGAATTGAAATTGCCTCTTAGGTACCTCCAGTTGACCGCTAAGAGTCCGCTTTGCCAGTTGAGGCAGGCATTCGGGGCTTACCGGAATGCGCTGCCGCACCTCGCATCAGTGCAAACCTGCGATCGCCGAAGGTGAAACCACCTCGAAAGTGGCTTCCTGGCTAGCCGATGAACTGCCTCCGATCCAGACGGTGTAATGGGTCGCTTCGATCGTTGGCTTGTTCTCGAGGTTGAAAAAGGAGAGCTCGTTGAACCCCAGAGGGAAGCTGACCGGCTTCGATTCGCCGGGAGCAAGCGTGACGCGCCGAAAACCCTCGAGGCTTCGCACGGGCTGCTCAATGCTCGCCCCCAGGTTGCGAACGTAGCACTGAACCACCTCGGTTGCCGTGCGGTCCCCGGTGTTGGTCACGATCGCTGTCGCTTCAAGGAGAGGCAATGATTGGCCCGACAGGGCCTGCGCCAGCGGGATGCTGCTCTTCGATAACTCGACATCCTTATAAGAGAAGCTAGAGTAGGAAAGTCCGTAGCCAAAGGGAAAAAGTGCGCTGTTGGGAACATCCATGTAACGGGAAAAGAAACGGGTGCCGTCACCCGGCGGCTTTGACAGGTCAATTCCCGTCGGCGGGCGTCCTGTGGGGAATTGATTGTAGTAGAGCGGCTCCTGGCCAACGGCGCGGGGGAAGCTCATCGGCAACTTACCACTGGGAGAAACATCTCCGTACAAAACATTGGCGATGGCGTTCCCTGCTTCGGTTCCGGGGAACCAGACTTCCATGATTGCGGGAACATGTTTAGCTGCCCAATCAAGAACCAGTGGACGGCCCGAGAAGATAAGCAGTACCACTGGCTTGCCGGATGCGACCACGGCTTCAAGAAGCTGTTGCTGGTTGCCGGGAAGATCAAGGTATGCGCGGGAGCCGGCCTCGCCGCTCATGGCGCTCGACTCTCCAAGCGCAAGAATCACAACATCGGCTGCGTTGGCCACTTCGAGGGCTTCGGCAAAACCAGCTTGCGTGGAACCGTCGATTTCGGTTCCCTGCGAGTAGAGGAGAGTGGTCCCCAGTTGCTGGGCGCGCTGCGCCAGCGCTTGCCGCAGTGTGACGATGTCGCCTTCGTTTCCAGCGCCGGCCCAGGCTCCTATCATGTCTGCTTTGTCGTCGGCGAGCGGTCCGATAAGGGCAACGCGTTTGCGTGCTGGCGAAAGCGGGAGCAGCGGCGCGCCATCAGCGAGTTTGTCGTTCTGAAGCAGGACAAAGGACTCTTCAGCCGCCTGGCGCACCAGCGGCCTGTGCGCGGCAACCGCGGCGGTTACTTCAACACCCTCGGCGTAGGGATGCTCAAATAATCCAGTCGCGAACTTTACCCGGAGCACGCGCCGCACAGCTTCATCGACCACGGCCATTGGAAGCTGGCCGGATTTGATGAGCCCAGGCAACTGCGTGTCGTAGAAGTGCGACATCATATCGACATCGACGCCCGCGGTGATCGCCTTCCGGGTAGCAGTCGCAGGATCGAGCGCAATGCCATGGTTCATCAATTCCATCACTGCGGTGTAATCGCTGACGACGAACCCGTTGAAGCCCCACTCCCCGCGCAGAATGCTCGTCAGAAGAAACGGATTGGCGCTCGATGGTACGCCGTTGAGGGAGTTGAAAGCGCTCATCACGGTGGCGGCGCCGGCCTCGACAGCGGCCCGGTAAGGAGGCAGGTAGTCCTGACGAAGACGGATCTCGGACATGTCTGTCGTGTTGTACTCGCGGCCGGCCTCGGCGGCGCCATAGGCGGCGAAATGCTTGACCGAAGCGGCAACATTACCCGGCTTCGAGAGGCTATCGCCCTGGTAGCCGCGAATATATGCCCGTGCCATGGCGGCGCCGAGATAGGCGTCTTCACCGGCACCTTCCACAGTTCGGCCCCAACGCGGATCGCGGCTGATATCGACCATCGGGGAGTAAAACCAGCGAATGCCCGCGGTCGTAGCCTCTTCGGCAGCCATGTGGGAGAGTTCAGTGACGAGCTCCGGATCGAAGCTCGCGGCCAGACCCAGGGGCACCGGATAGATTGTACGAAAACCGTGGATGACATCCGCGCCGAAGAGCAGAGGGATGTGCAGACGGCTCCGGTCCACGGCAAGATGCTGATAAGTGTTTGTGCGCTCCGCGCCGATGGTGTTGAGCATTGAGCCAAGCCGGCCTGTAGCAGCCAGCTGCATGGCATTCACATGATTGCCGGACTCAGGGTTTAAAGCCGCAATCACGCCTTGCTTGCCCCTGGTTGGCGGCTCGGGAGAAACATCGCCAGTATCGTTGTATTGAACCAGCTGCCCGATCTTTTCTTCAAGCGTCATCCTGCGGAGCAGGAGATCTACTCGGGCCTCGAGGATTGGATCGGCAAGCTGTGCATTCGATGGACGCGCGGCTCCGGTCGGATGCTGCATTGAAGCCGGTTTGGCGGCTCGTGCCGCTGCATTCGGTTCGCATCCGGCCGTCACCAGCCAGACGACAATGCAGAAAAGAAGGCCGTGGAGGCGGAAGTTCACCCGGAGACCGGCGACAGGCGTATTCGCGAAAACTTCGCGTTGGCAGCACTTCGAAATCATTGGCGGCACAAATTCTCTCCAATGCACGGTCAGTGGACCGCGCTCCGTTGACCAACTGGTATTGAGCGGCAGGAAGGTGATCATGGGATTCATGCAGCCCATCGCGCAAGTTGCCTTCTCGATGACCTGGGACACGTAGCATACCGGGCGTGGCGCAATCGGCTGGCTCAACAATTCTCTCATCCTGCGCGAACAAGAATGGTCAAATGGGAACAGGTATCGCGGTGCTCCGCGCGATGCGCTCCAAATGGGGCAAACAAGCCTGGGGCCGCTACGGGTTCGTGGACGCCTTCCATCCTGCCGCCAACTGGTATGACACCGATGTTCTGGGCATCGATCAGGGGATTTCGGTCCTGATGGCGGAGAATCTTCGCTCCGGTCTGGTCTGGAAGACGTTCATGCACAACAAAGAGAATGTGCTCGCCATGCAGCGAGCGGGCTTTCATGGTCAAGGCTCGAAAGGTTGAATCAGAAAGAATTGGTGCTTCGAGTGAAAATACATTCCACCCAAAGCACCAAGTAGGGCCGTCTTCAGAACTGGAATCGCGCTGTCAATTCAAGCACGCGGCCTGCATCGCCACTCTGCGATTCGCCAAAGGTTGCGCTCTGAATGTTGGAGCCGCCGCTGTTGAATGTGATCGGCTCCAGTTGAAGAATGTTGAAGATGTTGTAAGCATTCACCTGCAGACGCAGCAGCACGGAATGGTCGAAGGGATTGAACGTCGTTTCCTTGGCAAAGCTCATATCGATGTCAAAGTAGCATGGGCCGCGAAAGCTGTTGCGGCCGATGCCCGGCACATAGAGCGGAGCATTTACGCTTGTCGGCGGAGTTGTGTTGAAGTAAGCTGGGCCGCCTTTGGGGAAATTAGAGCCTGTCTCCCAGGCATCGTTGGAGCAGCTTGAACCGGCGCCCCCGTAGTAGGCCAGCGGACGCGTTGGACCCACGAGGTTCGCTCCGGTAATCAGCTCATTTGCCTGAAGATCATACGTAACTGGTGTCCACGGGAAGCCCGTGTGATAAGTCACGATGCCATTGACCTGCCAGCCGTTGGCAACCGCCTTCACCATGTCGCCGCCGGAATGCACGTGCGGTATTTCATAAACTGCTGTCGCAGTGATTCGTTGGGTCACATCGTAGTCGGAAGGACCCCATTCCGTGGCGTTGTTGGCGGGATTGGTCTGGTTGGCATTGGCATCCGCCGCATCCCCGTTCGACACCTGGTCCAGGGACTTCGACCATGTGTAATAGGCAGAAAGATAGAGGCCATGAGCCGTGTGCCTTGAGAAGTTGACATTCAACGCGTTGTAGGACTGATTGGAGTCTGTCTGCGCGAAATAAGCGGCATACACCGGTGTAATTGCCGTTGTGCCACTACAGTTTGCAGTTGCCGGATAGCACTGGGAGTTGGTGAAGTTCTGATTCACCAGCCGCGCAAAATGACGGCCAACGCTGCCCGTATAGCCCACAGTACCGATAATGCTGTAAGGCAATTCATACTGCAGATCCAGTGAATACAGATCGGCCACAGGCTGTCTGGTGTTAGGCAACGCGCCGTAGACCTCATAGCTCTCATTATTTACAACGCAGTGCCCCGCGGTAGAGCCGTACTCGCAGGGAAATCCAGTAGCTGGATTGATGCCAAGAGCAAGCGCGGGATTGATCGGGTAACTGGACGGTGATGTGCTGGTCCCCATTTCATACTTCACGCCTGCTGAGCTGCTATTGCCCGCGCAACACAGGCCGAAGTTGGCTACGCCGGGCCCATCTTCGAGCGCGTTATTGAAGAGCGCGATGTCCAGGTGGTTGTAGGCGATGGCAAACCCGCCGCCGATGACCAGCTTCTGCTTGAGAGCGGGTGGCATATACGCAAAACCAACCTTGGGAGCCAGGTTATGCGGCTGCGAGTTCCAAAGGTTGTTGCGGAGCTGGAGCGTGATGCCGCTCAGTTGCTGACCCGCTGCCGAGCCCAGCACCGGGTAATTGATCATGGAGCCCTTGTTGTGTAGCGGCGTGAAATACTCCCAGCGCAGGCCCATGTTGATCGTGAAGTTGGGTGAAGCCTTCCAATCGTGCTGCACATAGCCGGCAATGTCCTGCGACCGGAAGTACCGCTGCGTCAGGGGAGTGCCGCCGGTCAGTGGGTTGGCTTCGACGGATTCGTAGATGGGCGCGTCGTTGGCCATCGTCCACAGGCCCTGCATGGCATATGTCGGCCTCTGGTCGCCGAGCAGGTTGTCGTTGTCCTGTTCAAAGCGCACTTCCGCGCCCGCGCGGATCACGTGCGTGCCCCAGGCGTGCGTCACCATGTCGCGCACTTCATAGGTGTTCTCCGCATACAGGGAAGGCGTTGTCGAGCCGGCATATGCGCCATATTGAATCGGCCAGGGCAACGTCTGCACATTGATATACGGAATGCCGAAGTTGGTCACGCCGGCCGCATCCCTCACTCCGTTATCCGCAAACCGGGTGCCGTTGGCGCGAGCTTCGTTCAGCCAGCTGGATGAGAACGTGTGAATGTAAATGGCAGTCGCAGCGGAGTTAAGCGGCTTGAAGGGTATATCCCCTTGCGGCCGCGATCCGGCCGCGCCGCTGATGCCGTAGTTGTCGAGCTTGGTAAAGTAGACGCTTCCGGCAAGGTGGTCTTTCGACGTCACATCATAATCGCCGCGTGCGTTGAACTGGTTGCCGCGGCTGTGGGCGGGCACATAAAGCTGCGCATTTTCTGCGTCGGCAATGCCGTCCAGGCCGCCGCCGAGTTGCGTATTCGCAGGGAAAACTCCAATCTGCGATGTGCCGCCGGGAGTGAGCGAGCCGATATCCAGCCCCCCGGTGACAACGTTGCAGTTCACTCCCACGGTCAGGCCCGCGCAACTGGGAGTCAGGATGGCCCGAATACGCGGCACCACATTCGCGGCTCCTAGAATCGCGGCGCTCACCCCACCGGCGCGATTGGCCACCACGGCTGAGCGATATTGCGAAGTTTCCACGTAGGAACTCGCGTAGGAGTTGTTGGCAGTGGTGAAACCTGCCCAGGAAACAAAGAAGAAAAGTTTCTTCTTCACTATCGGGCCGCCCAGAGAAGCTGCCCAGCTGCGCTGATCGTTGTCGACAACTGTTGGCGGCGCGTTCGAGGGGCCGCCCCACTTATTAACTGCATTCAGTCCCGCCTCGTCATACAGACCAAACATCGAACCGTGAAGGCTGTCGGTGCCGCTCTTGGTAACGATCTTGATCTGCGCGCCGGAGTTGCGGCCGTCGGATGCATCGAAAGAAGTGGAAACCACCGTCATCTGCCCCACCGCTTCCTCATTGGGCGAAACCACCGCTGAGCCGCCATGGGTTAGCGAGTTTACGCTCACGCCGTCCACCATGAAGTTGTTGTCGGCCTGGCGCTGGCCGGCCGCGGCGATCTGAACCTGATTCTCGGTCTGAAAGATTCCGGAGTTGGAGCCGCCGGGGCCTGCGCCATTGGGAAGAAAGACGGCCTGGCCCGTGCCACTGCGAGCGCCGTCGCCGGTGATGCCGGGCGCTGTGCGCAAGAGTTCATAGGGGTCGGAGCCAATGGTGGGCAAGCGCTGAATCTCCTCACTGTCGATGGTTGCCCCGATGCTCGCGTCCGCCGTTTGCAGCAGCGGAACAAGGTCACCGTTCACTTGAACCGATTCCGTCGCACCGCCCGGTTGCAACGTGATGTCCACATCCCGCGGCGTTTCAGCCTCCAGGGCCAGGTTGGTCACGTCGCTTGTCCTGAAACCATCAGCCGCAACCACGAGAGAGTATTGGCCCGGTGCCAATTCGCTGAAGTGATAAGCGCCGGTGTCATTCGTGATCGAGATTTGGATCGCCTGCGTCGCCGAGCTGGTCAGCGTTACAGTCGCACGGGAAATGCTCGCGCCTGTCTGATCGAGCACCGTACCGGCGAGGCTGGCGCCGAACTGGGCATGAACCGGCAGAGCTGAGACGAGAAGCAGCAGGAGCGCCCCTGTCCAGCAAGAGATCGTGGCGAGCAATGGTGTTTCTTCTCTCCGGTTCTGAATCACCAAACTATTTGAATCTGTCGATTGCATGGTGGCCTCCTGGCAACTGGTTGCTCCGCTTGAAGTGGGTCCGCCGTCTTTGTTTTGAGGTGTCGTGTGTTTTCTCGCATCTCGCACACGACCAACTCAGTACCGGCAAACGGACGCCATTCGCCGAAACTCGCGTCGTGCCTCCGTGTTTCGATCGAACAACGCTCGTATCGAAGCAAAGCGGGGACAGGCACGCGCACGCAATTCCGCATCCACGCCGGACGCATAGTTGGATGCATAGTCGTATGTACGTGGATTTCCGGTCAGAATCTGTATTAAATTGCTCAGTCTCGAAAGAAGATTCCGCTCAGGGTATTGAACTTGTCAGCGATCGGCTTCGGTATTCCTGATCCAGAGTGAATTCAAGTCTCTGGCAGCACCTGGACAGTGACTCAGCAGATATGGGCGAAGCGGTTCAGGATTGAGTAATCCGTCGGTATGAAATCGCAGATCACGAAGATCTCATTCGCATGAAATGGCGTCTTGATTAGAGGCTCCCCGGGCGCCGCCATTTTCTCCATTTCATTGGGTGTAATAGACCAGTTAGCCCCAGATTAAGACTGATTCCGAAGGATTCCGGCAAATCGGAGCCTGGGTCAAATGTTGGTGAATCGGCGACCCACTCAGCGAACACCTGGAAGCTGCAATCGACGGTTCCGGTTGAGTCACCGGCTACTCTTCCCTAATGCATTTTTCGGGTTGGGAAGGGTTGGCGATAAACCGCCGGGAGCCAGGAGAAACGAGCCACTATCCTGATCGAAAAGTTCGTTACGCCAATGGTGCCAGTTGGGAATCACTTCTGTCTCTCGGGTAGCCGACTGCACCTTTGTACGCGGGGATCTCGGGAGACAATGCCCGTCTTTGTGATTCACGGTTAGCGCTCCGGGTCAATGATTTCGAATTCGACAGTGTGAGCACAAAGCATTTCCCAAAAAGTTCCGGCGAAGGTCACCTATCGCTGTGTCTAGTAAGGCAACTGACAGGGTTCTCTTGGCCTTGTGGGCCGCAAAGCCGCTCGATTATTCTCGACGCTAGCTCTTCACTTTCGTGCTGCTGATAAACCTTGTGCGTGACGGAATTTTCCTCGAGAGCATGGCCTCTGCAGCGCACGGTCCCGGAATCGCTCAGAGTTGCAAGTGCAGCGGCGAACCATGCATCATGCTGGTTTAAGGAGTGCGGCCGAAAGCATGCCCTCGTACCAGAGTCTCACCAGAATCGGACTCATTGTTGCTGCTTGCCTGGGCGTCGGGAGCCTGACCAATTGCCCCGGCGCGTGGGCGGCGTGCAACGGCCCGGCTTCTCTTGAAGCGCAGATCCGCGCGCATCCGGATGCCGAGGCTTATGTCGCACTGGGCGTCTGGTTCGATCGACATCAGCAGTGGGAATGCGCCGATCAGACAATCCGGTCCGGGTTGAAGATTGCGCCGGACTCCGCGCGTCTCAACTATCTGCTGGGGCTCGGCCTCTACACGTCAGGACAAGCAAAAGAGGCAATCGCGCCACTCCGGCAAGCCGTTCACATTGATCCCGACGTGCTGCAGCCGCATCTGTTGCTTGGTGCCGCGCTGGCCCGACTGGGCGATAATCGGGAGGCTCTGGGAGAATGGCGCGCGGCGCTCAATATCGATCCTTCCTCAAAAGAAGCGCTGGATGGGTTGGCACGGAGCCTGATTGCCGTCGGGGATTACGACACGGCAATTCAGGCCCTGCGCTCCGCCCCGCTCGATGAGAAACTGACCTTTGATTTAGCCGCCGCCTACAAGCAGGCGGGTATGTACGATGAAGCCGCGCAGGCGTTGAACCAGGGCCTGGAATCGTTCGCGGACTCCGACGCCCTTACCGCGGCCCTGGTTGCTCTCAATGTCGACGAATCTCATTTTCAAGATGCAACCTTGCTGGCCGAAAAGATCGCTCGCAGGAGGCCCAACGATCTTGAAGCGCAGCGCATCTATTTGCGCACGCTGGTCATCACGGGAAACAACGAAGTGGCGGCGCCGTTGGCGCGCAGCCTCTTGGCTCTGGCCCCGCATGACGCCGACCTTCTCAACCTGAACGGCCTGCTCGAGCAAAAGGCTGGTGACTTTGCGGCGGCGCGCAAACACTTGGAAGAAGCGGTAGCTTTGAATCCCAATGACTACAATCCCCGAGTGAACCTGGGCGTGGTGCTTGCCGAGCTAAAGGATGCTGCGGGCGCGCGGAGACAGTTCGAGAAGGCCATCGAGCTTGGCACCGATGAACCGCAGGTCCACTTTGAGCTAGCCAAGGTTCTACGCTCGCTGGGCGATATGCAAGCAGCTCAGCTGCAACTCGCGCTTTACCAGCAAAAACTGAAGGAGAAATCGGACCTGGCCGTCGCTGTTTCCAAGGCAACCGAAGCAGCAGAGGCGGTCAAGTCAGGTGACAACTCCAAGGCCGCCGATCTGTATCGCCAGGCCTGCGCCGCGCTACCCGGGAATGCCGGCTTGGCGTACCGGCTGGCCATGGTCCTGGACAGCATGGGCGACGCGAATGGCGAACGCACGGCGCTCGAGCAGGCGGTCAAGGCCAACCCGCATTTTGCTCCGGCGCAATATCGGCTTGGCTACATGGATTTCCAGGCCGGAGACAACGCCGCGGCGGAGCGGGAGTTCCGCGCGACGGTCGAGGCGCTGCCCGACGATGCGGAGGCCTGGATTTCACTGGCCGCCACGCTGGACCGCCAAGCGCACCTGGACGAGGCGCGCGCCGCGATCGCTCAGGCTTTGCAATTGCAGCCCGACAATGCGG
>JBEKRG010000136.1:0-11960 GCA_049518955.1 Occallatibacter sp.
GATCGCTGGCGGTTCCACGCCCTTTGACTTCCTCGTCTCCACTGTCACCGGGCGCTTTCAATGGAATCCTGGGGGCGGTCCCTTCACCATCAGCCTTGTGCGCGACTCGGAGAAAGACTCGCAGCTCTCCTACGCCGGCCTGCGCGATCCCGCTGGCAACACGCTCTCTACTCAGGGCCAAATCTGGGGCGGAGTCGTCGCCAACCAGGGCACGGTCCAGGTCGCGCACGGCGATGCCGAATCCGGCTTCTACTTCTCCGCCAGCGGCCAATATCTCACCGGCTACAACACGCGCCCCAACACTCGCATCGACGGCACCGGCGGCGCCTACTGGCGCGTCATGGCGTCGCCCGAATTCGGCAACCTCACCCTAGGCGCAAACTTCTTCGGCATGCATTACGCCAACAATCAGAACGCATTCACGCATGGCATGGGCGGCTACTTCAGCCCGCAGGCCTACTTCCTCGCCAACGTTCCACTCAGTTGGCAGGGCCACTACGGCACGCGCTGGCATTACAACATCAACGGCGCGCTCGGCGTGCAGGCCTTTCAAGAGGACTCCACCCCGCTCTGGCCTCTCGCCGGCGACAAGCCTCTTGAAGTCAGCCAGAACAATCCCATGCTGCCTAATGTCACCAGTGTCAGCCCCAACTACGACTTCCACTCGCAGGTCGCTTATCAAATTCACACGCACTGGTTCGCCGGCGCATACTTCGCCGCCAACAACACGCGCAACTACTCCTATGCTTCGGTCGGGTTTTTTGTCCGCTACACCTTCCGCGAGCAGCCTTCCGCCGTCGCCGCTCCAACGGGCCTCTTTCCCGCCGACGGCCCCCGCCCCTTCACCGTCCCGTAATCAGCCGTCCGCGCAACTGCGCCCTGCACCGCTCTCGTCTATGACTGCCAATCGCGCGATGAACATCGCTCGCCTGGTCCCGAATCGCTTCGGATATGTCCGGAATGGCAGAATAAGTTCAACGCATGGCTGCAGGTCCGTCGCCGTCGGTGAATAGGCAACGAGTAGACCAAGGGGATACGGAATGAGCGCTCCACCAACACAATTCAAGAAAGCTGACGTCCGAGTTGGATTCGTCGGTCTCGGGCTCATGGGAAGCCATTTGACGCGGCGCTTGTACGCAAGCGGTTGGAGTATTCAAGCATGGAACCGCAGCCCAAAGCCTGCAGAGGAAATCCGCAAGGAAGGGATTGCCATTGCGCCGTCCGTTGCGGATCTCGTTGCTCATTCGGATTTGGTTCTTTCTTCTCTGGCAAATGATGCAGCCATTCGGTCCGTCTACTTGGATAAGGGCGGCGTCTTTTCTGTAGCTGCACCGGAAACCGTGATCCTTGAAATGAGCACGATCTCGCCGGATCTGTCGCGTCAGTTGCACGATGCGGCCCGCACCAGAGGCGTGAGCCTGCTCGATGTGGCCATCTCTGGGTCCACGCCCGCGGTCGATGCCGGAACCATCACATTGCTTGTCGGAGGCGACAAGGAAACCTTCGAGCGATGTGTCCCCATTTTCGATTCGATTGGCAAGCAGTGGTTCTTGATTGGGCCTGGCGCCTCAGGCGTTCAAATGAAACTCGTAGTCAACCTTCTTCTGGGCCTCGATATGGAGGCAATCGCAGAGGCAGTCTCGCTCGGAGAGCATCTTCACATCGATCGCAATATTCTGCTCGATGTCCTTTCCAAGACAGCTGTCGTCCCTCCCGCGTTTGTCGGCAAGTTCCGCAAGATCAAAGACAGCGACTACTCGCCAGAATTCCCTCTGCGGCTGGCGAGCAAAGACCTCGATCTGGTCATGGATGCCGCAAAGGCGTCTGGCGCCGATTTGCCTGCGGCCGCTGTCGCTCAGTCCGTGTTTGCATCCAATGTTGCTGAAAGTGGCGACCTGGATCTGTCCGCTATCGCGCCGTCTGTCCTTAGTCGCCGCGCCGCCCTTGACCAGCCAATAAAGTGAGACCCAGCGGCCACCCAGTTTTATTGTCAAGAGGCAGGGCCATTCCAACTCACCCCAACCCTCTGAAAACACGCGCCAAAAATCTTTCCCCAAGTTTGCCGATGATTTCCACCATTTCGCGCACAATGTCTCTATGAGTCAAATCTCCGCATCCGCGCACAAACAAGGGCAGGGAACCCACGTCAAGCTGGTTCTCCCACCGAATGTGTTCTTCCCCACTTTTTCTCAGGGAAAAACTTTATTCGCAAAACTGCCCAACTCTTGGTTCAATTTAGGCCCATCCAGAGGGCTCATTCAATAGGACCAAGACCTTAGATGTTAACGCATCGGTAAATAGGCTGTTAACTCACTAGTGAATCCGCAGCGAATGCTAGGAACTTGTTCCTGGATCCATGAGCAATAAGATATATTAAGAAATACTATTGACAAACTTAAAAATCTTGATTATTGTCATCCCAACGGTCGAGAAATCCGCTTCATTTCATGCCCACTGACCCCAAACCCGCCCCCCAACCCGCCTCCGACTGGCAAGACCTGCTCCGCATCGCCCAAGGCTCTCCGATCATCATTGAGCGAGTCCAAATCCAGGAAAAACAGATCGCCGTCGAAGGCCAGTTCAGCCTTCCCCAGCTCGCGCGCCTCACCCTTGAAGACCAGGTCTTCGTCATCGCTTTCCTCCGTTCCCACGGCACCATTAAGGACATGGAGCTGACCTTCGGCGTCAGCTATCCCACCATCAAAGCACGCCTCAATCGCATCGCCAGCCAGCTTGAATTCGTCGAAACCAATCCTTCCGCATCGCGCACGGAAGTCCTTGAGCAGTTGAATACCGGCGAGATTTCGGCTGCCGATGCCATCCGCGCACTGGAGGCCCTCAAATGATTCCCAACGTCGCCGTCCTCGAAATCGACCACCCGCACTTCCACATGACGAGGCTCTGGATCCCCCTCATCCTTCTCTGGATTCCGCTGGTCTTGCTCTTGCTCCTGCTTTCGCCGATCCTCCTCATCGTTGTCTGTGCAATCAGCATCACGACCGGCGTCGGCCCTTTCCGCGTTGTCCGTGTGTTTTGGGACATCCTGTCGAGCCTTCGCGGCACCGACGTTCGCGTCACCGCTACGGCAACAAAGTCCTGGTCCGCATCTTGTAGCGCGAAGTTTCGTTTCACTCGTTCACTTATTCACTCACTCACTTCCTCAGGAGAACCGCATGAACGAAAACCGCCGTCAGATCCTGGAAATGTTAGCCGCGGGCAAGATCACCGCGGATGAGGCTGAGCGTCTGCTCGCCGCGCTTGAGCCGGAGCCCGCCAAAACCGCCAACTTTACTGGCAACATTGCCGGCTCAAATGGCTGGGCTGGAAACGATAAAGGCGCCACCGTCAAGACCCACGCGAAGTATCTCCGCGTCCTGGTCGAGTCCACTGAGAAGAATGGGCCCACGACGGTGAACGTCCGTGTGCCGATGCAGCTTCTTCGCGCCGGTGTCCGCCTCGCCAGCCTCATTCCTCAGCAGGCCCACGATCAGTTTGACGAGACCCTGAGCAAGCACGGCGTTCCGCTGACGCTATCGCAAATCAAGCCGGAGAATCTCGAGGAGCTGATCGACCACCTCGGTGACCTCACCGTCGACGTCGACGCCAAGGAAGAAAAAGCCAAAGTCCGCGTCTTCTGCGAATGATGCAGAGAGTCAGAGGCAGGGAGCAGCGAATCGATAACCTGCAACCTGCGACGCCGCTATTGCAGCGTCAGCGTGCCCGTGCCGTAGTCGTCGTTGCAACTGCTGCCGTTCAGGGTGAATCCGTAGTCGATCTCAATCGTCTTGCCGTCCGGAGACAGAGTGCCGCTCCAGCCAAGAGTTGCGTTCGGCGAAGGATTCACGCCGGCATTGAATACGTTGCCTAGGAAGGTTGAGCTGATCGGCGTCGTCCCGGACGAGATACACGGATAGCCGCTCACGCTCACTGTACCTGTAAGGTTCAGATATCCTGAGGCGTTTGGTACGTTGCTTTGGTCGAGAGTCGTCGTGACCGCATAGCTCTGCCCCGTTGCCTGCGACGTCAGGGTTCCGGCGTAGGTTCCGTCGAGCGACGCATACTCGGTTCCGGTTATGGTTCCCTGCGCGGTGCAGGTTCCACTCAGCGTAAAGCTGCCGTTCGAAAGGGTTGATCCGCTTACCGTGCCGGTCATGGCGAAGTCCGGGATTCCGCCGACTGCGGTTCCCAGCTTCAGGTTGCCGTCCGCATCGACTGTGCCGGTTAGCGCCACGTTGTTAAAAACGCCGATGGGAGTCCCGCAGCAGCCGTTGGAAGTACAGACATTGTCGACCGCCGGCGGACCCTCGGCAATGCCCGACACGCTTCCCGCATTGGAAGTTAGATAGACAGCAATGGAAGTTGTAGAGCCCAAGGTAACCTTGGGTGCCAGTTCCCAGTTTCCGGTGATATTCGCAGGCGTGCCCGGAGAACTGGGAGGAGGGATGGGGCTGATCGGCGCCTTGCTGCCACACCCGGCAAGAGATCCGGCAGTGAAGATCACTGCGAGCGCGGTCGCGCAGCAACGCGCGCCAGAAATGAGAGATCGGGAAGTCATAGGCCACCTCCCCGTGTGCGATGGATTGTTCGAGTTCCGGCCTTTTAGACGGACACTTTACCTTTAAGTTTACGCTCCCTGATGGAAGCGATGAATTCAGCGAAGCATCACGCCTTTCGCAGCGGCTTCTGCATCGGCACAACCTGCACCGTCACGTCGCGTACTTCCGACAGGAACCGGTTCAGCACCGAGCCGCGCAGCAGAATGTCGAAGCGCGACCGCGCTGACTGCCCGAAGACCACGTGCGAGATGTTCTCCTGTTGCGCAAACCGGATTAGCGCGTCGGCAACCTTGCGGTCGGTGAGCTGAACGACCTTGGCGCCAAGGTCCCGCGCCATGCGCATGTATTCTTCCAGCCGATGAAAGGCCTCGGGATCGCTGTGGCCCTTATCGTCCGGCGGAGTCACATAGACTGCATACCAATTCGTTGCCAGGCGTCCGGCGATTCTTGCGCCGATGCGCAGCAGCCTCTCCGTTCCAGGCCGCGTGCTCAGGCACACCATCACCTTTTCCGGAATCGGTGCTTGCTCCAGCCCCTGGGTGCGCCGGTATTCCGATGCGCGGCTGCTTACCTGCTCCGCAGTGGTGCGCAGCGCCAGTTCGCGCAGCAGGTTCAGGTTGCCCTTGCGGAAGAAGTTCGCCAGCGACTGCTCCACCTTTTCGGGAGCGTAGATCTTTCCGCCACGCAACCGGTTGCGCAACTCCTCAACGGTCAGATCGACGTTCACCACTTCGTCGGCGCGCTTGACGAAGCTGTCCGGAACGGTCTCGCGGATGGTCGTATTCGCCGAGCGATTGACGGCGTCGTTCAGCGTTTCCAAATGCTGAATGTTTACCGCCGTCATCACGTTGATGCCGGCGTCGAGCAGTTCCACCACATCTTCGTACCGCTTGCGGTTCTTGCTCCCGGGAACGTTGGTGTGCGCCAGCTCGTCCACCACCACCGTCTGCGGATGCCGCGCGATGATCGCGTCCACATCCATCTCTTTCAGGTTCACGCCGCGATAGGGAATCACCTTCTGCGGGATGACCTCGAGATCCCGGATCTGATCCTCGGTCTCCTTCCGTCCGTGGGTCTCAACCAGACCGATCACGACGTCTTTGCCGCCCTGGGTGCGCATCAGGTAGGCATCGTTCAGCATCGAGTAGGTTTTGCCCACGCCCGGCGCCGCACCCAGGTAGATGCGGAGTTTGGCGGGCTCCGGCTTACTCTCAAGAACGATCTCGGCCATCGCTCAGCCCACCTCGACGGGATGTTGCACTTCCCGCGCTACCGCAACCGGAATCGTGAATCGGAACGTCGCTCCGTGGCCCAGCCGGCTCTCCACGGCGATCTGGCCGCCGAGCGACTCCACGAGCCGTCGAACGAGCGACAGTCCGAGCCCTGTTCCTTGTTCTGAGAATGTGTTGAACCGGTCAAAGATCGAACTGAGTCGTTCCGCCTCAATGCCGCGTCCCGTGTCGCGCACACTGAACTGCACAAAGCTCTTGATCTCCTCCGCCGCCAGCAGAATCTCGCCATCCTCCGGCGTGTAACGCAACGCATTCGAGAGCAGATTATCCAGAATCGACCGCATCGCACGGCGATCGGCTTCGATCACCGCCAGGTCGGCATAGGCGCTCACGTCCACTCGGATATGCTTCCGCGCAGCCTCCTCGCAGAAACGGTCGCGCGCTTCATTCAGCACCTGCAACGGCCGCAGTCGCTCCGGCTTCAACTCGCGCTTGCCGGTGTCCAGTTCGGCCACTCCAATCAGGTCGGCCATCAGATCGTCCAGGGTTTCCGCCTCTTTGCTGGCTTGTGCCACCAGTTCGGTCTGCAAGGGGGTCATCTCTCCGCTGAATCCCTGGGCCAGCGCGTACAGCCCGCGCCGTAACTGCAGCAGCGGATCGCGCAGCTTGCGGCTGGCGACCGCGATGAACTGCGTCTTGAAGCGGTCAGTGTCTCGCAGGCTCGTCACGTCCTCAAGCGTCGTGACTGCGCCCAGCAGCCTGCCCTCGGAGTCGCGCATCGGCGTGGTGCGCAAGCGGTAGCTGCGCGCCTGGTCGCCGATCCGCATGGGCAGCATCGACGATTCACCCTCGGCGGCAACCGCCTTCTGCATCGATACGGCGTCCTGGATCGCGCTCAGAATCTTTTCGCCCCCCGGCGTATTCGTCAGCGCCATGCGATCGCCGGCTGCCTCGCCCAGTAGCTCTGATGCCGACTGATTCAACTTGAGGACATGGCCCTTGCCATCCGTCACGATAATCGGCTCGAAGATCGATTGCAGCACCGCGTCAGAGAGCTGGAACTCCATCTGCCGCCGGCCGGCCTCGGTATCGCGCACGTCGCGCAGCCGTACCGCAATCCGGCTCAGCTCGCCTGCAATCACGCCAAAGCTGTCGCGGCTTTTCCACTCCACGCGGTGTTCCAGGTTGCCCTGAGCAATGCGGTGCGCATCGCCGGCCAGTGTGTCGATGGGTTTCAACACAAAGAAGATTGTCGCTGCCGCAATCAGCGAAGCAATGATGGCCACCGCATAACCCAGATGAAGCTGCCCGCTCGCGGCCAGCGCTTTATGGGCAATCGCGACCAGTCCCACCGTCAGGCAGGCCAAGAGCACACAGCCGAGAATCAGTCGCTGGGTAAGATTAAGCATGATCGGTGCCCGTGCAGAAGAATGGTGACCTTCTTATTCTCGCGGATGTAGCCGCAACCTGCAATGGCCGCGTTTCGCACACCGCGATTCAAGCTCAGGGAATCTGGCAGACCGCCAGCGTATTGTTGTGCCAGCGGCAGGCGAGGCCATCGGGCGCCGGATTGTCCACCAGCACCCAGTCGACGGCGAATTCCGTTTTCAGACGTTCGAAGTCACCAAGCCTGAAGCTGGGCCATCCTTCCTCGGCCTCAGTCTGTCGCACCCAGTCCGGTCCAAGCTCCGGAACAAGCGTGACCACGGACCCGTCCTTTACCGTGTCGGCCAGTTGGCTTCGTTCAGCCAGCGCGCGAAAGCTGTGGTAATCTTCGCCGGTCGCTTCAAGATAGTGCGGATCGACTGCGAAATAGGCGTTCTCTGGCGTATTCGCGCGGACCCACGCGAAGGCTTGCAGCCAGGGATTGGCGGCCTGCACCCACGGCATTTCAAGGTGCTGGCTCGGCGCAAACTCCGCGCGCTGCCACGCAAACATGCAGCCATTCGCAATCAGCAGAAACGCCGCCCAACGCCAGGCACTTCGTTTCATGACGAACTTTCCCAGCAGGCCTCCGGAGGCGAGCACGAGAAAGAAGTAGACCAGGTGCAGATAGCGCATGGGCTGCAGCGGCGTCACGCGCACCAGAAAGCCGGGCCAAAGCAGCGCCATCGCCAAAGCCTGTTGGAAGACACCGTAAATGAGAACCGCCAGCGCAAACCGCGCCAACATTATTGTTCCGTGCCTGCGGGCATAGCGCCATACGAGCCAGAAGAGAACAAGCGGCGCCAGCGCGCCCAGCCACTCGTACCACGTCCACTTGTAGAGGGTTTCGTAGGTCCGCGTGTCCAGCGCTTTGCGCCAGCCCGGATTGCCCGGCTCGAAGATCCAACCCAAAGGCACAATTGCAGCCATCGAGGTTTTCCATCCTTGCACCCGCTCATGCACCCGTCCCATCAGGACCACAGTAAGAAAACAGCAAAACGAAATCCCCATCGCCGCCATCATTGGATGCAGTAAAAATGCCACGAGGAGGAGCGGGACTGCCTGCCATCGTTTCTCATCGAGGATGCGCCAGACGGCCAGCAGAATCATTGCCGTCGCCAGCGTGCGCGGGTGCAGATGCTGGTCGACCATGTAGAGCGCGGTTCCGGTCACAGGCAGCGTGAACATGGCCGAAACCAATGCCACTCCGCCCCATCGCGCCGGCTCTTCTTCGAAGAGCCGGTTCGCAATCTTTTTCACTGTCCAGAGAATCAAGAAAAGAGCGGCCCACTGCCAAATGAGCTCCGCCCACGCCAGCGGAATCCGAGTCCAGTGGACGAAGTGCGCCATCGATCCGTCGAAGATCGTCGCTTCCATCTGCAGCCGGAAGAATTTGGTGTTGTAGGGAAAGAGGGCCGGATTCAGGTCGGCCTTGACTGCCGTTAGATAGATTCCGTCATCCTCGAGCCCCGGATGGTAGCCCATCACGAGGAACCCGAGTGCCGCAAAAATCAGTGATCCCAGAAAATCGAATGGAATGCGCCTGCGTGCCCGCCGTGAGCTTCCGACCTCTTCCAGAATAGGTGCTACGCAATACGCCACATCGGATAGCATATCGTCCGGCGAGGGCCATTCGCTGAGCGATGAGACATCCGGCCGATCTACATCTGAGGCAGCAGCATGCGCAGCAGCAGAAACCCGGCCACGCCGGCAAAGAACACCAGCGCCATGCGAATGCCCGGTTCCCGATTCACCTCGGGTACAAGGTCGGTCGCGGCCACATAGAGCGCAACTCCCGCTGAAACCGGCAGCCCAAATGGAACCCAACGCGGAACAAGCTGAATCACCAGTACGCCCACCAGCGTGGCGCCGGCCAGCGCTACTGCGGACCAGAAGGCCGTCCTGCGGCTTCGCCCGCTTGCCAACATTACGCTGGCCATGGTGAAACCCTCCGGTGCCTTATGCAGCAGGATCGCTAGAAAGATTAGCCACCCCAGCCAGTTAGAAAGCGCGAATCCCGATCCTATGGCCACGCCATCAAAGAGCGCATGCACGCTTAGGCCGCCCAGTACCGAGTAGCCTGTTCGCGCGGAGACGAATTCACCGCCGTGTGTTTCCTCTCCATAGTGAAAGTGCGCGTTGATCGTGTGCTCGAGGAGATGCATCACGCAGTAACCGCCCATGATGAGAGCCGGAGCCAGCCGAGCATTCAGCCGCAGGCTCTCCGGCGTCATCTCCAGCAACGCCGTAGCCATCAGGAACCCTGCTCCCAGCGCCACAAAGTAGCGCAGATAGCGTTCTACGCCTCGCGCGCGCACCAGCACAAGGCCGCCGGCCACATCTGCCAATGCAGCAATCGTTCCGAGAATGAGAGAGGTCGTCAGCATCGTTCAGTCGATTAACCACGCGCAAGAATTGCCGTTTGAACGAACAGCCCCAACTGGCACGCACCTAGATAATAGCTAACGGCTAATGCCTGCTTCTTCACCCGCTGTGTCTTATGTGCAGCACATCTCCGTCGTGCACGATGTACTCTTTGCCTTCCAGGCGCAGGGTGCCCTTGGAGCGCGCTGCAGCCTCCGAGCCCGCATCCAGCAGGTTATCCCAGCGAATGGTTTCGGCGCGGATGAAATGATGCTCCAGGTCGGAATGAATCGCACCGGCTGCCTGCGGAGCCTTGGAGCCTGCCGGCACCGTCCACGCCCGGCACTCGTCTTCGCCTGCAGTGAAGAAGCTGATCAGCCCGAGCAGTTCGTAGCTTTTCCGGATGAGCCGTACCAGGCCGCTTTCGTGCAGGCCGTAGCTCTCCAGAAAGTCGGCAGCTTCGGCGTCGTCCATGTCCGCCAATTCCGCCTCAACTTTGCCGCAGATGGCCATCGCGCCCGCATTGGGCCGGCTCGCAATCGCATCCAACTTGTAGCGGTTCACTGCGAATTCGAGATCGGCGCCCAGCGTCGAGCTCTCACTGACGTTTAGCACATACAGGATCGGTTTTTGCGACAGGAACATAAAGCCGCGGATGAGCTTTTTCTCTTCCGCAGTCATCTCCATGGCGCGCAGTGGAATTTCCTTTTCCAGCATTTCCTTCGACCGGACCAGAAGCGCTTGTTCCCGCTCCAATTCGCTGGTGCGGCCTTTCTTCATATCTTTCTCGACGCGCTCCATCCGTTTTTCAACTTGGCCAAGGTCGCTGAGCATCAGGTCAAATTCAACGTTCTTGGCGTCGCGCAGCGGGTCAATCGGCCCCTCCTGCGGGACGGCGTCGTTCTCGAACGCCCGCAGCACATGAATCAGCGCATCCACGTTGCGCAGGTTCGTCAGGTACGCAGTCTCCTTCAGCGCTTCCTGCCCGATGCCCGCAACGTCAACAAACTCCACCGATGCAAAGGTCGTCTTTTTGGGGGAATAGAGGGCCGACAACTTTTCCAGACGCTCATCGGGTACGCGCGCCACGCCAATGTGCGCCTCGCGTGGGTTCGCGCGGCCGTGCTCGTCAATCTTGGCTTTGGTCAGAATCTTAAAGAGCGAAGTCTTGCCCACCTGCGGCAGGCCGATGATGCCGGTCTTCATAATCGTTCCATGGTGGCCGCAGCTCGGAATTTATCGCGCGGGCGGGCCTTCCCGATCATACAAGAGTGAGGGTGCGCTGCCCGCGGAGCATTCAGATCACAAGAGTCTTCGCTGGCGCACCGTCAGTAGATAACGTGGAATATGGCGGCGGCGATATCCATCGGCCAGTGTGCAAAAATAACGGGCGTCAGGCGTCGAGTGCGCAGATAGACGGCCATCAGGCAGAGCACGCCGGGAAAAAAGGAGACGAACCGGAATGCCAGGTAGCGCCAGTCCGGAATCAGAGGCAAAGCGCAGTGCTGTGCCGCCCAACAAAAGCCAACAAGCAGAACCGCCGCCCATTGATGCCGGGTGAGCGCCTCGATCCGAGGCAGCGCGTACGCCTGATACGTTGCCTCCTCGGCCGGCGACCAGATCGTCCACCACAGGCAGACGCCGTAAATCGTTGCCCAAAGCGGCAAAGTATGAAATCTGGAAAGATATCCGACTGCAACTCTGGGATCGGCATGGAAGAACAAGCTCTTCGCAAACCAGGTGCTAGCGAAGAAGACGGGAAAAATCAGGAGATAACATCCCAGTCCAAGCCAGAGATCGTGGCCGCGGCGCATTCTTACCGTTCCCAGAAGGTCGCGGAATTTAATGCCCTCGCGGCGGGTGAAAGAACGGAGCAGGACGAGGCAGCCGATATCCGCCACATTGGCGTAGACGCCCCACCAGTCGCCTGCCGCGCGCCATGGCGCCGCCTGTCCTCGCTCCATCAAAATCAACGCAACCAGCGCCTGGGCCGCAATCAGCAACACTGACCGGGCCGACAACAGCAGCAGCGGCCCGGCCCATGAAATCCGCCCATCAGCAACGCGATCGTGGACCGCGGCAGGATCGTTCACCGGCGTGGAAGGAGCACATGGTGTTTCAGGTTGCTCTGGCATCGCAAACACTTTCGTGAGAAGGCTAACATTCGCCTTACTCCGGCTCGTAGCGCAGAATCACGCATCCGTTTGACGTTGGCCGCGTCTCCAGAAGCTTCATCTTGGCCTGCGGTAAACTCCGCCCGAATAGCGTCGCACCGTTGCCGATCACGATCGGTAAAAGGGCCAGGCGCACTTCATCGAACAGCCCCGCTTCGAACAGTGTCGCACTCAGCTTCGCGCTGCCGAACACGAAGATCGGCCCGCCC
>JBEKRG010000137.1:0-11863 GCA_049518955.1 Occallatibacter sp.
GGAAAGCACAGAACGCTTCCCACATTTACACAGCCTCGACGGCGGCTGCGAGATAATCTCGGAGTCAAACCAAAACCGAGAAACTCCAGTTATCAGTGGTTGAGAAATCGGGGGCAGGTCACAGAGATCGCCAGGTTCGGTCACGGAAATTTGGTTGGAATCGAGCTCCGGAATCTGATCCTCAGTCTCTCGCGAATCGCCTGCCTCCTCGATTATCTGATCTATCTCGGCAACTTCGAATCCAGTGACGGTGACGTCAAAATCAGCGCAATCCAGATTCAGCAAATTCTGAAGCTCGATGGAGAGAATTGACTTATCCCAGCCCGCAAGCTCTGCGAGCCGATTGTCGGCGATCACGTATGCTCGGATCTGGTTCTCTGCAAGATCTTCGAGACAAATTGTTGGCACGCGGGTCATGCTGAGCAGCTTTGCCGCTTCGACTCGGCCGTGGCCAGCCACGATGCGATTTTGCGAGTCGATGAGGATGGGATTCGTGAACCCAAAGGCCCTAACGCTTTCGGCGATTTGACGGATTTGGTGTTTTTTATGCGTGCGAGCGTCGCTCGAGTACGGTTTCAATTCCTCGAGCATTTTGTACTCAACGGACAGCGCATGGCTGCTTTCGAGAGTCGCTCCGGCGTGATTTTGACCCGTCATTGCCACCTCTTGCATTTGATAGTCGCGCAAAGAGATCGCCAGAGCAAGAAAGTATGTAAAGCAGATATTGCTATCGTTTATACTGTCAGAATAATGAGCAAACGAAACACTACCGCGAAGCAGGAATCCGTTCTTTTCTTGGCTCCTGACGTAGGGTCCCTAGAAATGTTCGTTGAGGCACTGAATACTGACTTCTACCACATCCCGATTCCAATAAATGGTGGCTGGCAGAGACATAAAGGAGACTATCGCCCTGTCCAGTGCGAATTGCGTCGCCTCGTGAAAGCCTGGTTTGACTCGGGTCCGAACGTAATGAAATTGTTTTCAGACGACCCTGTGCTTGCACTGGCGGCAATGCATTGCCGTGCTCATCTCATTGCGACCAAGACTAACCGTGCGCGAGTAATTTGCATGACAGTTCCCGAGAACATGCCTCCCGGGGAGCCTCTCGAAACCGCGTTGGGGCTCTTTCTCGGTTTCTTGATCGACCCATATAACGAAAAACTTGGCGGCCCCTGCAAGCACTGCGACAAATTCTATGTGAAGAAGACGAAGCGACAGGTTGTTTATTGCTCCAAGCGTTGCGGTTTGAATCACACGTCGCAATCCGTCCTTCGAAAACGCCGCCAGCAGGACCATCTTGCAACGCTGAAAAGGGCCGAACGGTCCGCAGCAATGTGGGCCAAAACCAAGACATCCAAGGACTGGAAATCGTGGGTTGCCAGGGAGCCTCTGATTACCAAGAATTTCCTCACCAGGGCCGTGCGAAACGGAGAACTTTCCGAGCCGGTCAAACTGACCTAAAAGGCATAATTCGTGACTGGCAGATGAATTGCTGTCAGCGCCGCAGGGTCGCCAGGCACTCCCGCCTGTATTCATCGATCAGGTTCAGAATCCGCACCGTCCTGCCATCATTGGTAAAAGTGTTCACAAAACCGTACGACCAGACGTGATTACGCCGTTCCGGTCGCAGGTGCGCATAGGAGCTGTCGTTGAGTCACAGCCGCCCGCGCGGCTTCTGTCCCCGCGGTATCTTCAGCCCTTCGCGGCGTCAGATTCTCTCCACGCGGTCCTTACCGACTCGCCACAAACGTCAACACCTGAGGCAAAGATCTCTATTCGCATGCATCGTGGCTTGAAGTATGATATATCAGATCCATCTCAAGGCATTATCGTCAGCGCCGACCCCTTTCACCGCGATCGCAAGGCGCGCGTGAGTCTGTCTTCAGGGCAAGGCTCGTTCAGTGTGCTTGGAAGTGGCTCGGACTAACGGAACATCTTAACAATGAGAGGAATTACACTCCATGACACGGACTCTTGCAATTGATATTGGCGGAACGAACTTCACCGTTGCGATCTTCGACGACGAAAAACTGACAGCCAAGGCAACCAGACCCACTGACAGAGCTGCAGGCCCTGTGGGAATGATGGACAGCATACAAGAGATGGTGCGTAAAATCGCGCCTTTGGGCAAGTTTGACGCGTGCGGGATTGGGTTTGGTGGACCGGTTGATTTTGAAGAACAGAAAGTGCTTCTCAGCGTACAAGTTCCTGGATGGGAAGGGTTCGACCTCATTCGAGAAGTCGAATCTCGCTTCGACGTCTCAACCGTTATTGATCGCGACACCATGGTTGGTGCGCTGGGAGAAGGTTTTTACGGTGTCGCCAGAGAAGTCCGGCCTCTTTTCTACATCACAGTCTCGACTGGTGTTGGAGGTGGCCTCCTTACCGAACACGGTCTTTATCGGGGAAAGAACTCTTATGCATGCGAAGTAGGGCACCACACCATATTGCCAAACGGTCCATTGTGCCTCTGCGGCTCATACGGATGCATGGAAAGAATGTGTAGTGGTCTTTGGCTGCAGCGCGATTACGGGGACACTGCTGAGAATCTTCTCAAGTCCCCTGTGTTTATTATGAAATACGTCGTTTATCTTGCTCAAGGGCTGAAGAACACAATCATGTTCCTTAATCCTGCCATGATCGTTCTTGGCGGCGGAATAAGCAGAGCAGGCGACGCCCTCTTCATCCCTTTGCGGAAGGAGCTAAGCAGACAAATGACAAGTTGGTCCAAAGCATCGATCAATGTTCAGCCTGCCAGTCTTCGAGATGAAAGCATCCTTTGGGGCGCATTGAAACTCGCTCAATTGCGTTTCCCCTCCAACAATCGAAGTTCAATCGCACATTCTCTCGCTGACGGAAACGAGAACCGCATTCAGTTGCCCAGGAATTGACCGGTGCCGAGGGAGAGAGTTTGGCGATTCTTACTGGGTGTTGGCGTTAGAGGCAGGTGACCTGATTCCTGTTTTTTTTGACAAACAGACAGAGAGGAATAGCCCGCAGGATATTCCTCTCTGCAACCTCAACCCTCAACTAGAGTTCTCAGATAGAAAGTGCGAAAGTTTCTGGACAAAACTACATTCTGAAGCCGGCACTAGAAAGGAGTTGTGCTGAAGGTATAGATAGTTGTTGAGCGAAAGGTCCTTCCGGAAGGAAGCATGGTGCTAGGGAAGTTTGCATGGTTAGGAGAGTCCGGAAAATGTTGAGTTTCCAGGCAAAATCCCGCATTCCTGCCGTACGCTACCCCATGCCGGCCGGTGACTGTTCCATCCAAGTGGTTGCCGGTATAGAATTGCACGCCGGGTTCTGTGGTCTCCACGGTCAGTTTTCGTCCGCTTTCTGAATCTGTCACGATCGCCGCCAAGCGCAATGTGCCTGCAATTCCATTTATTACGAAGTTTTGATCGTATCCGCTCCCAAACCTGAGTTGCTCGTTTGCGTCGTTGATATGGGCGCGAATCATTGTCGGCTTTCGAAAGTCAAAGGGTGTGCCGGCTACGGGCGCCAGTTTACCCGTTGGAATTTGCTGTGCGTCTGTCGGTGTGTACCAATTCGCGTTCAATTCGACCGATTCGCCCAAGATGTTGCCAATGTCGTCTCCGTGCAGATTGAAGTAAACGTGATTCGTCAGATTTAAGACGGTTGTTCGGTCTGTCGACGCAGAGTAGTCAATGCGAAGCGAGTTTTCGATCAAACTGTACTTTACCTTGATAAAGAGAGTACCCGGGAAGCCCATGTCTCCAGCAGGGCTTACGTGTGAGAACTCAACACCATTGGGCTCCTCGTGCGACTGCCAAACGTAGCTATCGAAGCCGACAGTCCCTCCATGCAGCGCGTTAGGCCCATCGTTGGCCGGAATTTGGAAAGCTTCTCCGCCGATCGAAAAGCGCCCCATCGCGATGCGATTCGCGAATCTCCCGATGACTGATCCGAAACGTGTACCTGGGTCGTTGAGGTAATCTTCGAGCGTGTCATAGCCCAATGCAATATCCGCCACTTTACCTGTACGGTCCAGAGTTCTAACACTCACCAACCGTGCCCCATACGACGTAACCCGGACCTCGACGCCACTGCTCGTCAGCGTATAGATCGGTACAGCTTCCCCACCGGTCGTGTGACCCCAAATTGACATCGTCACCTCACAATTCGCAAATCCCGGAAGTGTCATTAAGAAAATAACCATCGCTTTTGCGAACTCAGCGATTCTCTTTGTAACCATTGGAGCCAGTCCTCAAATCTGTAGTTTTCATTCTTTGGGCCCAAACAGGAAATCTCCTCAAATCGTCCGCGAAGCATCAAGACGCTCAGCATGTTGCCGAGGCCATTTGATGATGCCAGGTTGAAAAACGATTGCATACGTAGCTTCCTGCATTTGAAAATGTTCGCCACAGCTATTAAGGCTGCGGAAAAGGACGGGAATGATACGCATTTTCGCAGCCGGAGCTTGGATTGCGCGCGCAATGTAAGCACGATTCCTGGCGGCCCTGTTAAGAGGCGCAATTCTCGTCCATGAACGAATAGGCGAGCATATGACACACAAACATATGAACGTCCTCGATCCGTCCCATGTGGGGCTCGCCCGTGAGGATGTTTAACTGCACCTCCTGTCCCAGACGTCCGCCGTCTCGTCCAGTAAGTCCGATCGTTCGGCATCCGGTTTCGTTAGCGTATTCCGCTGCCCGCACGACGTTTGGCGAATTGCCAGAGCCGCTGATGGCGATTACCAAATCACCCGCAACCGCAAAGTTCTTCAGCTGCTCCTCGAATACCACGTCGTAGGCCACGTCGTTCGCGTAGGCGGTGATGGTCCCAATGTTGTCGGTTAGGGCCAGGACGCGGAAGCGGCGCGCACGCTGATAACTGGCTCCCTTCACGAGATCGGTCGCGAAGTGCGACGCCGTGAAAGCGCTGCCGCCATTGCCACAGACAAAAACCTGCCGGCCCTCGTCGCGCGCCGCGCGCAGCCATTGCGCAGCAGTCTCGACGGCATGCAAATCAAGCGCAGTCAGGGCAGATTCAAGCCATTGTCGGTAGGATGCAAAGTAGTTCATTGCCTCGTCTCCTGGTTACTTGCTCTCAATATGTCTTCTGGCGTGGCGGTGCCGGTGCCGCGCTGCATGATTGTGATGGAGGCGACCAGGTTTCCAAAGTGCGCCGCCTCAACCGGATCGCCCGTGAGTCGCAACACCAACGCTGCGCCTGCGCTAAAACTGTCTCCCGCGCCGCAAATATCTACAGGCGTTGGCACGCTCCTCGCCGGCACAAGCGTTATGCCGTTGGAACCGACGACCGAAACGCCGCGCGGCCCGTGTGTGACCATCAATGAGCCATATCCGATCTGCCCGCGGAGCTTCTCGTAATCGGTCTTCACACGGAGACGAGCGCAGGCCTGTGCAGCCTCATCCTCATTCAGCTTGACGAGAGTATTGCGGAAGAGCTCGCCGCGTGCGCGCGAATCAACGAAGACCACTTTGTCCGGGTAGCTGGCAGCGAAGCGGGAAATCGCGTCACGCAACCGTGCGGTCACCACTCCGCCGGAATCAATCTCCATTTGATCCGAGATAAGGATTACGTCGAACTTCGGCGCGAACCGCTCGAAGCGCTCAACGACCTGCGATGTCACGTCTTCCGGCAAATCGCGGGGAGTCAGGTAGTCCACACGCGGCAGATCCTCGACGCCGTTCGAACGATTAATGAGCTTCGTGTAAGTGAACGTCAAACCAGCCGGATCACGGACCAACGCGGAATGCCCGATGCGGCGCGCGTCGAGAGCCCGTTCCAGCTCAAATCCGTGCCCGTCCTCGCCAACGACACCCAGAACATCGACGCGTCCCACACGAAGCGCCGCCAGATTCGACGCAACTGTGCCGGCGGCTCCTGGGGTCCTCTCGTATTCGACAACGGCCACTCGCGGGATGGATGTCTCCCTGGACGGCTCCGCCAGTTGCGGCTCGTAGAAGCACCAGCGATCGAGACAGACATCGCCCACGACGAGCGCCGACAGCGTAGGCAGAGAGGCAAGGACTTTTTCGGTCGTCACGCCCGCCCTCCAAGTGCGCGCCAGAGGGCCGGAAACGTCGCCCGATGGTCGCCGCTGAAATAGTAGCTGTGTCCGCCGTCGGCGACGGTGCGGATCAGAATCGTCTTGCGCGGGCGGAAATAATAAGCGGGTTCGGTCTTCGGCAACTCATCGCGGAAGTCGCCAGCGATCGGCATCAGGTCGAAGACGGCCGTCGTGAGGTCGCGAATCTGCCGGCCTTCCTGGTGCGCCACATTGCGAGCCATCGACAGTGCTTTCAGGTAGACCTCCGGGGCCATCACCGCAGAGCCGAAACTCAGCATGACCCCGCCTTCCAGGCTTTCTGCCGAATGGGCAAAGATCAGGAAATCGCGATAACTGGCTGCGCCCAGTGCACCGCCGTCGCAGTTCGGATGCTCATGGATGATGTCGTAGCCGATTCCAACGTGCACGGTCGCCGGCACGCCGCAGCGATACGCTGCCGCGAGCACGCTCAGGTCGCGGTACGGGAAGTCGCCGCTGAGAATTACGCTGCCAACCATCTCCCCAAAACCGCGGCCATCGCATTCGCGAAGGAGGTCATTCAGCCTTCCGGTCTCCTGCCACAGTCCGAATTCTCCGGAGCGGATATAGCGCGCCACGCTCTCGGTGGTTTTTCCGATCAAGGCTAATTCGAAGTCGTGGATCACGCCGGCTCCGTTCATCGCGATATGCGAGATGAGCCCGCGCTCCATTAGATCGATCATGTGGCGATTGACGCCCGCGCGGAGCAGGTGCGCGCCAAACATCAGGATGCGGGCGGCGCCCGTCTCTCGAGCGCGATGGATCCGTTCCGCAAGGGCGGGCAAGTCTGCGTGCTGATATGGCGGTGCAGGGTCGTCAAGCTTGAGCCAATTACCAAGCTCCAGATCGTGACGCCGTTCCGCAAGCGGCTTCACGATGAGCCGGCTGCGATCGAACATTTGATAGCGGGAACTCATGACGTGATGATCCTCTCCAGCAGCTTCGCTTGATTCAGAAAGTTCGGAATGATGTAGTCGGCGCCCGCTGCGGCTAACCGATTGCGCTTCCAGTCGGACACCACAAGGCAATCGGCTTCGTCCGTGGCCACGCCGACGGCGATGCCGCCAACAGCCTTGACGTTTTCAATTTCAACGAAGCCGTCGCCAAAGCCCAGAATCTCGGTTCCGTGACATTCGGAGCGAGAAAGAATCCGCTCGATCAGAATCCGTTTTGAGAAACTCTTGTAGTCGTCCTGCGCCCCATAAACGCCGCCGTTGAAAAACTCAGTCACGCCGAGCAGGTCCGCCTCTTGCCGCATGTACTCCTCGTCCGTCCCGCTGGCTAAATACAGATAAATTCTCCGCTTGCGAAGCGCCTGGAGCAGCTCAATCGAACCCGGCACCAGATACTTCTCCGGCTTCGCCCGCCCGGAGCGCAGTTCATCTAGGCGGTGCGCAATCCGCTTGTGAAGGAGTCCCAGGTACCTGTGCTTGTATGCAAGCGGCGACTGCGGTACACCGCCACGCAGTTCCACTTGCGCTGCAAGCTCGATCATTTGATAGATGGTCTGCTTGCCGGTCAGACGATCCACAAAATCCCGCACGATCGAAAGCAATTCGGTGTCGCTTTCACCGCTTTTGAGCGCCGATAATTCGGCGACCATCATCGGCATCATCACGTCGGCCCATCCGGCACGCAGAAGTGAGAGGGTCCCGTCGAAATCAAAAAGCACGACTTTGGGAATGCCACGCGCCTCGGGATGGAGCGTTTCGATAATCGGTATGGTGAAGCCCATTTTCTTCTCCAAGGCTGGGATATCCCGCGGCGTGAACGACGCTTTCTCTCCGATTTCGCCGGCCGGCGCTTCAGTCACTTCCCTCCGCCTTCCGCGCATCATGACTAAAGCGCTTTCGCGGGCAAAAACTCTAATGCCTGTGCCGGAGCACGTGACCAGGATGGCTTTGTCTTTTAACCGCTCGCTGCATGGGAGTGCTGATTCATTCATGCTTTGAGGACTCCCTTGGCAATCTTGCCTGAATCCATTTCTTCAAACACCTAACGCCATTCGGAGAGAGGTGACATTCAGTTGAGGATCGGATCGAGGTCAATCCTTCCGCTGGAAAGAAGTGAGAGTAGGCTAACGCTCAACAGACTGATATGTCAAATATTATTTCCGATTTTGACGCAGGACCGGCGCGTTTGCGACTGAGGTCTTCGACGGAGGCTAGTTCCAGCATCCAGTGGATTTTGTTTTCGATGCCCCCAGTCTTGGCGGATCGCCGCATTCAGCCGCGCCGCGCTGGGCTTAAGGTTAGCGATGTAGTAGTGGATTTTGCGTATGCTTTTTCCGCTGGTCTTGGGCATTCCAGCTACCTACGATCGCGTGTGCCAGCAAGCTTTGCAGAACCGGTTGGAGCCTGTCTTCGAGTTGATATTCGATGATGCCAGCTTTGGCTATCGGCGAGGGCGATCTGCCAAGAACGCCTTGCGCAAAATCCGAGGAGGAATCCAGGTTGGCGCGGGGCGGGTTGTGGATGCGGATTTGCGAGACTTTTTCGATACCATCGACCACGGATGGCTGATGAAGTTTGTCGGGCACTGGGTCATTGATCCGAGGATACTGCGCCTGATTCGCAAATGGCTCAGGCCGGGTGATCCGAAGACGGCCGATGGCGTGGAACGAGGATAGGAACGCCGCAAGGTGCCGTGGCATCGTGCAACCGGCACCCAACCCCGCCGCGACTACCGTGAACGCGAAACTGACTCCTCACCGACCCGACTCAAAACATACAAGCGAGACCATCAACCCCGACACACTCCCAGAAAGCCAACTGATCGTCATGACGCATGAACCCTTCCTAACTTCTTCCCGTTTTTCTCAGGAATCTTGCTCTTCAACCGCCAGGCGTCCTCTCCGTCGTAGTTAGCGAGACGCCCCAACACTTGGTCAAGACCATACCGAACGTGTACGCGCATGGCCGCATCTGCAACAAGCGGATTACCGCTGCATATCGCCTCGGCTAAAGTTGAATGGAATTCTTCCGGCTGCGTACGTCGGTTGGCAGCGACGTCATAGAGCCAGTTGAAGATTAGTACCTGTTCCTTCTCAATGGCATGGCCCAGCCCTGGACAGCGACTCAGTTCCGCGATTCGCATATGGAATTGCATGTGGTAGGTATGCACAGAGAATAAGAACCGTGAGTCCGTGGGTTCCAGCGAGGACGACTTCTGCAACTCATCAAGATGTCGAGCACTGGTGCGAAGCTGCTGCTTCTCCTCCTCTGTGATGTTCTGCGCGCATAATCTTGCCGCCTGCGATTCCAGAGCTTCCCGAATGACATTGCTGTCGCGGATATCCTGCTCGCTCGGCACGCGTACCCGCGTTCCGATCCTCGGGCGGCTTTCAACCAGTCCTTCCGATTCAAGGCACTTTAGAGCCTCGGTGACAGGCAGGAAACTCATGTTGAACCGCTTGGCCAGCCGCCTCCGCGAAAGGACATCTCCTATAGAGAGATCTCCGCTGAGAATTCCATCTCGAATCTGCTGGTAGGCACGATTGGAAAGTGATTTCCCAGCCCCATTCAGGCGGTTTGTCATACGTTCAGCTTTTCTCAGCTCAGATTTACTAGCCATATGCTCTTTCCGTACCCCCATAAACTCTCGATGGAAAAGGCCCTACGTCGAATTATCGATATGGTACCACCAAATTTCATTTCTCATTCGCGCGATCATAATCTCATATTGATATATCATAGTTGTCAAGACGTTGACGGTTTACGCTCTCCGCAGTGAGTTCACCGAGATACTCATCCTAGCTGGGGATTGCGTTGCATATTCGTGCCCGATCTGACAGACGTCATGTACAACCGGGCATCCAGACCATATGTCTCACACGCAACTGGCATTGAGTTCGTCATTGAGTATATCGAGAAGTATGCAGCGAATACAGTAATGAGCAAGCAAATACTTGCAGCGCTGCTGGCCGACACTGCCGGTTCAACCCCTAAAACGCAACGATTATGGCGTGGACAGAGGGACGGGGAGAGTTTGGATGAACACAATCAGCAGTTCTTAAGAGGTGCCGGTGCAATCGCGCTCTTCGGCAGCCCGATCAGGTCGTGGTTTACGATCAACTTCCTTCGCCCTACAGCGACGTTTGCCATGACCTTGGATTAATTGACAGTACGCCGACGCCATCGGGCAAATACTTTCGACACTGCGGCGGTTGGCTCGCGAACTTTCGCACTGCGCGATTCGTAGAGGAGTTGACATATCACGAGTCGATATTTCGAGAATTGGTTTTGCGGCCAATTTCTTCCTCGCCCCCTAGCGTTACAAAGATGACAGATGCCTCATGATCACTCTCGCCGTTTCGGTCTGACGCGATCGCATTCCTGCATCTGGAGAAAAGGGTAGTCGCAATTGTCCGTTCACGACGCACGATGAGGTCGACACGCGATCCTAGAGAAGAGCCACAATCGAGCGCGAGCCAAGCGTTTGCTTCGTCCGACATTCTGTAAATCATTTCGATTCTTCAACTTTCATCTCGGCCTGAATATCCTCCGAAAATTCTCTAATTTTGCCCTTGACAAGTCATTCCGAAGTGATATATCAATTCCTCACTCAGAATTTGTCGTAGATTCACCAATCGAATAATTTGTCGGTATGACATCCATTCGATTTGATCGAACTAAAGGAGAAAGAGAGGATCAACACAATGAAAGCTCCATCCGTATCACTTCGCCAGTGGATGCATTGGTCGATTCCAACGATCGCATGCGCGTTTTTCGCGCTCTTCCTGTTGGTGAGCCTCGCGGCTAAGCCGGCGTCGGCTCAGTACACCACTGGCGACGTCGTCGGCACTGTGACCGATGCAACCGGTGCGGTCGTGCCCAACGCCAACGTGACCATCACCAATGTCGGGACACAGGAGAAGCGCCATGCGCTTACTGGCGCTGCGGGCGACTACACGTTCACGTTGCTACAACCGGGTTCGTATACCGTGCTTGTCGAAGCGTCCGGGTTCAAGACCGATACGGTAACCGCCTTCCACGTTGGTGTGGACGACCGCATCCGCGTGGATGTGCCTTTGCAACTAGGGGCGACTACAGCAACAGTTGAGGTAAACGGCACCGACGTTCCTGCCCTGCAAACCGATAGCGCGACCGTCCAAGCCTCCGTGTCGGAAGTACAGGTCCAGGATCTTCCCTTGAACAACCGCAACTTTGCCGGCCTAGTACAGATTCAACCCGGAGTGAACCAGGGGCTCCAGAATTCAATCGCTTCCGGCTACCGTGCGGACGACCGGCGTATCAACGCGGCCTATTCAGCTAACGGCCAGCCCGACACGTTCAACAACAATATGATCGACGGTTTGGACAACAACGAGCAGGAACAGGGGTTCATGGGCATCCGGCCAGGAGTCGAGGGCGTCGCCTCGGTGGTCGTTATGACGAACGACTACAGCGCTGAGATAGGGCGTTCGACCGGCGCGGTCGTCAACGTCATTACCAAGTCCGGCACCAACCAGTTCCACGGGTCGGCCTTTGAGTTTTTCCGCAACGACGCGCTTGACGCGCGCAACGCCTTTGCCACCACCGGCCCAAAGCCGGAGTACCGCCAGAACGACTTTGGCGGCAGCGCCGGCGGGCCTATTTGGAAGAACAAGACTTTCTTCTTCTCCGACGTAGAATTTGATCGGGCCGTCATCGGAATCACGTCGACGGAGACCGTTCCGACCGCCGCAGAGCAGACGGACCCAACTACACTTCCCGGCTTCCTGGCGGGCGGAACTATCAATCAGGTCGGGTTAAATTATTTCAAACTCTACCCGCTCCCGAATCT
>JBEKRG010000138.1:0-11849 GCA_049518955.1 Occallatibacter sp.
AGTCCGATCTAATACATATGGTCTCGAGGAGCCTCCGTGGTTGTTCTCTGAATCAGCGTTGCCGCTGAGTTCAGCTTATGCAACACCTCGTGCTCCTCACTGACTTAACATTCAAACAATACAGCCAGAATCGCGGCTGTACGAGAGGCATTGCAGGCTGACAAGCCGACCTTCTTTTGACGAGCGCGGGGCGGGAGCCTAGACTTTGATGACCGAGCAAGTTTTCCCACTCTCTCAGATCCTCTGAACCAAGTTCATGCACCCACAGGACTCGCAAACCCGGCAGCGGGAACTCCGCAAAGAACTCGGATTGCGCAACCTGGTATTCAGCCAGATTCTCAGTATCGTTGGCCTGTTTTGGATCGGCGTGGCGGCCAAGTTGGGACCTGCCAATGTGTCGTTCTGGCTGTTGGGAGTCTTCTTGTTCTATCTGCCTTCGGCAGTGGTGGTGATTTATCTCAACCGTGCGCACACGTTGGAGGGCGGCCTCTATGAATGGAGCCGGCTGGGATTCAACGAGTTTGTGGGGTTTCTTGTGGCATGGAATCTCTGGCTCAATGCCGTTTCTATTCTTTCGTACAGCGGAATCCAGGCCGCGACCATGCTGTCGTATGTTCTCGGCCCGAAAGCGGCCTGGATCGTTGCGAGCAAATGGATACTGGGCGGCGTAACTGTATTGGTAGTCGGCGCGCTCATCGTAGTCGCGCTGATTGGTTTGCGCCTGGGCAAGTGGGTACTCGATTTCGGCGGAGCCCTGATGATCCTGGTGTTTGTGGCGTTGATTGCACTCCCGTTCCGCAACCATCTGATCGGCCGCCCAATGCAGTACGCTTCGTTCACGCTCTCTCTGCCCGCGATCTCTCTACTCAGCTTGAACATGCTGGGCAAGATGAGCTTCGGCGCCATGAGCGGATTCGACTCGATGGCGGTGTTTGCGGGCGAGTGCCGCGACGCCACCAAATGCATCGGACGCTCGGTCATGGTCGCAACTCCGATTATCGTCGCGATGTTCATCCTGGGAACCAATTCCGTGGTGGCTTTGGTGCCCAGGGACAAGATTGACCTCGTCAGCCCGATCTCGCAGGCGCTGACCATGGGTACGCGACCCACGGACCCCGGGGCGGGTCTGATTCCCCTCATGATCGCGCTGATGCTGTTCTCCTTCATCGCGTCCAATGTGATCAATTTTGGCGTTACGTCGCGGCTGCCCCTAGTGGCCGGCTGGGACAAGCTCCTGCCCGACTGGTTTGGGCGACTGCATCCCACGCGAAGGACTCCGACCAATTCCATTTTGTTCGTGGGAGCGGTGACCCTTGTCATGGCGTTTGCGGGTTTGGTGGGCGCTGGCCAACAAGAAGCGTTTCAGTTGTTGCAGAACGCGTCCGGAATTTCCTATGCGCTCGCCTACCTGGCGATGTTCGCTCTCCAGCTCGTTGGGCGTCAGAAAAATATCTTGAAGCCGCCGCTGTGGCTGCAGGCCGCATCGGTTTTCGGCTTTCTGATGACTGCGATGTACCTGGTGCTGTCGCTCTTCCCGATTATCGACGTGCCCAAGCCCCTATTGTTCACTGCGAAGGTCGGGGGGGTCGTACTGGCTTGCCAGTTGGCCGCGGCGAGTTTGTTCTTCGCCTACCACCGCCGCACGCGCGACAGCCTGGGTGAGCCTCGGAATCCAGAAGAACTTAGCCTGGGTTGATTTCGTCGCGGGCATTCAGAATAAAGCCGATTACTGGGCTTGAAGAGCGTCCGCCAAAGTTACTCTCAAACGCACAAAGTGGCTCTGTAAGTGAATCTGTCTGTTTGTGAAGCCTCAGGGTCCTCTCGGCCTCACGGATGCGCCCGAGTCACCGGCAACCCGGAAGTTACCGGTTAAATAACGGCTCCGCACGGCGATGTCACAGGCGGCCTCCCGTGCCAGGCGTCAACGAATTCTCGCTCGCTGGCCGCTCCTTTTTGGGAACCGCGAATCGCCGGGTCCGTCGCACAGGGACTCGAGGCGTGTTTCGCTCCGATGAGAGATTGCAGTTTTGGGCGGGCGAGCTTTTCGACAAACCAGGGGTTCACCGAATCAGGAACCCTTGGGCGTTTCACAGAATTGATCCAAATTCATCGAAATACTCAGCGTGCAGGCCGTGGTTATCCCTTCAAATCAGCGGACCAGGGGCTCGGCCTGCTCGGAGTGCGTTCGGGCCGAGTGTTCGAGGACCTGCTGAATGTGCACGTCCACTTGCCTGAGCACAGCAGGCGACACGGCGCAGCCATCAGTTTCGTAGCAGAGAAGCGGCATGCTGTGTTGAATGCTGACGGGCTTAAGAATCGCCTCGGAGATTCTGAAGGGGAGACAGTTGAACGGCCCGATCAAAATGATGCCGTCGTAACCCTCGATTTCCGCGTTCAAACTGCGGCCAACCGTGGGTGTGACCTCGCCGAAGATCCGCGGCGAGATGTGTTCGGAGCTCTTATCAATTAAGGTTTCGACGTCGTTGGACCGGGAAATGAGAAGGCCGGTCTTCGAGAATATCTCGCGGTAGTGCTGCTCGGCTTTTCTTCCCGACTGATAGCCCCACCACCGCTGCAGATACTCCTGCCCATCGGGCTCGAGCATTCTGGTGCAGGCTTTGGCCAGGGCGAAACCTCCCGGCTTCATTCCCCAGGTATGGGCCGTTTCCCGCATGCCGTCATAGGTGACATAGAGGAATAGCTCAGTGAGATCGACGGGCTTGAGGATGATTCCGCGCGCGGCATAGAGGTCGCGGACGCCATCCATGAAGAAGGGGCTGAAGCGAGCGAAGAAGTCGCCTGTGACGACCACCTTGGGGCAGGCTGCGGGATCCCGCGTCAACGGAAGCTCGGTCAAACGCTCAACAAATGCGGGCAGTTGGGACGAGAATTCATCCAGTGTTCTTGCCTTCACCCGGAATCGATTCCACTCGTGCTGAAACTGCTCGATCGATCCGGGAGCGCCCGCTACGCGCAAAACATTGTCGATCTCGACCAGGATGTCCGCCAGCAAGATAGCCGGGGACACATGGTCCATAAGCATGCCGGGCCCGAAGCCAAGATAGCCGTCTTCCGATCCGGGGCTGACGATGAATACGTCGGCCAACCGATGCTCGACGATGAACCTCTCGAAATATTCCAAGTAAGCTTCGGATGCGCAAGGAGCGCCGCCGCGCATCATGAAGAAGCCGACGATCTCGCCGGGCTTGCGATCGCGATGGATTTTGAGCAGTTGTCCGATGGCGAGAGGCAGCGGAAGACACTCGCGGCCGGAGGTGAATTGCAGGCCCAGATCGAGCTGGCCGCGATCGATGGGGACCTCCTGGCCGGCGTGTAAGCCGAGCCAGCCGAGGGCCATGGCCGCGGACTGCTCGTGGAACTGCGAGAAATTGAGCATATGCAATTTGACCCGCGGGTCAGTGAGCGGCACGCGCTCGCCGCTGGAAGCAAGAACCACTCCGCCCGTGAGCAGCGTGCAAGGAGTGAACGCCCGAGCAGGTCCGCGCTGAGATGCGCGGTAATTCTGCACCACGTCAAGAAAAGCCTCAAGGCGCGTTTGCACGCCCGCATCGGCGGTGTGAGCGTCGATTTCCAAAATCAGATAGGGCTTCGATCCCAATTGCGACGCGAGCACCGAGTGCGTGAAGGCATCGATGGTGCAACTGAAGTTGCTGACAACCAGAAGAAAAAGGTTGGGATGTTGTTTCGCGAGCAAGGCCGCGTTCAATATCTGATTTGCGAAGTGCCAAGCCGTTGGACCTGCCCCGACCGGCTCGAGGCAGTCGGCGGGAATCACCAGAACTCCCATGCTGGAGAGTTTCTTGCCCACCGATTGCGAAGCCTCCGGCGTGTAAGCGTTGTAACTGTGGCCGGCCAATAAAATCGCCGGGCCACCGTCTGCCAATGCCTGATCGAGAGCCAGACGGCCCATCTGCATCAGAGCGCGCTCGGCATCCGCCTGATCGCGCACTGCCGTGGCCCACGCTTCGAAGGCCCGCTCCCGCGAGATTCCCATCTCGCGCATGGCCATCTCCGTCATCGCCGTGTTGTTCGCGTAACCCAGGGAGAAGTCCAAAACAGGCGCCAGGAATTGCATATCGGGAAATGCCTTGGCCAGAAAATATGGACCGGCTTGCGTGATCGGGCAGAGGTACGAGTCCTTGGGAGAGCCGTTCTGAGGCATGCGCGCCAATTGCGGAAGGAAGACCACGCGCACGTCCTTCTGCGCCAGATCGAAAACCGCGCCGTGCGCAATCTCCGCCGGCAGGCAGAAGCCGGAGTTCGACTTGAGATCGCCCCGCAGATCCACTCCGGACAACACAACTTCCATCCCGAGAGCGGAGAAAAACGAAGAGTAGAGCGGGAACAAGGAATGTGTGGTCAGCGCGCGAGGAATCCCGATGCGTGTCTCCGTGATGCGCGGCTTTGCGGTGGGCTGGCCGAACGACTCCTCAAGAAACGACCGCGCGGCCTCAAGCGCCGGGCCAACGTCCCAGTAGTCGCGCGGCTTCGGTTCCTCAACCGGTTCCGCGCCGGCATGTTTTTGAACACCGTAGACGATTGCGGCGCGCTGCTCCACCAGGTCCGGGGCTGGCGCAACGCGGGACTTTCGCTTCCACACGTTTTCATAAAGGCTGCAGCGGCCGCCGAAGGGAAACCTTCGCCCAGCCACTTCGAAGCGCTCGATGCTGCAATACATTTTGCATGCGCGGCAAGTGAATCGGCCCATGAGTTTCATCTGCGCGGCAGCAAGAGTTTCGAGATCGGTGGCCGTGCCCGGCGCAGAGCCTGCGCGGTCAAGCGCCAGGAGCGCCACGCCCAGTGCGCCGAGCAACTCCGGATTGGCTGGGATCACGATTGGGCGTCCCACGCGCTGGGCGAATGCATATCCCACCGCGCGGTTGAGAGCCACCCCGCCTTGCAGCAGCACCTTCTCGCCGACTGGCCGCTGCCCTTTCACTTTGGTCAGGTAGTTGTCGGCGATGGCATAGACCAGCCCGGCAAGAATGTTGTCGCGCTTCTGGCCCTGTTGCTGCGCGATGCGAATGTCGGAGTTGATGAAGGCCGCGCAGGTGGCCTTGAACTTCACCGGCGAGGGCGCGGCAATGGCGATGTCCGTAATTTCGGCGACGCCGGCGCCCAGGTCGCTCTGCGCACTCTCCTCGAGGAAAGAGCCAGTGCCAGCGGAGCATGCATTGTTCATGGCATAGCCAATGGGCACGCCGTTGCGCAGGTAGATGTACTTGGCGTCCTGACCGCCGATTTCAAAGATGGTGTCAACGTCCGCGGCAAAGTGCGTTGCGCCGGCGGCGTGGGCGGAAATCTCGTTGAACACTCGCTCGGTTCCGAGGAACGCGCCAACCAGTTCCCGCGCCGAGCCGGTTGCGCCGACCAGGCTCACAGGGCGATTGCCAACCTGGGCAACGAGGGCCATGATGCACTCACGAACCGCGGCCACGGGATCGTCGTGCGTGCGCGCGTAATGCGAAGCCACAACGGCTCGCGTCGCGGGATCGATCAGGACTGCCTTGGTCGTCGTCGAGCCTGCATCCACGCCCAGCACCATGGGACCGTCGGGTGGCATTTGCAGGGGCGGGGCGGCCATTACCTGCACCTGGTCCTCAAATTGACCGAGCGGCGGAAGCGTATCGAAGACCGGCGGATGCGAGAGGTGCGGCGATTTGTAGAGAGGATTCTCGCGAGTGAGCAATGCGCTGCCCCACGCTTCGAACCACTCGCTTTCCGGCAGCACCACAAGCTCGGCGGCCGGAAGCTTCTCGCCCAGCGCTTCAATGAAGGCCGCATTGCGCGTCACGCCTCCGATCAGCAAGACGCGGCGCAGCTGAGATTGACCTTTCTCGAGGAGCGCGACAACCTTACCGGCCATGCTTTCGTGCAGGGTCTTCAAGATGTCGGCGGGCGTGGCCTCGTGGCGATTGAGCTTATGCGTCACGTCGGACTTGCAATGCACGGTGCAGCGCGAAGCCAGCGGGACAACGCTTCCTGAAGACGAAAGGCCGATCGCGGTTTCGATGTCCAGTCCCATCCTACCGATCAATTGCACGAAGAATTCGCCGCTGCCCGCCGCACATTTGTTGTGCGACAAGACATTGGTGACTCTTCCACCGGCGAGCGTATAGACCAGAAAGGATTCGCCGCCCAGCGACGCCACGGCGTCAAACTCGCCCCCGCCGCGCTCGCGTACCTCGCCCAGAGCGCGTTGGATTGCGGCAAACTCGGAGATGTGGCCGAGCTGGCCGGACACACCGAAATACTCGGCGTCCGCAAACTCCGGCGCAGCCAGCAATTGATCGAGGACGTCCAGCGGGCGGCCCTGATGGGCGATTACCTTGGCATTTTGGGGGTTTGAGTTTTTGTCGCCGAGCCGGACCGTAACGACCTTGACTGCCAGTGCGCCGATGTTGATGCCTACGTAAGACATGGCGGCTCGGTTCTGCGGACTTAAGGTGAAAAGATCTTCGCGGACAGGCGAAAACTGGAGGTCCTGTCTACTCAATCCTCCGTGCGATGAACTGAACGTCCCAATAGAGGAGAACGACACTTCGCATGAAAAATCGAGGACGACCGCGCTTATAGTGCTTCAATTGGAGAATTGCGGAAGTGACCCTCATCACCCCCATGCGCCAGAACGGGGCCAAACCCGACTTCTCTCTACAGATTCAACGGTTTGTAGCCGCAAGAGGCGTGTTTCGCCCCGATCGGAGATTACGGTTTTGGGCGGGCGAACTTCTCGACAAAGCCGGTGATGAGATTGACGGGCAGGAAGCGAACGAGAAATGAGCGAAGCTTGCCGGTGAGGTTGGTGCTGACAGTGTGCTGGCCGCGCGCGAGCGCATCGATGCCGATGCGCGCGACGTCTTCTGCCGATTGCTGATTACGGTTGAGGAACTGGTTGGCATGGGCGACGCCGATGAACTCGCTCTCCGTCGTTCCGGGGCAGAGGGCCGTCACTTTCACGCCGAACCTGGCGACTTCAGCTCCGACAGCGAGCGCGAAGAAGCGGTCGAAAACCTTGGTGGCCGCATAGGTGGAGAGATAGGTTACGGGCTGAAAGCTGGCCGCAGACGCGACGACGAGCATCCAACCGCGGCGGCGTTCGACCATGCGCGGCAGGAAGAGGCGCGCAAGGCGGACGACGGCTTCGCAGTTGACGCGGACCATGCTGAATTCCTGATCGGGATTGTTGGTGACGAAAGCGCCGAATTGGCCGAGGCCTGCGTTATTAACGAGGATATCGACGACGAGGCCTGCGCCCTCCGTGGCGTCGAAGATCTGTTGCGGCGCGGCAGGATCGGCGAGATCCGCCACGACGACGCGCGTCTCGGCGCCATGGGCGGCTAGCTCTGCGGCGAGGGCGTCAAGCCGATCGCGACGGCGCGCGGTGAGAATGATTTTTGCGCCATGCGCGGCTAGCTCACGCGCGAGCGCCGCGCCGATTCCGGAGCTGGCTCCGGTGATGAGTGCCCACCTATTTTGGAAGTCGGTCGTCTTTGACATCACTCAATGATGACAGAGGACGGGGCACCACGAAGGACGCTATAGACCTACTGAGCAGGAGCGGCAGGCGCCGGGGGCTGCCCTTTGGAAAAGCCACGGATGTAGATGACGAGGTTCCAGACCATGGTGTCGGAGGCCCGGCCATCCGTCTCAGGAGGCATCTTGTCCTTGCCGGCGCGAATGACGTTGAATAACGCCCAGTCTTCCTTGTTGCCAAGAGTCGCGGGATTGGTCCAATCGTCAAGGGTCATCTGCATGCTTGTAGCGAGATCGGTCTTGCCGTTGCCGTTGTCGCCGTGGCACATGGCGCAGTCGATCTGGTAGAGGCTCTTGGCTTTGGCTTGCGATTCGGCGGTGGGCTTGACGGGATTTTTGACGGCTGCGGCCGGCGCGGGCGTGACAGTCTGCGGAGGAGCGAGGGCGGGCGCAGGGGCTGGAGCCGGGGCGGTTTGCTGCGGACTGCGGCCTTGCAATGGTAAACAGGCTATGGCCAGCAGGGCCACCGCAAAAAAGAGCAGAAAGGACTTCAACATGAAAGCCTCCTCGGAAGATGTCAACGATCGGGCATCTTTTTACTTCAATGGAATTCTGCGAGGAATTATAGGCCGAATTTTTGGAAAGGGCTATGGGAGCGGGCACAGCAGTGATCGGGTGCGGGACTGCGGGGCGACGGGACTACGGGAGGGCAAACGAAAGGGCGGGGGAACTAGTGCACGCCTCCGCCGCCAGCGCCTTCGCCGGGCTTGTTCTTGCTGAGGAGAAAGGCGAGGAATACGAGAATGATGGAGGCGTAGGAGAGCTCCATGTAGACGTCCTGGTAGCCCTGCGTCGTTGCCTGAGCGATCAACTGGTTGTAAATCTGAGCCAGAGCCATGGCTGCGCCATTGGCCGCTCCAAATGCGTGGTTATAAGCGCCGAGAAGAGCCTGCCGGTGAAGGTCGAAGGCGATGGTTCCGGGCTGCATGGTTTGCTGCAGGTGCTGCTCGTGCCACATGGCTCGGCTGGTGACCTGGGCGTTGGTGATGGCTATCAAAATGGAGCCGCCAATGTTGCGAACGAAGTTGATGAGTCCGGCGACCTGGTTGCTCTGCTCTTTTGGCATACCCACGTAGGCCGCGGTTGTGATGGAGATGAAACAAAACGGGAGCGGGAACATTTGCACGACGCGCAGCCACGACGCCTCAGCAAAGCTCATCTGGAGATTGGTGATGTCCGCTGCATACCGGAAGGTGATGACAAGCATCATGAAGCCGAAAGCGGCGAGATAGCGCGCAGAGATTCTACCGGTGGCAATTCCTGCCAGCGGCATCATGAAGACGAGCGTGATTCCGCCGGCGGTGAGAGCAAGGCCGGCAGTGGTTGCGGTGTAGCCAAGCAACTGCTGGGTGAACTGCGGCTGCAGAACGGTGTTGGCGTTGAGAACGCCGCCCACGAGCATCATGAGGAAGCAGCAGATGGCGAAGTTTCTGTAGCGGAAGAGGCGCAGGTTGATGAGCGGATCTTTCTTGTTCCACTCCCAGAGGAAGAGGCCGATGATGCCAACGACGAAGAGAGCGGCAAAGACACAGATGAAGGTTGAGGAGAACCAGTCGTTCTCTTCACCCTTATCGAGCATGATCTGGAGCCCGCCCATGGCCAGGGTGAGAAATCCGAGGCCAACATAATCCATGTTGCGCAGCTTTGAACGGTCGGCCTTGATCCACGGCGGATCTTCGACGAGGCGCGTAACAAGGATAAAGGCGAGAATGCCGACGGGAATATTGATGAAGAAGATCCAGCGCCAGGAGAAGTTGTCGGTGATCCAACCGCCGAGCGTGGGGCCGATGGACGGCGCGAGCACGGCAACCAGGCCGTAAAGAGCAAACGCCTGGCCGCGCTTGTGCGGCTCGAACGAATCCGCCATGATGGCCTGCGCCATGGGCTGCATGCCGCCGCCGAACATGCCCTGAAGCACGCGGCAAAGAAGCAGGATGGGCAGGGAGGGAGCGATGCCGCAGAGAAAGCTGGCGGCGGTGAAGCCGGAGATGCAAAAGACGAAGAAGTTGCGGCGGCCCATGACCGATGAAGCCCAACCGCCGAGCGGAAGCACGATGGCATTGGAGACGAGGTAGCTGGTGAGGACCCATGTGGCCTCGTCGTTGCTTGCGCCGAGCGCGCCGCCGATGTGCGGCAAGGCAACGTTGGCGATGGAGGTGTCGAGCACTTCCATAAACGCGGCGAGCGCCACCGACATTGCGATCAGCCACGGATTGACCCTCGGTTTCCAGGCCACAGGCAGCGCGAGGTTGGGATTCTGAACCGGCGCAGGCGGGGCCCCGCCTCCAGATCCGTTGCGCTTACCGGCAGCGGGATCGGAGGGCAGCGCGGGCAGTGTGGAGTCGATCGCGGACAACAGTTTTCTCCAAGGTTGGTTGGAACTTTATTTTGCGTAAGGGCCGGGGAAGTGCGGCGTGCAAACGGATGTACTTCTATCTAGATTCGCATAAACGCGATTTGGGTGCAGGGATTCGAGAGGGCTTTTAGACGCGGGCCGGAGGGTGGGCCTTTTTCAGCGAAGCGCGCCATGAATACCAGATGGAGGGACATTGCTGCCGCCAGCGATTGAAGCTTACGGAAATTCAGCAAGTTTTTGGATGACGTGCGGCCGCGCAGTTGCTGCGCCGCCAGCGTCATCGATGATGTGAGAGATTTCACCCAAGTTGTCGAGGGCGATGGCAATCATGTGGTGAAAACGCACGTCCGGCGAGTTTGGCACTTCGATGGCGCGCGTAAGCACCACATTGGGATGGCGGAAGACCGAATAGACGCCGAGGCCCCAGGCTTCGTGGCTCAGTACTTCGGCGGCGACTTTGTAGGAAGCCCACCCGTCAATGCGCTGACCATTCGCAACGAAGCCGCTCGAATAACTCGCCTGATCCGGCGGATCGTAGGGGATTTCAGATTGGTAGAAGTAGGTGCGCCCGGTGTTACCGTTCCATAACACCTGATACTGCTGGTGATGCTCGACGAAGAGACCGTAGGCGGTAACGCGGTTGCCGTTGACAACGAGACCGTTGGCGCTGGTGTTCAGGTTCCAGCCAACACCTGAGCCATGATCGGCACGCCAGATCCATGTGTGATCGACGATGGTGTCGTTCGAGTTGATGCGCAGGTTGACAACGGCGCGGCCCACACCCGCACCGCCGACGCGGAAGAAGACGTCGTCGAGTTGAATCGGGTTGCGCGCGTGATTGGCGTGGCCACCTTGGGGGCCGATTTCGACGAGCACCGGGGATTCAACGGGGCCGGCATCGATGAGCAGGCCGGCGACGATCGCGCCATCGACGTCGGCTGTGGTGAGCGCGGCTGTTCCGTTGACTGGCTTGAGGGTGGCGAACCCAAGGCCGAGGACGATGGAGTTCGGCCGCGTGACGCGAATCGGTTCGGTGAGCTCGTAGATGCCGGGAGTGAAAAGGAGATTTTTGCCGTCTGCAAGTTGCGCATTGATTGCGGCAGCGGTGTCGCCGGGGTGCGCAATGAAGAAGCGGTTTAGAGGGATCGAACGACCGGGAGTGATGCCTCCGTGCCACGTGATGCCGGAGCTATCGCGACGCAGCGCGGGCAAGCGGACTAGATAGTTTCCCTGCGCGTCGACAAAGAGAAAGGGTTTCTCGCGCACGACGGGAACGGTGGCGACTTTGGTGTACGGCGGCGAGGGCCATTCGCCAGCGGGAGGATTGACGTCGCCGACAAACACCATATTCCAATTGGAGCCGGTCCATTTACCCCACTCACTGTTGCGCGCGATCCATTGTTGCTGCGAGCCGGAGTCCACGGTGCCGTCGACCAATGTGTCCGACATCCAGCCGCCGCTGGCCCAGCCGTGATTCTGGTGAAGCACAAGATTGCCGGCGATGTGCATGCGGCGAAACGGCGCGGCCTGGGAGACGGCCCACTGCATGGAGCCGCCGGACGGAGTGACGGAGAAGTTTTCAGCGGCTCGCCAGAACGTGCAGGTGGCGTTGTTGCGCGGCAGGCTGGCATCGGCATGCACATTGCCGGTGATGTGGACGGCGTCGGGCGTGGCACCAAGGCCGAGGACCTGCGTGTAGAAACCAATGGGCACGTCGACGTTATAGTTGCCGGGCAAGAAGATCAGCGCGTTGCGCGCCGGGCCGAATTCACTGTGCTGCTGGATCGCGTAGACGTTGTCGATCTGCTGCTGAATGGAAGCAGAAGACATGGAGGGATCGAAGACGAATATGTTGGGACCGAGGTCGGGGGCATGCGGACCGGCGTAGAGGGCTGTGGGCGCGAATGCAAGCAGCGCGGCAAGAAGCAATGTTTTATGG
>JBEKRG010000139.1:0-11755 GCA_049518955.1 Occallatibacter sp.
GCAGGAGGCCGGCGACGTGCTGCTGCTGCGCACACAGCCCGTGGCGATTCCAGCGGCGCTGGCCCTGGCGCGCGAGACCGTCCACGTGATGCGGCAGAACCTGGGATGGGCAGTGGGCTATAACGTGATCGGGATTCCGCTGGCCGCGGGTTTGCTGTATCCGGCGTTTCACATTCTGCTGACGCCGTGGCTGGCGGCGGCGGCGATGGCGCTGAGCTCGGTGTGCGTGCTGGGGAACAGCTTGCGGCTGCGAGGCTGGCAGCCCGCGCCTCCCGGCGCGAAGACACGGTAAACTGAGCGCAGGATCTCTTTGTGCGCATCCTGACCCGCTACATTCTCGGCGAAATTCTCTCGCTCACGCTGATCGGTTGCGCGCTCTTCACCTTCATTCTGTTCATGCCGCTGCTGCCACACATTCTTGAAGTGGTGGTGCGCAACAGCTCCACGCTCACGGATGTGGCGCAGGTGTTTCTGTTCACGCTGCCCAATCTGTTCAAGGTGACGATTCCCATGGCAGTGCTGTGGGGAATTCTGCTGGGGCTGAGCAGACTGGCATCGGACAGCGAGATTATCGCGATGCGCGCATGCGGAATGGGCATCGGGTACTTTGCGCGCGTGGCGTCGATTGTGGCCGTTGGAGGCACGTTACTGGGGCTTGGGAATTCGCTGTACCTGGCGCCACGGGCTAACCAGGCGATTGTGGAGATGGAGCAGTCGCTGGGGACGTCGCAGGCCAGCTACGAGATTGAGCCGCGCGTGTTCTACGAGGATTTTCACAACTATGTTCTGTACGTGCAGGACGTGCGCTCGGGGACGGGCGCGGCCAACTGGCGCCAGGTGTTCATGGCCGACGTCTCGGACCCCAACAATCCGCTGATTACAACCGCTGCTTCGGCGACTGTGGTGACGGATAATACGCAGGAGCTGTTGATGCGGTTGCGCGACGGCGTGCGCGACGAGACTGTGGCGAACCAGCCGGAACAATCGAACATTTCAACATTCACGACAACCGATTTGCCGCTGATACTGGGCCAGCAAAGCGAAGTGCACCTGGGGCGGCTGGACACGAAGCTGTATGCCACGCCGCTGTCAGTACTGCTCGAACGAATCCGCGAGAGCAAGAATGCGGCAGATGCAGAGCAGTACAAGATTGAACTGAACAATCGGTTTGCGTTTCCCGCGGCGTGCCTGGTGTTGATGCTGGTAGGCGTACCCTTGGGTGTTGCATCGAGAAGAGGCGGCAAGAGTTCGGGGTTTGTCTTCACGATTCTGCTGGTGTTTGTTTACTACTTTCTCTCTTCGACGGGTATAGCGCTGGGGCACGAGAACAAGCTGCCGGCGTTTTTGGCGGTGTGGTCGGCGAATTTGCTGTTTGCCGTGACGGGCACGTTTTTGTTGTGGCAGATGGCGACGGGCGGGCGAATTCTGAGCGCGATTGCGGCGTGGATTGCACGGACACCGAAACCAGTGGCCGCCACAAAACGCGGTGGAATCGCGCTTACGGAGTTTCTTGACAAGCTATGGCCGCGCGGAACCAATGGGACGAAAAGGAGGCCGCGGGGCATCTTTCCGCGGATTATCGATGAATACATCGTGCGCGAATTCGCCACTTTGTTCGTGCTGGCGCTATCGGGTTTTGTTTTGCTGCTGATTGTTTTCACATTTTTCGATTTGCTGGGCGATATTCTGCGCAACCACATTGCGCTGGCCATTGTGGGCGAGTACCTGTTAAACCTGACGCCGAGCATGCTCTACCTGACCGCGCCGCTGGCGGTGCTGATTGCGGTGTTGGTGACCTTCAGTGTGCTCAACCGGAATAGCGAGATCATCGCCATGAAGGCAACGGGCATCAGCCTCTACCGGCTGGTGATTCCGATCGTCAGCATCGCGGCTTGCCTAGCGGTATGCCTGTTTCTCTTCGACCAGTACTATCTGCCGCAAGCCAACCGTAGGCAGGAGTCGCTACGCAACGTGATCAAAGGCCGGCCGCCGCAGACTTACTTTAATCCCGAAGAGCATTGGATCTTTGGACCGAGGGCGCTCCCCGGCGACCCGGGTTGCATCTTCTACTACGAATTCTTCGATCCGGACACAAATGAGTTCGCGAATCTTTCGGTCTTCGAGTTTGAACCCTTGACTTTCCAATTGACGCGGCGGATTTTTGCCAAGCGAGCTGCATGGGATGACGATTCCGCCACATGGCACTTCGAGAACGGATGGGTGCGCGACATACAAGGCTCGAATGTGACGGGGTACCGCACGTTCCTCGAGACTTCTTTCACGGAGATGCGCGCGACGCCGGACTACTTCAAAAAAGAGGCGCTGGAGTCGCAGGAGATGAACTTCGGGCAGCTTGACCGCTATATTCGCGACCTGCGGCAGAGCGGATTCGACACCAAGCGGTTGAGCGTTGCGCTGTGGCAGAAACTTTCCTACCCGCTGGTTGCGGTGGTCATGGCTGTCCTGGCGATTCCCTTTGCGCTGTCGATGGGAAGACGCGGATCGATTACGGGAATCGCAGTGGCCATTGGCGTGGCGCTTGCGTACAGGGTGGTCGACACTCTTTTTGGCGCCATGGGCAATGTGAATTACCTGCCCGCATCGGTGGCCGCATGGTCTGCCGACATTCTGTTTGCGCTGGTCGGCGGGTATTTGCTGCTGAAGACGCCGACGTAGAAAAGCAGGGACTGAGGGAACAGCAGACAGCAAACAACGGAGTGCATTGTCTGGGATTACGAATAGAAGTGGGCGATTCTCTGCGCCGAATTCAGCTCATATGGCATCAATCGTAAAATAGAACTATGCTTGGCGACCTCGGTCCCCTCTACAGCTACATGCGCCGCTACCGCTGGCAGTACGTGCAGGGTACGCTGGCGTGCGTGGCTACGAATATCGTCGCCGTGCAGTTTCCGCGCGTTCTGGGAATGGCTGTGAACCGGATCCAGCAGGGAACCACGCGGGAACTGATTCTGATATTCGCGTTGATTCTGGTGGCAATCAGCCTGGTGAAGGGCGTGTTTCTGTACGCGCAACGCTGGATTCTGATCGGGATCTCGCGAGAGATCGAGTTCGACCTGCGCAACGACCTGTTCAGCAAGCTCGAAATCCAGGATTCGGGTTTTTACCAGCGCTACCGCACCGGCGACATCATGGCGCGCATGACGAACGACCTGAATGCGGTGCGCATGCTGCTGGGGCCGGCGCTGATGTACAGCGCCAACACAATCTTTCTCAGCGTCTTCGCGCTGTTTTTCATGCTGCGCATCAGTCCTTACCTGACGCTGGTGGCGCTGGCGCCCATGCCGCTCGCGAGCATTCTCGTTCAATATCTCGGGCGCAGGATTCACGAGCGCTTTGAACGCATCCAGGCCAGCTTCTCCGACATCTCCGCGCAGGCGCAGGAAAACTACTCCGGCGTGCGGCTCATTCGAGCCTTCGCGCGCGAGGAATCGCAGATCGGGCTCTTCGAACGGCTCAACCGCCAGTACATCGGGCGCGCGTTGCGGCTGGTGCAGCTGATGGGCATGCTGTGGCCGACGCTGGAGTTCATTCTCGGCATCTCCATGGTGATCACGCTGCTGGGCGGCGGACACGAGGTGCTGTCCGGCCGTATCAACGTGGGACAATTTGTTGCATTCAGCACGTACATGATCATGCTGATCTGGCCAATCATTGCCGTGGGCTGGGTGATCAACATCTTCCAACGCGGCACAGCTTCAGTGAAGCGCATCGATGAGCTGCTCAAAGCCGAGCCCGCGATCCGCTCCGCGGTCTCAGGTCTTGGAGAAGACTTCATCCTTAACGGCGAGATCGAATTCAGGCATCTGACCTTCAGCTACGGCGAGACGCCGGTCCTGCGCGACATCACGCTGAAGATTCCGGCAGGATCGAGCCTGGCCATCGTTGGGCCGACGGGCTGCGGCAAATCGACGCTGGCAAACCTCATCCCGCGCATCTACGACGCGCCGGAGGGAACGCTCTTCATCGACGGCCGGCCGATACGCGAATATCCGCTGGCGGTGCTGCGGCGCAATATTGGCATGGTGCCGCAGGAGACATTCCTGTTCAGCGAAACGATTCGCGAGAACCTGGCCTTCGGCGCGCCGAACGCAAGCGCAGAGGAGTTGCTCGAAGCGGCCGAGGCAGCGCATATTCGCAGGGAGTTCGAGGAGTTCCCGCAGGGCTTTGAAACCATGGTGGGCGAGCGCGGCGTGACACTCTCAGGAGGGCAAAAGCAGCGATCTGCCATTGCGCGCGCGCTGTTGCGACGGCCGGCCATTCTGATTCTGGACGATGCACTGGCAAGCGTGGATACCTATACCGAAGAACGCATCCTGGGCGGATTGCGCGGCTACACGGAGACGGCGACGACGATCCTGATTTCGCACAGAGTGTCGACGGTACGCAACGCCGACCGCATCGCGGTGCTGGACAAGGGACGAATCGTCGAAGTGGGACGGCACGACGAACTGCTTGCGATGGACGGCTACTACGCCAGCCTCTACCAGAAGCAGCAACTGGAAGAGGAGCTGACGGTGGCGGGGTAAAGCAGCGGAGTTGGCGGAGTCAGCGGGGGCTAGCCGAGGTAGAGCTGAGCCGAAGTCACGCAGTCAGCTAGGCGGTCCAGGAAGAGGAGCTGCCGGCTGTCTGCGAGCGGTCCGCGACGATGGTTGCCGGCTGGGACAGGTTGAACTCGCGCGATGAAGCAGGAATGGCGTTCGGATCCTTTGCCGCTTCGCGCCAGGCATCGCGAACGTTCCTGACACAATCGATGGCATGCTCGAATCTGGTCTTGGACGCCGACTGCGAAGCTCGCAGGATCTGAGCAAAAATCGCGGCGTAGAATTCGCTGAGCGTTTGCGCCGGGCGGCCGCCCACGTCCATGCGCAGCCGCGCCTGAAGGTGAATGATGATGTCCATGGCGCGCTTGACCGCAACTCGGCGGCCATCGGCGTCGCCGCGCTCGACGGCGGCGATAGCGGAGTAGAGAAAGCGGATGATGCCGTCATAGAGCGCAACCACAAGGTCGATGGCCGATGCTCCTTCCAGCGCGTGCTCGCGGTAACTTGCCATTGCAATCCTTATCCGTTCGTGTTCTGGTCAAAGCCGGTGATCGCCGAGTAAAGCTCGTTCATGCCCTCCAGTTCGGTGGGTAACTGCTGCATGATCTGGTTGGCCTGGTTGAGCTCCGTGGTCAGGCTGGATTGCTCGGCGGAGATCAGGCTCTGTTCCCTGGAGATATCGGCGTTGAGAGTGGATTCAATCGTGCTGTTGGAGTTTTTGGCAAGGGAGAGAATTCCAGTCGACGAGCCGGTGCCTGCGCCGGTGAGCATGTTATTGAAGTTCTGGCCCCAACTGTTGGCGTTCTGGAAGAAGCCAGCCACGCTGGAGTAGTCGGTGTTGAGCACGGAGTCGAGTGAGTCGGCGTCGAAGGTGATGGAGCCATCGTCGTTTACGCTGATGCCGAGGGCAGACAGGTTGTTGATTGCGGTGGAGGTGCTGTAGTTGAGCGGCGTGCTGGTGGGGCTGGTGGTGTCGGCAATGCTGGAGGTGACGGTGAGGGCGCCGGCCGCGCCATTGGTGCCGGAGGTGAGGGTCAGCCCGGTTCCGGCCTGATCGAGGACCGCCGAGACGCCGGACAAGCCATTGATGGCGCCCATGAGGCCGGCGAGGGTGTTGTTGGAGGAGTCGAGGGTGATGGTTTGCGCCGTGGCGCTGCCCACCTGGATGGTAAGGAAGCCGGAAAGCGTGTCACCGGAGCCGGCGACCGCGCCGAGCGTGCCGATGTCGGGCGTCGAGGCGGTGTAGGGTGTGGTGTCGGAGTACTTCAACGGCGTCGGCGCGCTGGACGTGAGCGCAGAAGTCACCGTCAAGGCTCCGCTCAAGCCCTCCGCTTTCGACGTCAGCGTCAGCGTCGATTCGCCGTTCGTGGTCACGACCGCGGCCGTCGCTCCACTCAGCGATGAATTGATTGCGCTGGCGAGGCCAGCAAGCGTGTTGTCCCCGGATGTCGTCGGAACCTGAATGGTTTGCGGGCTGATGTCGGCGATGCTCTCGGCACAAGTAGCCGCGCACACGGTTTCACTCGAGATGGGCCGCGATGGCCTGGTGATCAGCCTGCGCGAGGCTGGTTTCTTCGAATCGGGATCCGCGACACCAAAGCCGGAGGCGCTGCCGACGCTGCGCCAAATTGCCGACAAGCTGGGACCGACCCCTTATGACTTGCGGATCGAGGGCCATACCGACAATTTGCCCATTCACACAAGAGAGTTCGATTCGAACTGGGAGCTCTCGACGGCGCGCGCCACGCACATTGCGCGGCTGTTTCTGGATATGAAGGCAATTCCTGCCGACCGGCTTTCGGCCGCCGGGTATGCCGAGCTTCATCCCGTGGCGACAAATGACACGGCGGAGGGCCGCGCGGAGAATCGCCGCGTGGACCTGGTCGTGATGCCGCGAACGAAGATCAACTTCGCATCTCCTGTGAGCAGTAAACCGTCGGGCCCATGGAGGAAGGTGACGGATGGGCAGTGAGGCGTCGAGTCAGCCGGTCAGCGACGGGCTATTACTCCACTCCAAGGACTTTCACGATGACGCGTTTGCGGCGCTGGCCGTCGAATTCGGCGTAGAAGACGCGCTGCCATGTGCCCAGATCAAGCTTGCCGTTGGTGACAGGCAGAGTGGTTTCGTGGTGGAGCAGCAATGATTTGAGGTGCGCATCGCCATTGTCCTCGCCGGTGCGGTGGTGCTTGTAGTCGGGCCGCGCGGGGGCAAGCTCTTCAAGCCATTTGCCGATGTCCTCAATGAGACCGCTCTCATAGTCGTTGACGTAAACGGCGGCCGTAATGTGCATGGGCGAGACAAAGCACAAGCCGTCTTTGACGCCGCTGCGCTCGACGATCTGCTCGACTTGATCGGTGATGTGTACCATTTCGCGGCGCTTGTGCGTTTCAAAGACGAGATATTCGGTGTGACTCTTCATAAAAGCTCCCTCGATTTGCCGGACCGCGGCGAAAATGCCACGATGCTCTCGCCCTTATCCTAAAGGAGCCGTGAAACAACGCCGCCGACTCGATGGACCGAAGCGCTTGCGCCGAATGCACGATGAGTTGATGCGCGCGTATGGGCCACAGCATTGGTGGCCGGCGAAGACTCCGTTTGAGGTGGTCCTTGGCGCGTATCTGACGCAGAACACTGCGTGGAAAGCTGTGGAGAGGTCGCTCGAGAATCTTCGTGCGGCCGGCGCGCTTTCGGTTGAGGGGTTGCGGGCGATCCCGATGGCAAAGCTGCTGCAACTGAGCCGGCCGTCGGGATTCATCGTGCGCAAGGCGCCGGCGCTGAAGGCGTTTGTGAAGATGCTCGACGAGGAATTTGGCGGTTCGCTGGATGCGATGGCGGCGATGCCGACCGCCGTGCTGCGCGAGCGGCTGCTGGAATTGCCCGGTGTGGGCAACGAGACAGCCGATGCGATCCTGCCCTACGCGGTCGGGCATACGGTTCCCGTGGCTGACGAGTATCTGCGGCGCATCGCGGAGCGGCACGGGCTTGTTGAATTGCCGGCAGGCCGGCGGCAGATTCCGTACAACGCGCTGGCTGAACTTACGCGGAGAGTATTCGCGAGCGATCCAGCTGAGAGCCGTGCGCAACTGTTCAATGAATTTCATGCGCTGACCGTGGCAGTCGGTAAGGCGCAATGCGGAAAGACGGCGCGGTGTGAGGGGTGTCCGCTGGCTGGGGACCTAAGAGCAGCTTCTAGTCGTTAGCTATTAGCTTTTAGCTCAGCGAGCTGGGAGGAGGCTCATCAACTTTTCGCAAACCAGTTGGAAAATCCGAACGCAAATCACCTGAGGCTGTGGCGCGGTGCAAGATGCGGGCGCCTGACGGCTGAGAACTCGAAGCTGTAAGCTGGTTGAATCATGAGCCCAACTCCGCAGCAACCCCAACTCAACCTTGCCCAGACCGCGGACTACCGCGAGTCCTACGCCAACAGCGTGCAGGTGCGCGTGAGCGTGTGGGACTTTCAATTGGTTTTCGGCCTTGCCTCGAGCGAAAGCCCCGACCAGGTGACCATCCGCAACCATCAGGCTATTTTTCTGAGCCCGCAGCAGGCCAAAGCCTTGTTTAATGTGCTCGGTCAGAACATTGCACAATACGAGCAGGCATTCGGCACGCTGAACCTGGAGCCGCAGACGCAGAACTTTCCTAGCGGGCCGGTCAACTAAGCGGCGCGACCGCACCGCAGGAGCGAGCTCGTGCGCCTGAAGGGAATTCTGAATCCGCGGCTGGACGCGCCGTTGCCCATCTGGATGATTTTTCCGGTCATCTTCATGGCGCTCTACGCCAGCCACTTCACGCTGCTGCGCGTTCCATACTACTGGGACGAGGCCGGCTATTACATTCCCGCGGCGTGGGATTTTTTCCGCACCGGCTCGCTCATCCCTGCCACAACATTGAGCAATGCTCATCCGCCACTGCCGAGCATCTACCTTGCGCTGTGGTGGAAGATTTGCGGCTACTACCCCGAGGTGACGCGCGAAGCCGTGCTGATGGTGGCTTCGCTGGGACTTTTGGCCGTGTGGCGGCTGGCGAGGCGGCTGGTGGGAGTGGGCTCGGTCGCGTTCTGGACGGTGCTGTTGACGGGGCTTTATCCGATCTGGTTCGCGCAGAGCTCTCTGGCGCAGGCGGACATTTTTGCCGCCGCGTGTTCGTTGTGGGGACTGGTGTACGCGCTCCCAAGCCGGGGGAGGGTGCCGTGGGCTGCTGCATTGTGGTTTTCAGCGGCCGCGCTTTCGAAGGAAACAGCGATCGTTATCCCGCTAACGCTGGCTGCGGTGAACATCGCGGAGGGTTTCAGGATTGGCGGCACGACCCGCGGCAAATTGTGGCGTGAGGCGGCGTGGTTCTCGATCTGTGTTGTGCCTTTGGCCGGCTGGTATGCATTTCACTACGCGAAGACCGGATTTCTCTTCGGCAATCCGCAGTACCTCCGGTACAACGCAGAGGCGACGCTCACGCCGCTACGCATTCTGGCGGCGTTCGGTCATCGCGTCCTGCACCTGACCGCGCACATGAACCTGTTTGTGCCGGTGCTGATGGCCTTTGCCGCGCTGCTGCTTAGTCCGAGGCCCGACGAGAGCGGCCACGAACGCGCGACGATTGCGCCAGCGGCGCAGATGAGTATTTTCTTTCTGCTCCTGGCAAACGCGGTGCTCTTCAGCGTGCTGGGCGGCGCATTACTGACGCGCTATTTGCTACCGATATATCCGCTGGTGCTGCTGCTGGCGGTGACAACTTTCTATCGGCGCGTGCCCTATTGGCAAGGCCTGGCGCTGATTTCGGCGGCAGCGTTTTTCGTGGGCTTGTTTGTCAATCCGCCGTACGGATTTGCTCCTGAAGACAACCTGGCGTATGCGCGCGTGGTGCGGATGCATGAATCCGGCATCGTGGAGTTGGCAAAGCTGTATCCGGGTGCGACAGTGCTGAGCGCATGGCCAGCGACTGATGAGCTATCGCGCCCCGAGCTTGGATACGTGAAGCATCCGTGGGACGTTGTGGCGATTGATGATTTCTCTGCCGGGCAGGTCGCTCGAGCCGCGCAGGAATCGCAAGAGTACTCGGCCGCGCTGGTGTTCTCAACGAAGTACGATCCGGACTCGCCGCTGGAAAGGCTGAGTGGCGAAGCGCTCGATGAACGCTATTTCGGCCTGCACCACGATCTGCCGCCTGAGCTGATCGCCCGGCAGTTAGGCGGGGACCTGGTTTGGAAGCGCGACGATGACGGAATGTGGATCGCTCTGATCCACTTCAACCACCCGGTTGAAGCGCTGCTGGAACGGAAATAAACGCTCGGCAAACCGAATCATCGCAGAGAATTCGATCGGCAAACGTGTGCAGAGATTTTTCTCGCAAAATGAGGGAACAGTTTGATTGGGCGTGGTGTCTACACAAGCACAGTGGTACCGAACGGGATGATCGGAAGGACATGAATCCCGCTCCCCGCCTCAGCCTAGGTGGAGCGGCCTGGGCGCGTTCGCCCATTTCGATCTTTGCGAACCTCCCGGCCGGCGCGGCTGAATTGAAGTTTGGGGAGGCGACCATGTTCGAAGACTCCACGTTTGAAACCATGGGCAGGATCCAGACCCGCAGCCGGGGCTGGATGATGGCGACGCTGGCCTTCAACAGCTCCATTCTGCTGGCGCTGGCGATTATCCCGATCATCCACCCTGAGATGCTGCCGCAGCTCACGAGCCCGATTCTGATGGAGGAGCCTGCGCCGGTTCAAGAGATACGGCCGGTGGTGAGGACGGAACAGGCGCCGACCGAGCGGACGGAGATGCCGAACGGGGCGATTCAGGCGCCGTCGACGATTCCGAGGCAGCCCTATATTCCAAGCACACAGGAGCCACCTATTCCCGGCGACTACCCCGGCATAGAGGGCAGGCCGAACGGGATCGGGGGCCCGGACGATCCGTTCGATGGACGCGGGACGCATCCTGACGTGCGGCCGGCGGCGCCGGCGGCGACGCAACACGTGTCGTCAGGCGTGATGCGGGGAATGCTCATTTACAAAGTCGTTCCGACGTATCCGGCGGTGGCGCAGGCCATACGCGCATCGGGTACTGTGGTGCTGCAGGCGACCATCTCGCGCACAGGAGCGATCGAGAATCTGCGCGTGGTGGAAGGCCCAGCGTTGTTGCGGCAGGCGGCGGTCGATGCGGTGAAGCAGTGGCGCTATCGGCCGTACTCGCTGAACGGCCAGCCGGTGGAAGTGGAGACCACCGTGGATGTGCAGTTCACGTTGGATTGAACGCGGAGCGGCGGCGCTCGATTTTTTGCAACCCCACCCTAAAGCTCGCAGCGCCGCAGCGAGTTTTAGAATGGGGCACCCGGCGGAGCTAGATGGGGCACCCGGCGATCGCTCAAGAACGGGGCATTCGCATCAAAGGGTGTGACGATGGCGAGAGCACGGGCTGGTCGGCGACAATGGCTACTGCCATGACACCGACCTCTCGCCGCGATTTCCTGATGCTTGCCTCGACCGCAACCCTTGGAGCTTTTGCCATGCCCGATGCATTACGAGGCGCTGCACCTGTTTCCGCGCGGCGAGGACGCGTGTTTATCGCGTCTCACACGCCGGATGGGATTCTGGCGTTTGACTGGGATGAGGTGACCGCGACGCTGACGCCAACTGGCGTAGCGGCTAAAGTTCCCAATGTGGCGTGGCTTGCGCATTCGAATGGGTTCGTTTATTCGGCGTCAGAGCTGGATACGTTCGAAGGTAAGCCGACCGGGGAAGTGGCGAGCTTTCGCTTGACGGATGGAGCGCTGCAACCGCTTTCGGCGCGAAATTCAGCCGGAACGGGGACGTGCCACGTGGCCGTGGACGCGACGGGCCGCATGCTCGTCGCCGCCGACTACACGGGCGCGAGCGCGGCCAGTTTTCGCATTGAGGACGGCAAGCTGAGCGAAGCCGTTTGGACCGAACACTACACGGAGCACGGACCGAACACTGACCGGCAGCAAACCGCGCACGCGCACTTTGCATCGTTCTCGCCGGACAATCGGTTCGCGTACGTCAACGATCTGGGCGGAGACTGCATTCACATTTACAAGGCCGATCCGGCGACGGCGCGGATGGCGGCGGCGGGGACCTATCGAGGAGCGCCCGGCTCGGGCGCGCGGACGCTGCATTTTCATCCGAATGGGCACACGGCCTATTGCATGAATGAGCTGGTCTCGACTGTCGATGTGCTCG
>JBEKRG010000140.1:0-11726 GCA_049518955.1 Occallatibacter sp.
CATGGGCAAAAAGGCAAAAATCGCCACGCCGAGAATCGGCAAAATAGACTTCAGATTTTGCGAAACCATTTGGCTCCTTCACCAATGTGCTGAAAAAGCATGGCTCCCCCTTTTTGAGGGGGAGCCATGCGGGTTGCCTACTGACCTTACTTTGTCTTCTTCTCCGCTGCCTTCTTGCTGGGCGTAGGAGCCTTCGTACTGATTAGAGTCAGTGCATCGGTAGCATTGAACGGGTACAGTTGCACCGATTGCTGGCCCGTGGAGTTCAGAGAAACGTCCACACGCCGGTTTTGAGCCAGCACGATGACGTTCAGGTTGCGAAGAACTCTTGTCCGATCCGCAGCAGTCAGGTCAGGATTCTGTGCGACCAGAGCTTTCACCTGATCTACGCTGAGTTCCTGCTCTTTGCCAAGGCCGCGTGTTTCAATGCTGGATTCGGGAACACCCAAGCTAATCAAGAACTGCTTTGTGGTCGCGACACGGCGCTCGGAAAGGGCCTGGTTGTACTCGACCGATCCGCGCACGTCCGTGTGTCCGCTCAGAGTCAGGCGGGCACCCGGTTTGAGTTCAAGGTATCTCTTGAAGTCCGTCGCCAGAGTCGTCAGAGTTCCCTTCTGGCTGGCTACAAGGCCGCCCTCGGGATTGTCGATCCTTGGCCGATCGGTCGGGAAGAAGATACTGTGCAGAGCCAGGCGAGCCTCAAGCTGTATCTGTTCCGGTGTGGGTGCCGGAGGCGGCGGTGGAGGCGGCGCGACGATGGTAACCATGGCGCTTGCAGTTGCGCTGTGGGCCTTGTCGTCAGAGACGTTGCAGGCGATGGATACTTCGCCGGGCGAAGCTCCCGTGGAATCATACTTTGCCGACGTGCCGGTACCGCTGATGGTACCGGATGGCGCCGAGTAGCTGTAAGTGAGTGGGCGGTTCTGCGGACTCACGCCTTGTGCCGTGATGACGCTCTTGTCCCCGGGGTTGATGGTGCTGGGGCTGGCCGAGCAACTGATGGTCGGCGGCTCGAAGGCCTTCACCGTAATCCCGGCCGAGCATGTGGCCGTCTCCCACGGCTTCAGCCCTTCCTTGCCAGCTTTGCCTTCTTTCACCGTCCCTGTCACGGTGTATTCGCCGGGCGGCAGCGCGCTGGTGTCGATCTTGGGGTTTGTGTCGTTGCCGGTCACGCCGGTGCCGGACCAGGTATAGATCACGTGATCCTTGGGGTCCAGGCCGCCCGGCGAAACAGTCAAGGTAACCGGGTCCCCGGGGAAGATCGTCTCCGGACTCGCCGTGCAGGCCAGCGTAATTGGCGCTGGCGGAGCAATCGATCCGGCATGGAACACGACTCCCGCGCTCAACCGAGCGGCGTTGATATTGGCGCGCCCGCCGAGGACTACTGGGCCCCAATCGGCGTGCATGTACTCGTAGTCTGCCTGGAAAAGACGGATCGCGAGGTGATGGTTGAACAACGGGGTCTCATAATCCATCCCGCCGCCCGCCGTCAAACCAGGCCCCCATTTGTTGTACTCATGGTCGGGCCCATCCACCGATGCCCCTCCCACCAGTGCGTGCACGAATGGAGTGATGTTTCCATCCGGGAATCGCATAATCAAGCCGCCACTTATGGTCTGGAAGCCGTCATCGTTTCCCTTGGAACCGATGTTCGTGAAGTTCTCTGGGCCTCCCCACTCGTGTTCGGCATATTCTGCCTGGATACCGACGAAGCGATTGAAGTAATAGGCTCCGCTAAGTATCCCGCCCACGTTCACGGCATCGTAAGAGAAGGGCGCAATGGTGCCATTCCCTTGAGGAACCTGGACAGTTCCCTTGGGAGCGAGGTAGCTGTAGCCGAGAAAGATGTCCGACCGCGAAGGGTTATCGTTGCTGCTCGACCCTCGCGCTGCTGGTGCCGCCTGGCTGAACATCGCAATCGGCAACATGATTCCTGCTGAAATCAAGGCGAGAATACGGCCCACAATTTTCAAAACACGAGTTTCCATGCGATTCATCCTCCGCAGTTCGTCTAAGGGATCCAAAAGAAAGAGAAGCTCTCACCGACTAAAATTGATCAGCGCGGTTCATCGTTCGGAACCCGGCGCTTCCGCGCAGTTTGCAGAGCGGTGGAGGCTTCCCCACAGCATCATCAAACATATCACGGGAACTGCGGCGAGAGCACAACTGTTTCAATAAGATGCTGCATCGAAACATGGTCAACGAGCGGGGTAACCGGCATGAATTACCTTGGTAACAATGCCTGAATACGGCGCTGTTTTAGCGATTTTCTAAGCGAGTTGGCGCATGACTCCACCGGCACTTGAGCTCGATGCGTAATCGCCTTGCTGCGTTACTCCGGTACCACCGATCGGGGTATGAAAACGCTGTCAATCCCCCAGCTTCTGAGGCGGCGCCAAGTTGATTCTCTCAGCTCTACTCATTCGTTACACTGCTTTGATGAGCTTCCATCTTCTTACGATGATTCATTCGCCGGTGGGCGTTGCAAACTGTGCACAATAGCTCACCTTGGAATCGCTCTATGGGTCTGCCGGCATTCGGGCGTCAGCTGTCGATCAAGGCGCGAACCGAAAAACTGATCGCGCGGAGCGGCCGCCAAGTGTTGCGCGCGTGCGCATTCCGAATTCCGACCTGCAAGTGTTGGGAAAAGGACCACGCGTCATACCGAGCGGCAGTTGACGGACGGAACCTTCGGCACACTTAACTTGATCGAGGAAATCCCCGCAAACGTACCACTTCCCTAACCCGAAAATTACCGTAGCTGACACAAATGTCTGACTTTGTCGAGTAACCTATCGTCAAGCTGAAGAAATCGGCAGTTTGAATGCACGCAACATTTGCTCGCCCTTGGCGTCAAAGGTTTTAAGGCTTTTTCGAAGGCGCGTGGGCCGGACTCTTCTAGTGGGAATAATGCGACTTGATGCGCAGATTCTTTGAATGACGGCCAGATCGACTCCTGACTCAATTCTCTGCTCTTGCCTTGTAAACCTGAATTGCAACCATACGCCGTTTGCGGTTTTCCGAATGGCAATGGTATGCAACTGTGAAGGAGATGCAGAATGCGCTTTAAGTTCCTCCCTCTCGTCCTGGCCGCGCTCGCACTGAGCGTGGCCAGCACAGCGTTTTCTCAGGTTGTTCCTGCAGCCACTACGAGGGGCGATCTTCCCATCTCAGTAGGCGCCGGACTCTCCGATTTCAATCGGAGTTTCGATAATGGTTTCGGGTTGGGCGACAAGTTGTGGATCGATTTCGGACTTCCCATGCCTCAGCGCCTGCACGGACTCGGGATCGAGGCCGAGGGCGAGCAGGTAGGCATCCACCCCGCTGCGCAGGACAAAGACGGCATACGCGAGGAAGTCGCCTCATGTGGCGCGACATATAGCCCATACGATTTCCGCAAGATTGATCCCTACATCAAGTTCCTCCTGGGCTACGGAAACGTCGATTATCCGGCGGCCACCGGGCCTTACCACCAAACTCGCACTGTATACACGGCCGGAGGCGGCGCCACCTACCCGTTGTTTGCCGGGTTGTCTGCCCGTATAGACTATGAGTACCAGTTGTGGCCCAATTTCTGGCTCAAAGGGCCGCCTTACCTGACGGGGAAGTATCTGACTCCCTACGGGTTCGCCGTGGGCGCGAGCTACCAAATCAACCGCATCCATCTTCATTTTTGACGAAGAGCTCACAAGCTGAAATTTTCCATTTTGCTTGCCCAGCCACCAGGGAATTCATCCCCGAGTGCTCGGGCTGGCCATCTTTTCGCGTTCGCTCCAATTGCAAAGACCGTATTGTGCCCCGCAGGTCCTTTACCCAGCTCAATAAGCTATGACTTGCCTGATTTCGAAGTCGTCCGCACAGCTCGCTCGACTACAGAACGCCAAAGCAGTTCAGGCAGAAAACAGGCTTTGCAAAATGTGGGAAGCACAGAACCCTTCCGACATTTGCACAGCCTCGACGGCGGCTGCGGCTCTCGCGCATACTCGCGCGAGAAAGATAATAGCAGGCTCTTTGCCGGACAAGGCATGACGTCCGGCTCATTTTCACTTCATTTTCGGAGGTTCGTTTCTCGCTTGCCGAGGTGATAGCTGAATCCGGCGACGTAGGACGTCGAATCGAATCCCGGATTGCTGGGCACAACAAAGGCGTTGGAAAAATGGAAGTAGAGCGCCCCTGCGCGAAAGTCCCACCTATCATTGAGCATGCATTGAAGGCCGAAGCTGAATTGGAGAGTGAAATTTTCGTAGGCGGCGGTTGGTGCTAACGCTTTTTTCGAAAACCCGATCATTCCACCTTTCGAGAAAGCATACGGCTTGACACGCTTGCCGTCTCTCCACAGCATGCGCAGGCCGATCAGCGTGATCGCCAGACCCGCAGCGTGCTCCATCTTCGTGGAAAGCGGGTTGCCCCAAACGTCGGCCTCGGTTGGCTGGGTCAAGACCGCCACGGGCAGAACCTCGGCAATGTAATCTATCCTTGCGCCAAGGAACCGGCCCCAGGAATTGCGGTCATATTCCAGACCGCCGGCATGGAGGGCCGCCTTCACCCCGGAACTGGTATAGAGATGAAAGTGGCCGATGCTTCCGAGATCCTCGAACACCACTTCGCTCTTGACCGGCTCGCGTTCGACGCGGTTGCGCCCGTTTTCCTCGGCGGAATGTCTCTCCAGATGCGGAATCCAGACCAGCCCGGTGGAGATGCGGGCGAAGTTCTTCGGATAGCCCGGTAACTAGTACGGATAATTATCGGTCACGCTTTCGTACAAGGCGAAATTCGTTTATTGATAGCCGCCTTCGAATCGCATCGCCAGGTGCCTGGACACACGAGTATCGACGCCTCTGCCGAGCAATGCAGCAAAAGAGGCAGAATTCCCCGGCGATTTATTGGGACCCCAGTTTCCATTAAGACCACAATCGCCGATGAGTCCTTCGGCAAACAGCTTTTCATTGCCGAGACGATGGTCGTACTGCCCTCCGGCGACGATGAAGTAAGGGCGCTGTGGCGCGCCTAGATTATTGCCCAGGTAACCAGAGTAATCGATCTTGAAACGCAGATTCCGCCAGGCGGGCGCCTCCAGAGAAGCTTCCCAGCCAAGCAGGGGCTGTCGCGCGCCGGGAACGCCGTTGATCGAATCGGAAAAATAGGAGAAGCTGCCTGAGATCTCATAGGATGAGGAGTCATTCGACTGCGCAGATGAAGTCAACGCACTTCACAAAAGAACGAGAAGCGTCCCAGGACGAAATTTCCGACCTCTTCTGGCAGAGTTTTCCGGGGCTGTCAATTACAAGAGAACTCCAGTTTTGAATGGCGGAGTTTTCCGGAGACAGGTCAAGGATATCTTCACTTGAATGGGCGACCCATGCAAAGCGGTCCGTGGTACTCGCAACACAGGAAACTAAAAGCTAACCTTCCGCTCAGGGAACAATGCGAGTTGGATGGTTGTAGTGGTAACAGTTTGCTGGCCTGGAAGGTAGCTCGGCGCCTTCCAGTGCTCCACGGCGAAGTTGCCATTGACCTCGAAGTCCTTGCCAATGCGCTTGACCACCTGAACGCTGAAATCGTTCAGCGTTGTGCCGCCAGGAATGAAATCCTTGTCCACCTTCTGATTCCGCACTCCAACCTGCACCCACTCGTTGCCGCTTAAATGATACGTGATCCAGCCCTGTCCGCCCTTGTCCTCACGGCCAATCCAGTCGCCAAAAAGCTGTCCCTGATTGGTATAGCCCTGCTTCTCGATTCCCTCCCAATACATGAACATCCCACCTTGACTCCGCGAGGTGGGTGGGTCGGTCGTAACCCCCTCGACGCGTATGTCGAGTCTGGAAATGCCCGGCACTTGGGAGAGATAAAGGCCTGGCCGTTCGGCGGCGCGGCGCGGAGCGTCTATCGGCGAAACATCGTCGTGCACCTCCGAGTCGGTATAGAGCGTGAGCCAATGGCTCACGAAGGGCAATCGCCAGGTGAAGTCAAATGCGCCAAAGCGCGCGCCAGGATCAGCAGGGCCGTTCTTGATCGAGCCGGCAGGCGAGTAGGTGCTGAAGAAGCTGCGCAGGAAGTCGTGGATGTTGACCGGAGAATGACCCTTGCCGCCCCAAATCACCGTGCGCTCAAAGCCGAACTCAAGATCCTTGTACGGCTTGAAGCTAACCTTTTCCACGTGCACCCAGGGATCGCCGGGAGTGATCACGTTGGGTAGGCTCGATGAAGGGTTCGCTTCGTACGCAGGATTGGGCATGAAAGTATGGCCGCGCAGCGCGCCCAGAATGAACTCATAACGGAAAGGCCCGGTGAGACGCGAGAGCAGAGGAATGTTGAGCGGCTCGATGCGGTTGATCTCGAGGGCATAGAAGTTTTGGGCATTGTTGGAAAAGGCCATGCTCGCGCCCTGCGCAGGTCCCAGCCACTGGTCCTGCTTGCCGATGGAAAAAACGTGGTTCAGATATTGGTAGGAGAGATAGGCCTCGATGAAGCGCCCTTGAGTCGCCGTGGCAATCGGCCCCTGGGGGATCGTGGTTTGGTTATACACGGCCGCAGTCGGGCCGTAGGGCGGCGTACTTGAAGGAATGAAGTACTGCGTCTCATCAACATTGGAGAGCGTTTGAGCCAGTGTGGCCGAGTAGCCCGCAGCCGATGGCGCGTTCTGAAATTCGCCGCGCACATAGAGCGCAAATCGCCCCGCGGTTGCATAGCCGCTCATGCCGGAGTAGTTATTGAATCCGTTCTCGAAGGGACGGCCATAATCGTTCACGATCGTCGACCCGAGATGAAAGCTGTCATCGAGGGGTGTGCCGCTGATGGCACGTACTACGCTGTAAACCGATTCGATCCGCGCAGTGCCCTTATGCTGGCCGCAAGGGCCCACCAAATCGGAGTGCAGCTCGCGGTTGACTGCGTCGTATATCTCCCGCGCCCGATCCGCGTCCCGATCTCCGTCCGCTTCGCTGTCCTCGATCAGGTCACCGGCTTCTTCCAGCATGTGCGTCACGCTTGCGCGTGTCCATGGCCGCAGACCCAGATACACCGTGTCCACATATCCCAGTGAATACAGCCGCAGCATGGCCGGATACACCCAACTGTCGACGGGAATATAAGGCGAACCATCCGTGATAGCCTCGCAGTCGGATTCGGCACCATTCGAATTGCTAGCGGATTGTCCTACACCTTCCGGTGCCCCCTGTTGCCCAGCGGCAAGGATACCAGCGGGCACGACGGCAAGCCCAGCCAATACAGTCGCAAATCGGAAATAGGTCATCACAGCCGCTCTTTTGCTCACGTTTTTACTCCGGTTTTTTCCTGCGCCGCAGTTTATAACAGGATAAGATGTGCGGCGTAGTGAAGATCAGTTTATAGAAGAAGATTCGGGCCGCTTTAGTCCGCTGTCAGACGGCCTCGTTGTCCACGCAAACGTCAGGCAGATGTTGCGTTGGAAAAAGCGTTTGGTTGATTCATAGCTTGGTCTGAACCCTGCGGCTCTAATTCATAGTTGCTTGAGCATGGATCTTATCGTCCGCTGTCTCAATATCGGCGTCGGATCTCAGTCCGATACGGTATCGCTTGCCTTTCGGCGGAGATCGTGAGAATTACAACATCCTGGAGTCTCACAGCATTTCCTTGCACAACACGGAACTGAGACACCAATCGATCGTCTTGCGCAGGCCAACTTCAAACGGTGTTGCTGCCCGAAATCCGAACTCCCTTTCTGCCCGGCTAACGTCCAAACGCCGGCGTGGCTGACCATTCGGCTGATTTGTATCCCACACAATCCGCCCTGTGAAGCCGGTCATCTTCGCGATCATCGTTGCAAGGTCTCGAATCGAAATTTCCATGCCGCTGCCCAGGTTCACCGGATCGGATCTGTCGTACTTCTCCGTCGCCAAAACGATTCCCTCCGCCGCGTCTTCCACATATAAGAACTCGCGGGTAGGTGAGCCGTCGCCCCACAGCACAATCTCCTGATACCCCGCCTTCACTGCCTCGAGGCACTTGCGGATCAAAGCGGGAATCACGTGAGACGAGTGCAAATCAAAGTTGTCGCCCGGCCCGTAGAGATTCACGGGCAGAAGAAAGATTGCGTTCATTCCATACTGTTGACGATACGACTGGCATTGCACGAGCAACACCCTCTTTGCCAGCCCGTAAGGGGCGTTGGTCTCCTCCGGATAGCCATTCCACAGCTCCTCTTCACGGAATGGTACCGGGGTGAACTTCGGATAAGCGCAAATTGTGCCCAGAACCACCGTCTTCTCTACCCCGTGACGTCGCGCGGCCTCGATAAGTTGAATGCCCATGATCGCGTTTTCGTAGAAGAATCGGCCCGGGTTGGCACGATTTGCGCCGATGCCGCCCACAGCAGCTGCTAGGTGAAGGAGAACTTCCGGCCGATGTTCATCGAACATGCGTTCAATTGCGTCGAAGCCCGTCAGGTCGTATTCGTTGTGTCTCGGAACGAAGACGTTGCGGCAGGTCATTTTCTGAAGGTGCGCGATCAGATGATGTCCAAGAAACCCTCCTCCGCCGGTGACCACAATTCGCTTCTTGTGCAAATCGGTCACAGAAGTCTGCCTTCGCTAGCGGACGCAAGCTGAAGAGCCGCGGCTCCACCCTTGATACGGGCTTCCAGCTCTTTCATGTCGGCCTCAACCATGATACGGACCAGCTCCGTGATGGTTACAGTCGGTTTCCAGTCCAGAACCTTCCGCGCTTTCGTGGCATCCGCGCAGAGGTAGTCGACCTCGGTTGGTCGAAAGTAGCGAGGGTCAATCTCCACGTACTTATGCCAATCTAGATCAGCGGTTGCGAAGGCAAGCTCAACGAACTCGCGGACCGAATGGGCCTCTCCGGTGCCGATCACGTAGTCGTCTGGCCGTTCCTGTTGAAGTATCAGCCACATGGCGCGAACGTAATCGGGCGCATACCCCCAATCGCGGTAGGCATTCAGGTTACCTAGAAAGAGTTTCTGTTGAACTCCGTACTTAATGCGTGCAACTGCGCGTGTGATCTTGCGCGTGACAAAGGTCTCACCGCGTCGCGGAGATTCATGGTTAAAGAGAATACCGCTCGACGCGTGGATTCCATAGGTTTCGCGATAGTTCACGGTAATGTTGTGGCCAAAAACTTTGGCGCAGGCGTACGGACTGCGCGGATGAAAGGCCGTAGCCTCGCTTTGAGGAGGCGCCGCGCTGCCGAACATTTCGCTCGATGAAGCCTGATAGAAACGGCACTTGAAGCCAGTTAGCCGCATGGCCTCGAGTAGGCGCAGGGTCCCGCAGGCCACGACATCTGCGGTGTATTCTGGAATCTCGAAGCTCACCTTTACATGGCTCTGCGCACCCAGGTTGTAGATCTCGTCTGGCTCAAGGTTGTGTAGAAGCGAGGAAAGCGAGCTGCCGTCTGTGAGATCGGCATAGTGCAGAAAGAAGCGGTTGTCGGTTTCGTGAAGATCTCGAAAAATGTGGTCAACGCGATTGGTATTGAAACTCGACCCACGCCTCTTGAGACCATGGACTTCGTATCCTTTGGCGAGAAGGAACTCAGCTATGTATGAGCCGTCCTGGCCAGTGCAGCCGGTGATTAGCGCTTTTCTCATGTGCGAGATGGGATCGTCTGATTCTGTAGCAAATTCAAAGGCGCTGAGACAGCCATGAACCACGTCGGACCGCTTCGCGAGTAACCACGCCTATCCAACTTGCACTTCTGTTATTCGCATTGCTGTCCAATATAGACCGATTGGTGTCCGGGTTGGAGGGGTATGGTTGTGGAATGATCCCCGTTACTCTGAAGTGGGCCCCCGAATAGGGCCATAGGCAGAGACGAAAGGATCAGCCATGACTCAAGTATGCACTGTCTACTCGCAACTTTTGCAACTTTTTCCACCTTGCACAGTTCGCAAAAGCTTTCAAACAACATCAAGCCGAGTTCAGCGCCAAGAGGCTCACCTGCTGGGGACAGTTCGCGGCCATGCTGCTTTGCCAGGTAGCGCATATGAATTCGCTGCGCGAAGTCTGCATGGGGCTAGCCGGTTGCGAATCGGCGTTGAAGCATCTGCGCATCAGCGCCGCGCCGAAGAAATCGACCCTGGCGTATGCCGACGCCAACCGCCTGCGGGAACTAAACGAGTCTACCTTCATGCAGTTATCGGGAAATTCAGGACTGAGACGGCAACGCGCATACCGCAAGTTCCGCTTCAAGAATAAGCTAATGAGCCTGGACGGTAGCATCATCGACTTGTCGGCAACCATGTTCAACTGGGCCAAGTACCGGCGGCGGAAGGGCGCTATCAAACTGGATCTTCTGTTGGATCACGACGGCAATTTGCCCTCGTTCGCGGTGGTGACCGACTCACCTGCCCCCGATTTCTCAACCATTGATAACCAGAGTTTCCCGGTTTGGGCTTAGCATCGAGATTACCTCGCAGCCGCCGTCTAGGCTGTGCAGATATGGGAAGCGCTCTTTGCTTTCCACGTCTGCATAGCCTGCCCTCTGCCGGAACTCCTCCGGCGTTCTGTAGTCGAGCGAGCTGTGCCGGCGCTCGCAGTTGTACTCCTGCCGCCAGCTTGCCGAGGTACTCCTTACATCGTTCAGCGTGCGGAACCAGTGCGCGTTGAGGCACTCGTCGCGCAACCTTCCGTGGAAGCTCTCGACATGGCCATTCTGCATCGGCCTTCCCGGCTGGATGTGCACCAGCCCAACCTTCCAGTCTTCCGCCCTGCCCAGCATGCGACGCGAGGTGAACTCGGGCCCGTTGTCCGAGCGCACGTTCTCTGGCCGGCCACGTTCTTCGATCAGCCTCTCCAGCACACGCGTTACGCGCGTCCGCTGCCCAGGCTGGTGTCGGCCTCAAGCGCCAAGCACTCGCGCGTGTACGCATCCACCACGCTGAGGATCCGCACCATCCTCCCGGTTGCCAGACCATCCACGATGAAGTCCATCGCCCACTCCTGGTTGGGACGGATCAGTCGCGGCTCCAAGGCACGATCCCGCACCAGATGCTTGCGCGTCCTGCGCCGAACCGCCAGCCGTTCTTCCAAATACAGCCGGTAAACACGCTTCACGTTGACCTCGTGGCCTCTATGCTGAAGCAAGGCATGCTGCCTTCGATAGCCGTAGCGCGGCTTCTGCCGAGCCAGCTACCAGCGCCTCGCGTAGTTCGATGTTGCGGTCCGGGCAAGGCTCATACCGATAGCTCGACCGCTCCACGCCCAGCAGCTTACAGGCCGTGCGTTCGCTCAGCCGGAACTCAACCGAGACGAACGCCATCTCGTCTCTTAGACCGGCAAGCTCCACCCGTTTTTTCGGATCACGGCCTGCAGCGCCCCGCCATGCAGACTCAGCTCCACGACCAGCAGCTTCAGACGACGGTTCTCGTCCTCCATCGCCTTCAGCCGCTGCGCCTCGCTGACCTCCATGCCGCCGAACTTCGACTTCCAGCCATAAAACGTCGCCGCGCTGATTCCGTGCTCCCGGCAAAGGTCCGCCGTCCTCACCCCGGCCTCATGCTGCTTCAAGATCCCGATGATCTGCTCTTCCGTGTAACGGCTCTTCTTCATCGCTCCGTCACCCCGCTTAGATTACGAGAGAACTCCAGCTTCAACTGGTAGAGTTTTCCGGGGGCATATATGGACCCGCCTCGTATGCAAGAGCTTTCTTCGATGGGCAACGGGAAAGAGACGCGTACATATATCCGGCCTGTTGATGAGTAGAGGGGAACTCCACTCTGGCCATAATGG
>JBEKRG010000141.1:0-11574 GCA_049518955.1 Occallatibacter sp.
GGAAAGCACAGAACGCTTCCCACATTTACACAGCCTCGACGGCGGCTGCGAGATAATCTCGGAGTCAAACCAAAACCGAGAAACTCCAGTTATCAGTGGTTGAGAAATCGGGGGCAGGTCACCCCGAGGATGACCACTACCAGGGACAGAAGACTGTGACGGATAGCTCTGCAATTGATTGCAGATGACTCGCTGTGTAGAAAACACCAGACGCTCAGAAAAAGGCCAATTCCACCTTCAGTTTCGCTGCCGAATGTCTTACTGATTGCTTCTCAGAAGGTCCGTCTTGCCTCTATTTCAAAATCCGGAATCGCAACTCCGGCAGATCAGAGTGTAGGCACACGGGGTTGTAGAGCCCTCGCATTCGGAGGTCAAATGTAGCCAATTCGACGATACGTGGTCATTTTGAGGTGCCAGCAGTGCAAGTGAGGGAATGATATAGGAACCAATCAAGAAAGAGCCTGGTGGCTGCTTGAGCTTCATGGAGAATGGGTATAGCGGGATGTAGAAACTACGGTGAGTGTAGAGCCAGAGAAGAGATAGATAGGAAGGGATCACCCAGGAATATAAGCGGGATTCTGGTGACCTGGTCTCGCGTCCTCTTGCTTGGCCACAAATAAATCACTGCTTGGTTAGAACAAATTACAACTCGATTCCGCACGACGAATCATTTTTCCATAAATAAGAGCCGACTCACACGGCTAGTCCAAGAGTTGCACAACTGCCAATGCGAGTTGGGCTTCATCCTCAGCAACGATGTCTAGTGTGACCATAAGGGGAATGGCAATGTCCCAATGTGCCAATAGATAGCCTATGTGCGGATGTGGGGGGCAAGTGGAAGAGCCTGTAGTGGACATTACTTCCGCCGTAAACTGTTCCCAGTGCTGAAAGGCAAAGGTTATCAACCGCCTGGACAACATTCCCGTCTTGAGGAATAGCGACTTGATCTGCCCAAGCTCTCGGGGAGTCAAGGGGAGCGAAGCAGTTCCTTTGTAAAGGGACATCTGAGTTTGCCAGTAGGTAGCTAGTTTGAATTCTTTCTTATCACTCATTGATTCTCTCTCTTCTTCTTGGACTCGCGCTCGGCTTAGCCTCGCGCAAAAGCAGGCGTATGATCGGTGGGAACTGAGCCGACTGATACCTTTACCAGGTATCAGCCTGCATTCGCATGACCGTATGGTCACTTCGCCCGCTGGTGTTGTTCTGGCTCGCTTGTGTAACCATCTCAAAGAGATGATCGGTCTGACGATCCGAGCCACGGTATCACAACGGACTACTCAGCCCTACGATCAGGTTCTGCGAAGAATGCGCTCTTTGAATAATGCGCAACCCCCGTCGTCCGTTCCCCCTCAGCGCCCGCATCCGCAATGCACTTTGGCATCCGTGCCGTCTAGTCAACGCCTTGGCGAGCCACAACCGCTTTACAATCGCCTGTCGTCGCCGACAGGAAAAATCAGTTCAACTGCTGTTACACTTGCCGCGATGCGGCGATTAATTCGGACTGCTTAACTCCTTGGCTGGGCATGGGGGCGCAACAAGAATTGCAATTTGTGGAGGCTTCAGAGCTGTGGGTAGGTCTTGTCCTTCCCAAGGCTCGTTCAGACCAGAATTTCCCCCGCGGCCGGCTTTCTGATAAGGCGAGTATTCAACCTTTAAGCCCTTTTTCCCGCTCCGAAAGATCATCCGGCTCGCCCGCTTAGCTTTCGATTTGCTTCTATGATCCATAGTTGCTCTTTAGCTCGTGTTATTTTGATCTTGCTCTGATCGCTGCAATGGATTGCAAAGATCAGTCTGGCCCTGACCACGGTTTCGAGCTTAGACCTGAACAACGCCCCCTCCTCTTGACAGTGAATGGCTGCTGTTCTCTGGAAAGCAGCCATTCGTGCACTGACTGGATGTTATAGAGAATTGTGCGTCCAACGGCAACACGGGGCGGGCCAGATCGCAGCATATGCCATCTGTCAATTGTTCTTGCGCTCACGCCGAGTTGCTGAGCAAGTTCCTCGCGGCGTACGTAACCATCAAGAAGCAGTTGTTTCGATGAAGGCTCTTGAAAAGTGGATGCGGCTGGTGAATCGATTAATTTTATCGACTGAGTTGCCATAAATGCCTCCCGATGAAGTAGCCAACCAACCCCGTTGGGAGCATTCTGGCTCTTACTCATCGTTTGCAATCTACCTCATCTTGTGCGGTCTGCGCTTCCATGTCAAGTTGAGCAGCCACTTGGTAACCAACCGTGCGCGGCGGACGTAACTCTTACTTACTAACTCCGTTTGTCAAGTATCGTGGCAAAGCTCTCGGTTGCGTTTCGGAGTGCTGCGTCTGCAACGTGCGCATATCGGGCAGTGGTCTGGGGCTGAGTGTGCCCCAGCAGCTTTCCTACGATCTGGAGCGACATCCCAGCAGAAACGAGATGGCTCGCATACGTATGCCGCAAATCATGGATTCGGACTAGAGGACGATGCCGGGTAATTATCTGTTTCTTGCCTTTTACCTTGATCGCCTCGACTAATCCTGCCGCCTTGCACGCCTGGACCCAGGGTCGTCTCAGCGAAACACGCTTATCACCACCAGTGAGCTTGCCGCCCTTGCCCTTTCTCTTCGCACCGGGGAATAGTGGCCCACCTGAACTTTTTGATTTCATTTCAATCAATAGAGCGACCGCAGCCTTGCTGAGAGGCACGTATTCTATTTTCTTCTGCTTAGTGTGGTGGCTTGGTTTTGTCCAGATACCACGTTCGAGATCGAACTGATCCCAATCGGACGTCAGGACTTCGCCTTCACGAGAGCCTGTCAACAGCAACAGGCGAAGGGCATCTGCAGCACTTTGGTCCTTGTATTTGCCCAGCGCATCCCAAAAGCGGCCAATCTCTTCTGCAGACAACCAACGTTCGCGTCGGTCCTCCTGAAAGCGAGGGATTCCGTGCGCGGGATTATCGGCTCGCAAGCCCCACTGAGAAGCAAGGGTGAACATTTTTGAGAGAAGAGCGAGCACCCTGTTCGCCCGATAGGGGGTGCTTTTGAGCGAGGCGTGAAGAGTTTCGATGTCCTTTTTGCCAATGCTCCTAAGACGAAGCTTTCCCAACTTCGGAACGATGATCTTTTCGATCATCTGGCGGTCGTTCCTAATACTGGTCGGCCGCTTGTGAATGGCCGCGTATTTCTCTAGATACTGCGTCGTCAGATCACTCAGAGTGGGCTCGGATCGATCCCTCTCGCGTTCCTCCAGTGGATCGTGTCCGTCGAGAACCCGACCTCGGAGTTGGAGAGCCCTTTCCCGAGCGGCTGTAGCCGTCAACTCGGGATAGCGCCCAATCGTATACCGTCGTTCGCGTCCATAGATCCGGTAATTGAGAATGAAGGCCACGATGCCGGCAGCCGTGATTCGAACCCCAAATCCGGGAATTTCGCTGTCGTATTCGACGTAGTTGCCCTGGGGCGGAGGGCTCAGTTTCGAGATAAGCTTTTGCGTAATTCTCTGTGCCATGAACGCTCCCGTGTCCGCACTGTGTCCGTACCAAATGCGCAGATGTGGCATTCTGTGACCTTGGGTGTCCGTTAACCAGCACAGCATGTCACTGATATAATTGATGATACCAGATAAGTGGTTTATTTGCCAAATTGTAGGAAAAATAGGTTCTGTGACTCTGGATCAGCATATCGGGGTTCGAATCCCTGGGGGGCAGCCAAATCATCGATTCGTGAAGTTCCGGCCCTTATCCGATTGAATCGATCTCTCCGGCTGGATCCACGCGAAACGCCCCTTTAGCTTCGGACGAATGCCAGCAGGTCCGCATTGACCACGTCGGCATGAGTGGTCATCAAGCCGTGAGGGAAGCCCGGGTAGATTTTGAGCGTGGCCTGCTTGAGTAACTTCGCCTGCAGCAGTGAAGCGTCTTTGTAAGGGACGATCTGATCGTCGTCTCCCTGCAGCACAAGAGTCGGTACCGTGATCGCTTTCAGGTCGTCGGTTTGGTCTGTCTCGGAAAAAGCCTTGATGCCTTCGTAGTGAGCCTGTGCGCTGCCCATCATTCCCTGTCGCCACCAGTTCTGGATCGTTCCTTGCGAGATCTTCGCGCCGGGTCTGTTGAAACCGTAAAACGGCCCCGATGGGAGATCGAGAAAGAACTGCGCCCGGTTGTCCGCAAGCGCTTTGCGCAATCCATCGAATACGTCGATCGGAGTGCCGCCCGGGTTCTTTTCGGTCTTGAGCATGAGCGGGGGTACGGAGGCGAGCAGCACGGCCTTTGCGACGCAGCCTTGAGGCTGGCCAAATTTGGCGACGTACCGCGCCACCTCGCCGCCGCCCGTCGAATGCCCGATATGGATCGCATTCTTCAGGTCGAGATGCTCAGCCACTGCCGAGGCGTCGGACGCGTAATGATCCATGTCGTGGCCGGTGTCGACCTGCGAGGAGCGACCATGACCACGCCTGTCGTGCGCCACGACCCGGTAGCCATTGGCAAGAAAGAACAGCATCTGATTGTCCCAATCGTCGGACGACAGAGGCCAGCCATGGTGAAATACGATCGGCTGTTTGTCCTTCGGGCCCCAATCCTTGTAGAAAATCCGAGTACCGTCTTTGGTTGTAACCGTTGGCATACCGTTCTCTCCTGTGCTTTTGTGTGAAGTTCATGAAGCCGTCATCCCGTGCAAATTTGAGCCCGTTCACGATCTCGGATGTCAAATCATCGACGAGTGTCATTGCGCCGACATTTTGCACGAGCCTGAAGGGTGGATTCGTGGTGCCGAATGCTCCGATTCAATTGTCTTCATTTGGGTGAAGCTTGTGCCCTTCGATGTCAGCGCCTCAACCTCAGTTCGGACCAGACACCTCTTTGCCATTAGCCCACAAGATGGGAGACCGGTCTATTGGACGATGGTATCGATTGACGCTTTTTTCTGTTGGGCCGACGAGCGCGTGAATAAGGATAGCCGGATTCCTTGTGTCCGGACCTACATGATACAAACCCAAGAAGAGACGCTGAGGCCAATGCGTCAAAAAGCGGAAGCGCGAGCACAATGTTGTTGAGAGCCGCTTTGAGTCGAGTTACAGTTGTGTTTTAGGGGCCAGCCTGATGAATCCCGATCCGAAGAGCGCAACCGACTTACCAAATCGATTGGCATCCCTACCGCAGGCTGTATCCGCGCCACTCACGCGTGCCGCAATCTTCCTGGTCGTGACGCTCAACCCGGGCACTGACGATCGCGCCACGCTCCGCTCTTTCTGCGGTGACCTCTCCAAGTTGTTTCGCGCCGTAGAATTTCGCGACTTGGAAGGAGGACTTTCATGCGTCATGGGGATCGGGTCCGAGGCGTGGGACCGACTACTCGGGTCACCACGGCCGGCGGAATTGCATCGGTTCCGAGAAATTCGCGCCGGGGAGCGCCACGCGGTGTCGACACCGGGCGACCTGCTGTTCCACATTCGCGCCAAGCGCATGGACCTATGCTTCGAATTGGCCACGCAGATTATGGCTCGCATCGGAAATGCCGTTTCGCCGGTCGACGAGGTGCAAGGCTTTCGTTACTTTGATGACCGCGATCTGCTGGGTTTCGTCGACGGAACCGAGAATCCCAGGGGAGCGGCCGCGACCGCCGCGGTTCTCATCGGCGACGAAGATGCCAATTTTGCCGGCGGCAGCTATGTCATCGTGCAGAAGTACCTGCATAACGTGGACGAATGGAACGCGCTCTCCACGGAGGCGCAAGAACGCATTATCGGCCGGGCGAAGCTTTCAGATATTGAAATGGACGACTCGGTCAAACCAACATCGGCGCACAGCGCGCTCACGACCATCGTTGAAGACGGGAAGGAAATAAAGATTCTGCGCGACAACATGCCCTTCGGCCGCCCTTCGCAAGGTGAATTTGGCACTTATTTCATCGGTTACAGCCGATCCCCCAGCACCATCGAGCAGATGCTGGAAAACATGTTCGTGGGCAGGCCGCCCGGCAACTATGACCGCCTGCTTGACTTCAGCCGGGCTGTTACTGGAAACCTGTTCTTCGTTCCAACGGCGACTTTCCTGGAGAGCGTTGCTGAAGACCAGTCAGGGGTCGCAGAAGCTCCCTCAGCGTCAGCGGCGGACGGAACTGCCTCATCCATTTCAGCGGTGCCCGACGGTTCACTTCGCATCGGATCCCTCAAAGGAGAAATACAACATGAATAATCTCCATCGCGACCTTGCTCCCATTTCCGACTCGGCCTGGGCGCAGATTGAAGCCGAAACGTCGCGTACGCTTAAGCGCTACCTTGCCGGACGGCGGGCCGTCGACGTAAAGGGTCCTGCCGGCACGGGCCTGTCTGCTGTTGGCACCGGCCACCTGCGGGCGATCGCCGCACCAGCGAAAAGCATCGTCGCAACCCAACGCGAAGTGAATGCCCTAGTGGAGCTGCGTATCCCATTCGAACTAGATCGCCAGGCGATCGACGATGTCGAGCGTGGCGCAAATGATTCCGACTGGCAACCCGCGAAGGACGCCGCGCGCCAGCTCGCCTTTGCGGAGGACGGAGCCATATTTGAGGGTTATGCCGCCGCCGGAATCGAGGGAATTCGCAAAGGGAATAGCAATCCAATCATGGCTCTGCCAGCCGACGTTCGCCAGTATCCTGAAGCCATCGCACATGGCCTGAGCAGATTGCGTCTCGTGGGCGTCAACGGCCCATACGCTGTGCTACTCGGAGCCGATGCTTACACCGCGCTGGCTGAAACCAGCGACCACGGTTACCCGGTGCTGGAGCATGTCAAAAGGCTGGTCGACGACCAAATCATCTGGGCGCCTGCCATTTCCGGCGCTTTTGTTGTGACTACACGTGGCGGCGACTTCGAACTGCACATTGGCCAGGACGTCTCCATCGGCTACCTTAGCCACTCCGATAAGTCTGTCCGCCTCTATCTGCAGGAGACGTTCACATTCCTCCTGCTCACCGGGGAAGCTGCGGTGGCGCTGGCTCCTCCCCAGAAGGCAAAGAAGGGTTGAAAGATCCAAGCCGCAAACGTGCGAGAGTTTTCCCTGGCGCCCTAGAAGTTGCCGGCATTTCTATGTTTCCGCTCTGGTCCGTTTTCCGCGATCAGAGCCATTCTTAGCTGTTGATTCTTTAGAAGAAGCTCGCACAGACACTGTTGCAAAGTCTCCAGGTGGCCTTGCCAAGCTTCTTCGATTCTTTGCGTCCATTCGTCATGCCCGTGTCGCTCAATGTGTAGTCTGTCCGTGTTTTGCTCGTTCGCGATGGCTTCAGAATTCGTTTGCGCGAAATGCGCTTGACGCCTCTGAGTGGCCATTACGTCTCCAATGCGAACAGTTGCGGTCGTCATAACGGTGCTCCTTGTGCGCCGGCCGGGAGATCCTTCTGGCGCCATCTGCAGTGTTCGGGTCCGATTCGTTCGGATGCGTCGCACAGTTGTGATTACGCCAGAAAAGTCTGGGCGAATCTATTGGACAAAAGTATTGACTGATGCCTTGGTATCAATCGGCAGGATCACGAGGCGCCAGGGATTGCATAGTTCAGCGAGTTTTCTTTACCACGTGAGGAACTGTCTCGCCCACAACAGTCTCTGTGAGGTGTAAGTACCGAAGGCTTGCTGGACGGTACAGATTGTAACGTTTTCTTAACCCACTGCGGCTCTATCTGGGGACCCGGGCTGTAAATGGGGGTATGATATCTAAACGATTAGTGGCTGGCGCGCTTCCCTTCTGATTTGCGCCCACAACCCCTGCGCCGGGCCAATTCAGGCTGCTCCGCCGCCACGTTCTTAATCGACTCATTGAAAGTGGAAAGGTTTTCGGCAGGATGCTCACTTAGCGGGCGTCCTGGAGTTCACTTCGCTTCCGATGCGATCAAGACCCTTGTTCGAGCAGAGTTTTACAGAGGGATCGGAAATGACCGTGACAGCGTTACCAATTTCATTAGCCGGCTCCCAGCTTGGCGCAGTTCGCCATATCTGTGCGCTCTTCTCGAGCGATGACGAAGAATATCGCGTGCTGCTTCCATTCATAAAAGAGGGAATTGAGCAAGGGGACAAGGCCATTCATGTTGTGAATCCCCGACAGCGGGATGAACATCTGCGTCGGCTGACTTCCGCGGGAATTGACTCGGCGGCTGCCGAGCAGGCCGGGCAGTTGGAAATCAAGATCAACACCGAAGCCTATCTTCGCGATGGTGAGTTCGATCAGGACCGGATGCTGGAGACATTCGAGAAACTCGCTTCAGGAAATGCGCCGGGAGGGTTCCCGCTCAGTCGCATCGTGTGCCGAATGGACTGGGTGGTTGGAGATAAGGCCCGGCTGGAGAACGTGATTGAGTTTGAATCGCGCGTGAACGACGTCTGGAGCCGGCATGACGACGCGGTCATCTGCACCTACCATCTCTCCCAATTCAGAGGCGATGCGATCATCGATATCCTTCGCACACATCCCCTGGTGATTATTGGCGGCTTCCTGCAGCAGAATCCATTCTTCACTCCGCCAGAGGAATTCCTCCGGGAATATCGCGCGCGCCGGTCCAGTTCCGGCAGCCTGGCCATTCAGGAGTCCTGAGATGGCATTAAGCGATTCCACAGCGGAGTTGAAGCACCTTCAGCGCTCGATGAGCGATCTGGTTAGCGTGCTGGCACTGCCTGCGGTTTGGAGCGGGCAAGAGCCACGCAAAATCGTGACGACTTTCCACGATGCTCTGATGGCGACACTGAATCTGGATTTCCTCTATACGCGCGTCAGGATCGAGAGCGATGGAGAGCCGATCGAAGTATTAAGGACTGCGCCGCATTACGCTGCGAAACAGAGTGAGGATAAGATCCGCCGCGCCCTCAATGAGCGATTCGGAGATGACCCACAGAAGTGGCCGGCATCGGTGCGCAGCCATCCTGGTGGGCAAGAGATTTCGCTTTTATCAATGCAATTGGGAATCGATGGCGAAATTGGAATGGTTGTAGCCGGATCGGAACGGGCTGAATTCCTGTCGCAGTCTGAGCGGTTGCTTCTGGTCGTGGCGGCCAATCAAGTAACTGTGGGACTGCAGCAGGCGCGGCTCTTGAGCGAGCAGAAACGGATCGCCAACGAACTCGATCGGCGGGTCGCGGAGCGAACAAGGGAGCTTGCCGAAGCCAACGAAGTGCTGCAGCTCCAGGTTGGGCTGCTCCAGCATCTTCCGGTATCCGCCTGGACGCTTAAGCCTGATGGGACACCGGAATTCGTGAATCGAGTTTGGCTTGAATTCTCCGGTCAAAGCCTCGATTTCGTCCGGTCGCATCCCGAGGCCTGGATGACCGCGGTCCACCCCGAAGATCGGGAAGAAGCATCAAAGGCCTTTTGGGATGGAGTGCGCTCGGGACAGAGTTTTGCATTCGAAACCAGGTCTCTCCGCGCTCAGGACGGGACCTATCGCTGGCATCTCCAGCAAGCGGTGCCCTTGCGCGATGCGGAAGGAAGAGTCCTCAAATTCGTCGGTACGACGACCGACATCGACGACCAGAAACGCGCCGTGGGTGCACTGCGGGCTAGCGAGGCCAACCTGAGGCGAGTGATCGATACCATTCCGTCCCTTTCCTGGTGCAATTTACCCGATGGCCCGAACGAATTTCTAAGCAAAGGTTGGCATGATTACACGGGCATGTCTCCCGAAAAGGCGCACGGCTGGGGTTGGTCTGCGTCTTTCCATCCGGACGATTTGCCGCCGTTGATGACCCGCTGGCAGGAGTTACTGGTCTCGGGAGAACCCGGGGAAATCGAGGCCCGCATCCGCCGTCACGATGGGGAGTATCGATGGTTTCTCATCCGCGTTGCGCCGTTCCGCGATGAAACCGGCGCGATTTTGCGCTGGTACGGAACGTCCACGGACATCCATGATCGCAAGCTGGCGGATGATGCTCTGCGAGCAAGTGAAACCAGTCTTCGCAACGTCTTGGACAACATCCCGGGCATGGTCTCGATTCTGGGTCCGACTGGTGCCCTTGAACGATCAAACGGGCCTTTCCTGGAATACTTCAACAAGACTCACGAGGAAATACAAAATTGGGCCAACAACGACCTTGTCCATCCAGATGACCTTCCCCGCGCGATCGCGTCATTTACGAGATCGATCGAAACCGGAGAGCCCCTCCACCTTGAACACCGTCTCCGGCGCGCCGACGGCGCCTTTCAATGGTTCTTGAGCAGCGGCCGCCCCGCGCGAAACGCGGAGGGCAGAATTGACCGCTGGTATGTCCTGACCACCGATATCGACGATCGAAAGCGCGCCGAGGACGAACTGAAGCGCAGTGAAGCCAAGCTCCGTGAAACTCTCGACAGTATTCCCGCATTGGTGTGCAGCATAAGTCCGGAGGGTCAGGTCTTACATCCCAATCGGCAATTTCTAGAGTACTTCGGCAAGACAAAGGAAGAGATGGATGCCTGGCGCACCAACGATGTGATTCATCCGGATCATCTTGAGCGCGTGATCGCAGAATTCACGCACGCGGTGACAAATGGAATTCCCCTCGATACTGAAGTCCGTTATCGCCGTGCCGATGGTGTTTATCGATGGTCCAAGCTTCAAATCGTTCCGGTGCGAGACGCAGAAGGCAAGATCAGTGTCTGGTACGGTCTCATGAACGATATCGACGACCGGAAGCGCGCCGAGGATGAACTGAAGCGCAGCGAAGCGAGACACCGTGTGGTGGTTGAAACGGCCAGCGATGTCGTGGTCAGTATCGACGAAAACGGCAAAATCATTCTGGCGAATCCCGCAACAAACCGAATATTTGGATACGCCCCGGAAGAGCTTATCGGCAAACCTCTCACGGTTCTCATGCCCAAAGCGATGCGTGGACTCCATGAGGCGGGTTTCAAACGATATCTGGAAACAGGCGCGAGACAGCTGAACTGGCAGGGAACCGAGATGACTGCAATGCGGGCCGACGGTGAGGAGTTTGCGGTCGAGGTCTCATTCGGAGAGATGACTACGGATCAAGGAAAAGTATTTACCGGATTCATTCGAGATATTTCCGAAAAGAAACGCGCTGAAGAAGAGTTACGTAGCACTCACGCAGAAATTGCAAGAATGATGCGAGTCTTAACGGTCGGACAACTGACAGCATCCATTGCACACGAGGTTAACCAGCCATTGTCCGGCATCGTGACAAATGCCAGCACGTGCCTTCGGATGCTGAGCAGCGATCAGCCGAACATAGAAGGTGCGCGCGAAACGGCACGACGGACAATTCGCGATGGGAATCGCGCCTCGGAGGTTGTCACGCGCCTGCGGGCCCTCTTCAAAAGAAAGGAAGTTGCTGCTGAGCCGATTGACCTGAATGATGCGGCTCAGGAAGTGATTGCGCTTTCGATGAGTGAGTTGCAGAGCGACAGGATCCTGCTCCGGCACGACTTCGCTGAGAATCTGCCGCCAGTGAAAGGCGACCGCATCCAGATCCAGCAGGTCATCCTGAATCTGGTGCATAACGCTTTGGATGCGATGCGCGGTGTTGACGACCGGCCGAGAGAGCTGCTGATTAAGACGGAGAGCGGCGACAACAAAAGCGTGCAACTCACGGTGCAGGACACCGGTATTGGATTCGCTTCCGATGCGGCCGATCG
>JBEKRG010000142.1:0-11541 GCA_049518955.1 Occallatibacter sp.
CGATGCGAATAGAAATCTGGAATTGCCGCCCTGCAAGGGGATCGCGTCCAGCGTATCGGGCGGCTGTCTCGGTTGCCTGCGGCGCAAGCCTGGGGACCATTGCGGTTATGAGCGACGAGTCCCCGATGCTGCCGGAGCGGGCCGGCTGGGGCTCGATCAGACTCTGAGCCGTGCGAATGGACCAGGAATTGAGCAGGTAAATCAGGGCGAGGGCGAGTCCGATCAAGGCCAGCCCAATGGCGAGACGGCGATGCACCTGCAAGCTGCGGCGGATTTCAAGCCGGCGTATCGACCGCACTGTCTCGCCAGTCTGATTGAGACGGGACGCTGAGGGGGAGTCTCCGGAAACGCCAACAGGTGGCCGGGGTGAGTTTGCCGGAACGAATTGTGCGAAACTCTGGCTCACTGGGCCGCTCCAGCGATTGCTAACTCGGAATCCCGCAGAGGGCTCTGAAACCAATTCGCGGGCGCTTCATTTTCCCGAACCTGTTCATGAGCAATGGCGATGCGAGGCCCGATTTTCAAAGTGGAAGCATGGGGTCAAAACTTCGACCATTTGCGTGCATTCGCATTCCCGGCTGGCGATGAACCAGGATGTCGCCACTTCGTTCATCGCGCCCCGCGGTTGAAGCAGTTTTCGGTTGCGTTGCAGCTGGCATTCAGGTTCATCGGCGCCAAGGTCTGTGGTATCGACGCTATCGGTTTGGAACCCTTCGAACAATGCCGCAAAGGTGGGACTCGCGGCGGAAAGCGCTGCATCCTTAGGCACCATGTTTCCCAGGCAAGTTGGTAACGGCCGAAGATTACTTTGGTCGCGGGTCGCGGATGATCGAGAGGGTTCCGGGGATGCTGCCGAGCCGCCGCAGTCGGGAATGGCGTAACCCAGAGGGATTATGAAAGGCGCATGACAGGAACGGTTTGGGCTTGATTTATGTGTCGATCATCTCGCGGCCGCGGGCCTCGCGTCCCATGGCCGCCAAAGCCGCGAGCGAAAGCGCGACAACGACCACGGTGATGGCGAGTACGGCTCGATAGCTACCCCAGCGCTCGGCCGCAAGGGCCTGCCCTTTGCCGTTCCACGATGTGATGAGGCCGCCCAGTTGATACGCCAAACCGGGCGCAGTGGCGCGCACCGGAGCGGGCGACAACTCCGTGAGATAGGCCGGAACGACACCCCACGCGCCCTGCACCATGAATTGCATCAACACTGCGCCGGCTCCGAGCGTAAACGCTGAATGGCCAAAGGCGTAAAGAGGGATCACGGGAATGGCCAATAGCGCCGCAGTTACGATTGCCCTTTTGCGGCCCCATCTCTCAGAGAGCGTACCGAAGACAACTCCGCCTGCGATGGATCCAATGCCGTAGAGAACTCCGATGAGGCCGATGGCCTGCGGAGAGAGCTTCATTTGCACGGCCAGGAAAGTCGGATAAACGTCCTGCGTTCCATGGGAGAAGCTCATGAACGCGGTCATGAGAACGATCAGGAATAGAAAAGTGGGGATGAAGTGGAATAGTTCCCGCGGCCATACGGGCCCGGAATGAACGGCGGTCCGCGCCATCCGCTTGCGGGCTCCGGCGAGCCAGACCGGCGATTCGGGCACGCGGGCCTGGACATAAAACGCCAGCAATGCGGGCGTCGCCCCGAGGATGAACAATCCTCTCCAGCCAAGGGCGGGAACAGAGAAGCCGTACCAATGGAAGCCGGCGAACAACAAGCCGAAGGCCGCTGAAGCCAGAATCGATCCGAATGCGTAACCTTCCTGGAGAATGCCGGAGAATGTGCCGCGGCCCTCTTTGGGCAAAGATTCAAAAGCGAGTGCGGCACCCACGCCCCATTCACCACCCATGGCAATTCCAAACAGGGCCCTCAATACCAGCAGGACATTGAGCGTAGGCGCAAACGCGCAAGCGAACTCAATGACTGAGAAGCCCAGGATATTTGCCATAAGCACGGGACGACGGCCATACCGGTCTGCCAACATGCCGAAGAGCAGCGCGCCGACGGGACGAAAGGCCTGGGTGAGGAATACCGCTCCGAGAACCGTCGAGGGGTTTGTGCGGAACTCGCCGGCAATTGCGTTGACGCAAAAGACCAGCAGAAAAAAGTCCAGGCTGTCGAGCGTCCAGCCAAGGAATGCGGCCAGAAACACATGGCGCTGAGAGCTGGTGAGCTGTCGAAACGGGCCAAGAACAGACACAGGCGGGAGCATAACAGACCGGCAAGGACGCGAACTGCGCATCAAACCGACTTCAAGGTTCTCAACGAGAGCGTCACAGCGGATTTACGCTCGCTCTCCCCGCCAGGCTGAAGATGCCCGCACCGGCATATATTTGTTGCAACGACTATCTTGCCCAATGCATCTTAGGGTGTAGGTAATTGTGCTTCGTTGGTCCGGGAGGACTGCAGCGAGGCCCGGAGGAGTTTTGAATGGCAAGCCTGAAGTCTGAGATCGGACAGGCAACGCCGTTTTCGAGCTTGGAGGAAGAGGCGATCCTAAATGTGATGCGCACTTCGGATTGCCTGCAGCGGGCGTTTCAGCACAGGACCCGTGATTGGGGACTTACCTCGACGCAGTACAACGTGCTTCGGATTCTGCGTGGTGCGCAGCCGGAGGGGCTCACGTGCGCATCCATCGGCAAGCGAATGATCGCCATGGAGCCCGACATCACGCGATTGCTTCGCCGGCTGAAGCTTCTGAAGCTGATCCGCCAACACCGTGACCGACAGGATCGCCGCGTGGTTTGGACTCAGATCTCCGAAGCGGGCCTGGATTTGCTGCGCGCCATGGACCCGGTTATTCAGAGAATCCCGCTGGAACTGCTCGGGCATATCGGCCGCGAAGAACTGGCGGAGATGATCCGGTTGCTCGAGAGCGCGCGCCGATCATGCGCGGAGGCGAGTTTGTCCGAATAGGCCTGCAAAGCTGGGGATTGGGTGGATTTTTGCGGAGAGAAAGGGCTACCGTTACGTGGCGACAATCTTCTGAGCGACAGTCTCTTCATCCATGTCCGACTGGATGATCTTGTTGTGCAAGCAATAAAGAGCAAGTTCCAGCCGGTCTGATACTCCGAGTTTGTCATAGATCTTGCGCAGGTAATTCTTGATGACTTGCTCGGTAGTGCCCAATTGAAAAGCGATTTCCTTGTTTCGCTTGCCTTGCGTGATGCAGGTGATGATCGACATTTCCTTGGGCGAAAGGCGGGGCTGGTTGCGCGGACTGACGAGCGCGGCAGCCTGAGCGCGATAGGCATCGATCACCCAATTGACGGACTGGTTGTCAATCCATGTTTCGCCGGCGGCAATGCGGCGCACGCAACGAACCAGGAGATCTGGCGAAATGGAGCGGGAAACAATGCCGCGAACGCCGCGCCTGTAGAGTTCGACCGTGTGATTCTCGTCAGCCGCAACGGCCTGAACGATCAGTTTTACGTCGGGGGCGAGACGCAGGATTTCGGGGATTGCATTGGCCGTGCCGGCCAGCATGCCGCCCTCCAAAAGCACAATGTCGGTTGGATAACGCTCGATCGCTGCGCGCAGATTCTCCAACGAGTCAGCCTGAGCGACGACTCGGATGTCATCTTCAAGAGCGAAGACCTTCCGAATCCCAACTCGGTAGATCGCCTGGGAATCCGCGAGTATTACGCGAATGGTACCCGGCTTGACCGGAGTATCAACGCTTTCACCTTCAGAGTTGTCGTCGAGGATTTCCATAGTCGGCTGCCGTCAAGCCAGCCGCAACCTCAATGCTCCGCGAATCGATAATCATCAATTGTGGCTGCAGCGAGGTGCTCATTGTGGCTTGAGGAGCAGCGTACCACACGTCCCTTGCAGTGGACCAGAACATCCTGAGGGGCGCCTAGAACGGCACGTGGCATCCGCATGGAAAAGTTGACATCCGTTCCAACCGGCAAATCCTCGCCAAGAGCGAAAAGAACACCGCTTGCGGAGATGTTCCGGGTGAGTCCCGCAATCTCATTTGCGCCGGCTGAGAGCACGACTGGCAGAGAAAGAGGAAACCGCACGGCACAGCGAACTTCTTGCTGACCATGAGCTGTCGATTGCCCTTCAGATGGCAGCGGCGATTCTGATTTCAGAGAGTTCATAGATCGTGCCCAAAAGAGAATAGCTCAACTGTCAATGTACCCAGTTTTGTTGATTTGGCCCACGGCACCAAAGTTTTCAGTCTAGTAACCGCATGAGGATGCAACGGTCGAAGGGCGGTAACTCGTGCTTCGCGGGAACCTTCAACTGCAAGTTCGAGTCGGCTCCGGCAAAACTTGGAACGTTCTGGTTGAGGCTTATCGAGCCAATCCACGGGGCGAAAATCGATGCTTCAAATGGGTCAGATTTGGCCGAGGATTGGGCGTCCCAGGCATTGGCGGGGAAAGGAAATCAACTGGAAAGGCGAATATAAAACAAAACTGTGCAAAAAGTACCCATGCTTATGTTACTTCTGCGCTCCGCAAGTGAGTACTTCTGCTAGAAAAAATCCTTCATGACACTTTTGTTGTAGCGTCCCTACACAATTTGGGTTACTCTAACAAAGCAAAGTTCTGAGGCGGTTGTGTCTACCGCGGGGAGATAGAAGGATGGGTTCGCGCAAGTTGACTGCCCTGAAATTCGGCGTAATTGTTCTTTTCCTTGGGGCCGTGTGTGCTGCCAGTGCGGCGCCATGGGGCCCGACAAAGTTTCCACCTCCGCAGATCGCGGTGGTGGCGGCTCCACAAGTCGCGGTAATGGCGCCTTGGGGTCCGACCAAGTTCCCACCGCCGAACGTTGCTGTGATGGCGCCTTGGGGACCGACCAAGTTTCCGCCCCCGAACGTTGCTGTAATGGCGCCTTGGGGACCGACCAAGTTTCGGCCCCCGAACGTTGCTGTGACGGCGCCTTGGGGACCGACCAAGTTTCCGCCTCCGAACGTCGCTGTGATGGCTCCTTGGGGACCGACCAAGTTTCCGCCCCCGAACGCTGCATAACGAAATCGGCGATCACCAAACAAGTTCTGTTTATCAAAATGGGCCTTCCTCTAAAAGGAAGGCCTTTTTGCGTGCCACAGACCCGCGAGGAAACTCGTAAACTGAATTGGCAGCCTTGATCTCTCGGGCCCCCAGAAGAGTGCGGGTTGCCCGGAGCGGAGGGCAGGCAGATGATTCTCAATCATATCGACACTGCCATCTGGGTCGCTTGTCTCCTGGCCTCCGGAATCGTCATCGCCATGCTCTTCTTGCGCCACATATGGCGCGTCCTCCCGGTCTTCTGTGTTTACTGTATCTGGGATGTTGTCAGTAATCTCGGTCTTTACTTCGCAAGCGGGCATCTTAATGACCGCGTTTTCTTTCATGTTTACTTTGCCCGGGCTATCGTCGATTCCGCTCTCATCCTGTGTGTTCTCGTAGAACTTGCATGGTCAGTATTGCGCCCACTGCGGGCGTCTCTGCCTCGCAGCGCCATGGTCCTGCTGGGAGTGCTGATTCTGGTCGCCGGTGCGGCGATCTGGCCGTTTGCTACTCTGCCGGGTATGGGACATTTCACGAGCCGCGAAGGTCTTATTTTCATCCAACTTCAGCAGACCACTTGGATCGTCCGCGTTCTTGTTTTCCTGGTCCTTGCCGGCGCTAGTCAGCTGCTTTCCATAGGCTGGCGTGACCGTGAGCTGCAGGTCGCGACGGGATTCGGTCTGTACGCCATCGTCGGCCTGACCGTTGCGGTTCTGGAAACGCACCAGTCAACTGAGGCACAATACCAACAATACGAGCGTATTGCAGCGGCGAGTTATTTTTGCTGTCTTTTGTATTGGGTGGTCAGCTTCGCGCAGAAAGAAGCCGAGCGCAGGGAGTTCACGCCGCAGATGCGGAGTTTCCTGCTGGCGGCTGCCGGCGCAACGCGCACAACGCGCGTGGCGATGACGGAATCCCGCAAGGAGAAGTCAGAGCGAGACGAGCGCTGACGCGGGTTCTCAGCACAACCCGCAGTTGTGCGATCGGTCTCACCGTGAAGTTGTGGATTGACATATACGCTCGTGCCGGGTTGTAATCAATGCAGTGGTGAAGGAGTTCACCCTTAACCGCTGTCCCCTCTAATGGCCGGACAGATGATGACTCCTGACAGGGAATCCTGTTGCGGAGTCATTTCTTTCTGTGGCGCGGTCCCCGAGTATGCACAATTAGGAGCGTTCGTCGATGGCGAATGCATGGGTACTTTCTGCACTCTGGGTAGGTCTCGCTCTCGTTGCGACATTGCTTGCGATCTGGTTTCGCGTGGCAACAGCACTTTCCGAGATCATCGTCGGCACAGTGGCCCAGCTTATTATCGGAGCGTTTCTGGGCTCGGGTGGGCTGCTTGCCAGCACGCAATGGATCACCTTTCTCGCCGGAACCGGCGCCATCGTTCTCACCTTTCTTGCCGGCGCCGAACTCGAACCCACAATTTTCAAAACCAAGTGGAAAGAAGCCGTGCTCGTAGGGCTGGCCGGTTTTATCGGTCCGTTTCTCGGGTGCACCCTGGTAGGGCATTTCATCCTTGGCTGGAGCATGCGCTCAAGCTGGCTGTGCGGGGTAGCCTTGTCCACGACGTCGGTGGCCGTCGTGTATGCCGTGATGCTGGAACTGGGCCTGAATGTAACGGAGTTCGGAAAAGCCATTCTTGCCGCTTGCTTTGTGAACGACCTTGGCACAGTACTGGCTTTGGGACTCATTTTCTCGCCGTTCACCTATAAGACCATGATTTTTGTTGGCGTATCCGCGGTTCTGTTTGCAGTTCTTCCTTTTCTTACGAAGCGATTCTTTGCGAAATACGGCGGGCGAGTGTCTGAGCTCGAGACCAAGTACATTCTGTTTCTTCTTTTCGGGCTTGGCGGGCTGGCAGTTTGGGCGGGGAGCGAGGCGGTTCTGCCGGCTTACATGATCGGTTCCGTCCTGGCGGGGACCGTCGGTAAGGACCATATGCTGGTTCGTAGGTTGCGGACGCTGACCTTCGGCCTGCTGACGCCCTTCTACTTCATTCGTGCCGGGTCCTTTGTATCGGTGCCGGCGCTGATCGCTGCCCCTGCGACGCTGCTCATTCTGTTTCTAGCCAAGATGGCGACGAAGACCGCGTTCGTGTTTCCCACTGTGAGAGCTCATCAACACCAGGGTTCTGCCGGTGCCTACTACACGCTGATGATGTCAACCGGCCTTACCTTTGGAACGATCTCAGCGCTCTTCGGCCTTAATCACCAGATCATCACGCAGGCGCAGTATTCATTCCTCGTGGGGGCGATCATCGCCAGTGCAGTGATCCCTACGCTGGTGGCCAATACGTTCTTTTTGCCCAAACATCTTCTTCCCTCGAAGAGTGCTCATGGGAAGCATCATGCGGCGCCCGCTCGTCCGGCCGTGGAAGAAGAAGGGTGATTGCACGTTCGTATGGAAAGGCGACTAGCGAAGGAAGATAAGCTGAATAAGGAGGTCAGGCATTGCAGAAGTATCTATTCATCGCCGCGGGCGGCGCGCTGGGCTCGGTCCTGAGGTACTGGGTCGGCTCCACGATCTCAGGCCGCATGGGAACGAGGTTTCCTTATGGAACCGCCGTGATCAACATTACGGCCTGCATCATCATCGGGTTCACGCTCACGTATTTTGGTAAGCGCGCAGATCTGAATCCTGCATGGAGGTTCCTGATACCCATTGGCTTCATCGGCGCGTACAGCACCTTTTCAACCTATGAGTGGGAGACGCTGTCGACCATGCGGTCAGGCGCGTTCCTGTTGGCGGCGCTCTACGCGGTGGGCAGCCTGGTCCTGGGCCTTGCCGCCACCTGGTGCGGAACGGCGCTGGCCGATCTGCTCTAGAGAATTGGCGGAAGGCATGGCGGAGTTGCATGTTCCCCGCAAAGGTGCTTCAATGCTTCGTTGTCCACCAGCGCCCCGCCGGCGCATGAGCAAGCGAAGCCGGGCACATCGGGCAATGGGGAAGGGGAGTGCATGTTGACAACAGGTCAGGCGGTGAAGGTCACGGTGTACCTGAGCGATGGAGCCAAGCACCACCACGTTCCGGTCTACACGACGATTCTCGACTTTCTCTTCCACAGCGGAATCGCCGGCGTCACGGTGTTGAAGGGTGTTGCAGGCTTTGGATTGAGGCACCGGATGCATTCCGCGCACATCCTCGAGATCTCCGACCATCTTCCGGTCAAGATCGAGTTCATTGAGACGCGCGAGAAAGTGGATGCGGTCCTGCCCGAGCTGGAGAAGCGAATCGGGTCGGGGTTGATCGAAGTGCAGGAGACTACGATCATCGTTCCTCCCCATGAGTAGCGCAGTTCGCGGTTGACGAGCGAAATTCTCTCGCCGGCCGGCCGAGGCCACCGAACCGCAACATTCAGCCGAAAAATGCATCTAATGGACAGGCGCCAAGCCGCAGCCGGTAGCGCGGATTGCCTGCGCCAATTCCCGAGGAAGAACCCTGGACCGTCAATGATTTGAAGATTCGCCAGGAGCCTATTTATCGGGCCTTCATTGAAGTTGGTGCATACTGAATGAGAGAGAACCAGTAACTCTTAAGCCAAGGGGAACCGATGCTCTCGAAACTTTGGAACATCACATTCTTGTTGGTTGCGCTGGCTGCAAGTTCCTTTTGCGCTCAAGCCCACGCGCAGGCGGCTCTGCTGATGGAGGAGCCGTACGGATTCTTCGGCACCCTGAATCCGACAGGTCATAACGCGATCTACTTCGAGCGGATTTGCGCCGAGACTCCGGTGAAGCTACGCCGCTGTGGGCCTGGCGAATTGGGGGCGGTGATTGCGCGCTATCAGGGCATCGACGGATACGACTGGGTGGCCATTCCGCTGATCCCCTACCTGTATTCGGTGGAGAATGCCGCCGACGTTCCCGCGCACGTGGACCACGACACGGTGGTGGAGTTGCGCGACCACTATCGCGAGGAGCACCTACAGGACCTGGGAGCAAATTTGTCGCCGGGCAATCTGGTGCGCGGCGGGTGGACGCAACTGCTGGGCGCGGCGTATGAGCGGCGCATCTATGTTTTCCGCTTCGAGACGATGGAGGCGGAGGACGATGCCCTGATCAAGAAGCTGAATGCCTCGCCGAACCGCACCCGGTTCGATCTGTTCTTCAACAACTGCGCGGATTTCGCGCGGGTGATGCTGAACGAATACTTTCCCCGTACCTTCAGGCGCAGCATCTTCCCCGATGCCGGCGTGACGACACCGAAGCAAATCACGTACAAGCTGGTGCGGTTTGGGCGCAAGAATCCCGGGGCGGCCTTGACGGTTTTTGTGATTCCGCAGATTCCGGGCTACAGGCACCGGAGCCACTCGGCCAAGGGCATCGACGAATCGTTCGTGACGACGATCTATGCGATCCCGATCGCAATGATGAATCCTTATCTTGCGGTCGGTATGTTCGTTGACTATCTGGTGCGCGGCCGGTATCACCCGATTCCCAGAAACCCGACAGTTCTGGGACCGGGCAACTTAACGGCGTTGACAGCGCCAAGCTTGACCCAAGAGAATTCGGCCAGTGCAGGTGAACAGGCTCCGGGTGCTGTGGCTGCAACGCCAACAGCCGCGAGAGCCAATCAGGACCTGCAAGGAACGAGCGCAGCGAATGAGTGAGCCACAAAGTTTCAAGAGTCATGCACGGTTCGATCCTCCGTATCATTTCTTCCTAACTATCATTTCGATCGCCAGCCTCATCATCGCGATCATCTACTGCGTGCACCATTTCTGCTTCTACTCGGTGTGGCTGGTGGTGCTTTCGCTGGCGTGGTTAGTTATGTTGTTCCGGATGCGGTCATATCCGCTGAAGGTGCAGGACCGGGTGATCCGGCTTGAAGAGCGGCTGCGGCTACAGGCGCTGGCGCCGACGGAGTGGCATACACAGATCTACAGGCTGACAGAAGACCAACTGATTGCACTGCGCTTTGCGGCCGACGACGAAGTAGTGGAACTGGCGAAGCAGGCGCTCGAGCACAATCTAAACCGCAAGCAGATCAAGGAGCGGATCAAGAACTGGCGGCCTGACTACTGGCGGGTGTGAGAGAAGCAGGTATTAGTGATTAGTGGTTAGTGATTGCCCGCAGTGGTCAGGGACCTGCGGAGGCGGCCGCGTAGCCGGCAAGGACCTGACCTGCCCCCCAAAATCCGCACAGAACCGGATATGAAATCGTATTTGGAGAGGGGGATTTATGTCGAAGAGGGGGCACACGGAGGCGCAGATGATCACTGCGCTGAAGCAGGTAGAGGCTGGCCGGAAGGTCGAGGATGTAGCGCGAGAGAACGGGGTCTCGAAGCACACCATCTATGTCTGGAAGGCGAAGTGTGGCGGGATGGATGTGAGCGAGGCCCCAGAAGCCAAGCAGCTTCGCGATGAAAATACTCGGCTGCGGAAATTGGTGGCGGATCTAAGTCTGGACAAGGAAGCGCTGCAGTCGGTGATCCGAAAAAACTGATGGAGCTCGTAGCGATGAAGGCAGCTGTCGAGCATCTCGAACAACAGTACGCCTTCAGTCAGCGCCGAGCTTGCCGCCTGTTGATGGTCGCGGTGTCGAGCGTCCGGTATCAGGTACGAAGCTCAGATGATGACCTGCGGGCTCGCCTGGTGGAGTTGGCCAGAGAGAAGCCTCGGTTCGGATATCGGCGATTGCAAGTGCTGCGGCGCCGTTCCGGAGAGTTGGTGAACCATAAGCGAGTCCATCGCTTGTATCGCGAGGCAGGACTTGCTTTGCGGCGAAAGAAGCGAAAGCACTCCGCCGGACAGAGCGCTCCCTTGCGCCAGTACACGGCCGCCAACCAGGAGTGGGCGCTGGATTTTGTGCACGATGCGATCGCGGCGGGCCGAGCGATCCGCGTGTTGAGCGTGGTCGATGCTTTTACGCGCGAATGCCTCGCGCTGGAGGTTGATACTAGCTTCGCCAGCCGGCGCGTGACACGAGTACTGGACGAGATCATCGAACAACGCGGAGAACCGAGGTCGATTCGCTGCGACGACGGCCCCGAACTGACCAGTCGTCATTTCCTGGCTTGGTGTATCGAGCGGAAGATCGAGCTGGTCCATATCCAGCCTGGCAAGCCCACGCAGAACGCGCATGTGGAGAGTTTCCATGGGCGGCTGCGCGAAGAATGTTTGCGAGTAAGTTGGTTTCAGAATCTGTTCGACGCCAGGCGGAAGATTACCTTCTGGCGCCTCGACTACAACGAACAACGGCCACATAGCAGCTTGAACTATAGGACGCCCGCAGAATTTGCCCAGGAAATAAGCTATGGAAAAGACGTGGACTCCGCCCACTTTGAAAACGCCGATGGCGTTTCCAACTTTCCCACAGCTCCGGCGGCTGCTGGCTAAGTTGTAAAATCACCGTGCGGAAAATGGGGCAGGTCAGTACTCATAAACGCCCCAGAGTCCAGGAATCGGGTTATGCCTGGATTGTTTGAATGTAAGTCCGAGAGGAGCACGAGGTGTTACAAAAAGCTGAACTCAGCGGGCGCTGATTCAGAGAACACCACGGAGGCTCCTCAGAGACGATATGTATTACATCGGACTT
>JBEKRG010000143.1:0-11294 GCA_049518955.1 Occallatibacter sp.
ACAAACTCGACAATCTTCTCTTCCAGGCGCGCGTAGAGGCTTGCGTTCTGGATGGCGATGCCGATGTAACCGGCCAGAGATTCGAGAAGCTCCACATCTTCGCTCGACAGGAAGTCGCCGCCCAGCGTGCGGCCGAGGCCGATGACTGCAATCGTGCGGCTGGCGGCGTGGCCGTTGTCCAATTGCACCGGGGCCACGCGGCAAGGCAGATAGTAGTTGAGGTCGAGCAGCGCGGCTGCGCGTTGCTGATCAGGCGGCAGGTGAAGGGCTGCCTGAGCGTTCTCAAAGAAAATGTGCGAATGGTCCTTGGTGTGGTCGAAGTCGAGAAACCCCAGCGAGAGATTGCCTGGCCCTGCGCTCACGTCGGCCGGTAAGCCGTGCGAAGCAGCCAAACGCAAACGCCCGCCGTCTTCCGCCAGGAAAATGGCGACCCGGGCAACCAGAAGCGTTTGAGGTAACTGCTCGACGATGGAGTTGAGCAGCGTCTGAAGGTCGGTTTGGGAGCCGAGGCCGCGGCCGAATTCAACCAGCGCCCTGCGATAGTCGTAGCGATGGCGGTCGAAGGCGCGGTCAACCCAACTTTGAATGCGGCGCTTGAGGGGATCGAAGACCGCGGCCGTTACCAGAATGGCGATGACCAGAGCCCACTCACGCATCGTTTCAGGCAGTCGCTGGTGCACAATCTCAGCGATGAGAGCGATGATGCCGAAATATCCGCCGAGAATAAGAGCCGTGGCCAGCGTGTAAGCGACACCGCGCTTGAAGATCAGGTCCGTATCCATCAAGCGGTAGCGGACGATGGCCCACGCGAATGTGAGTGGCAAAAACACCAGCGATAGGCCAGCCAGATTCGTCAAGAGTTGCGGCGGATTCAGATGAAGTAGATAGGGGATGGCATAGAAGAACGTGAACGGAAGAACCGCGAGAAGGGTGCCGCGCGTGACCCACTTCAATTGCTGGCGCAACAGTGGCGTGGTGGCTCGGCTGTAGCTGCGCAGGAAAAGCAGCGCGGCGCACACGTAGAAGAGGGCGTCGTACGCGGTGGCGATTTGGTCCAGCCGGTCGAGAAGAAGCTTGGTGGCCTCGCGGGTGCCGATTGACCAGAGCCATAAAGCAAGTAGTCCGGCGCCCGGGGCGTACACCAAGGGCAGCAGCCAGCGGCGGCGGAGATTCTTGAAGCGTTCTTCAGGGAAACTGAGCGCAAAGTGCAGGAAGAGCGCCGGCTGCAGCGCTTCGGCCACCACATTCGTCCAGAAGACGCCCCAATCCAGCGTGTCGAATTTCCCCGTGTATTTCAGTGCGTAGAACGCAAATGAAACCAGGCAGAAGAGATAAAAATGCGTGGCCCGCGGGGCGCCCCAGCGACGGAACAGCACGTAGAAGCCGATGATGAGGTAGATCAGGCCGATCACGCGCAGGCCGAACTCGAGGCTGTGATCCATCGGGTCAGGAATGACTTTGATGGGAGCTTCGAGGGGAATGCCGTCGCGCGTAATCGTGTAGTAGACCTGTCCGTAAGGCCCTGTGGCGTAAAGGGCGCGCTCCAGATTTGCAACCAGCGTCACTGGCGTTACATCGGCGGTGGGCGATTCACTGACCCCCGTCAGCAGGTCTCCCACCTGAATTCCCGCACGCTCGCCGGGCTTATCCGGGAGAACCTTTTCGGCTTGGAGCCCACCAGGCGCTTCGCCCCACCATACGCCGTCGTCGGGCTGCGGATATTGCCTCTGCTCAAGGACATTCAGCACTGCCAACACGAACAGCGCCGCTGTGGCCAAGGCCAGCAGCGTAGCCTGTACGCGGTTAAGGAGGCTTGTCTCCATGAGAGGGAGTTTTCTACATCAATCGCTTTACAAGCACGTCGGTTGCCATGCAGTGGGGATGCGGCATTGCGCCAGAGGTGTCAGGTCAATCGTCTGAGAACAATCGTGATATGGACTTTCGAACGCTTGGAAATGTCAACCTGACGTGAAGTAAATCACAACGTCGGTGCAAAAAACAAGAGCACGCATCCACAGAACCGAATGCGCCTATGGAAAATTGTAGGCAGATGCCTCCCCGCTAGTCACTCGTCAACTGAGCTAAAACACAGGAGTTCCGAGAAGTCCGAGTGTGTCAATTTGACCACATCCTGCGCCCTGGGATCGGGTGGAGTCGCGAGAAACCTTGGTAAGGCTTCGACGCCGCCGGACGGTCAGTGCTGGCCGTAGGTCGCCTTCGAACCGTGCTTGCGAAGGTAATGAAATTCCGAGACGTGCCCAGGAATGCCTGCCTCCGGCGCTCCCAGCAGCACGCTGCGGTATGCCAGCCGGGCGATGTACTCAAGTACGTCTGCGTGCTCGACGGCCTCGGCCGGGTCCTTGCCCCAGGCGAACGGGGCGTGACCAGCCACCAGCACTCCGGGAACAGCAACCGGATCGAGTTTTGCTGATCGAAAGCAGCGAACAATGACCGCGCCGGTCGACCGGACGTAGCCTGAGGCCACTTCTTCAGCGGAGAGTGGCTGAGTCACGGGAACCGGGCCGTGAAAGTAGTCGGCGTGTGTCGTGCCGAGGCAGGGGATCGGGCGGTTCGCCTGAGCCCAGGCCGTGGCGAATTCGGAGTGCGTATGAACGATGCCCCCAATTTGGGGGAATTCGCGATAGAGCAACGTGTGCGTATCGAGATCGCTCGAAGGGCGCAGCGAGCCCTCGACAGTATTGCCATCGAGATCGGCGACGACAAGCTCAGCGGCGGTTAAGGCCGTGTAATCGACTCCGCTTGGTTTGATCACCACGAGGGGTTTGGGTCCGGACCGGTCGACGCCGCTGGCGTTCCCGAAGGTGTGCGGCGCAAGTCCGCGGCGGGCGATCTCCTGATTGGCGCGAAGGACTTGTTGGCGAAGCGATTCGAGCAGCATAACGTCTCTCGATTTAGAGTAAATCCTCCTGGAGAGCACGGGACGAAGAATCTACGGTCAGGACGGGAGCAGCGCGCGGCTCAAACCTTCGCCACCTTGTGCGGCATGGCGCGTGAATTCGCTGTGCAGTAAACTGGGTCTAATCTTCGACCTTTTTTGCATTTCGATTGATTAGGGCCCCTCGCGCCGGACAGATGACGCGAGAGCGCAAAGGCTTGGCTGTGCGAGCAAACTGCATCGCCGCCGCTCCTCTAGCAGACGGAGCCGACTCCTCGGCTGCGGCGTCCGGCGTTTTGCCGCACCCGCGGAAGAATGCGGGCAATTGTGGCTAACCTCACCATTCCCGGCCTAGTGGGCGCCTCGTCGAGTCCAGGCTCACTCGCGACTGACCACAGCCCTCGCGCGAAGCCGATTCCTCCCTCGTTCGACGTCCAGACAATCTCCCCGAACCGCTGGATGACGGCCATCGCCGTCATGTCGTGCGCCGTCATGCAGTTGCTTGACACTTCGGTGGTCAACGTTAGCCTGCCTCACATCGCAGGCTCGCTCTCGTCGAGCGTGGATGAGGCCACGTGGGTGCTTACGTCCTACTTGGTCGCCAACGCCATTATTCTGCCCATCACAGGATGGTTGGCCGGAGTGTTTGGCCGCAAGCGGCTGCTGCTGCTTGCTGTAACGGGATTCACGCTCTCGAGTTTGCTGTGCGGACTCGCGCCCAACCTGCCCATGCTGATTGTCTTCCGCGTTTTGCAAGGCTTGACCGGTGGCGGGTTGCAGCCGCTCTCGCAGGCTGTGCTCCTCGAAGAGTTCCCGGGCAGGGAGCAGGGCAAGGCAATGGCCTTCTGGAGCCTGGGGATCATTGCGGCGCCGATTCTGGGCCCCACGCTGGGCGGATGGATTACCGACACATGGTCATGGCGCTGGGTCTTCTTTATCAACCTGCCGGTGGGCGTCTTGAGCCTGCTCTTGATCTCGCAGTACGTCGTCGATCCGCACTACCTCAGGCGCCGTTCGCTGGGCGTGGATGCATGGGGCATCGGAATGCTGGCCGTAGGGATGGGCGCGCTTCAAATCATGCTCGACAAAGGTCAGGAGAAGGATTGGTTCGGATCAAGCCTGATTCGCACCCTGGCCGTGATTGCGCTGGTCGGCCTCGGGGCCTTCGTCTTGCGGGAGCTTACCGCCCGGGACCCAATCGTGCATTTCAATTTGATGCGCTCGCGCACCTTCTCTTCCGGTGTCGCATTGGCCACCATGATGGGCTTCATTCTCTACGGCAGCCTTGTGCTCCTGCCGCTGTTTATGCAAACCCTGCTGGGATGGACGGCGACCACAGCGGGAATCTGGAACAGTCCCAGGGGAATCGGTACTGCGCTGTGCATGCCGATCGTAGGCTACCTGCTGGGGAAGGGGTGGGATGCGCGCTGGATGTTGATCTTCGCATTCGCTCTGGCCAGCCTTTGCTTTTTTGGGTATGCGCGCATGACGCTGGATTCCGGCACTTGGGACATCTTCTGGATTCAGATCGTCCAGGGATTTGCCCTGGGCTTTCTCTTCGTGCCCCTCACGACGCTGACCATGAGTCCGGTCCCGAAGGCGGAGACGAGTTATGGCACGAGCCTCTACAACACCATGCGCAACATTGGTTCAAGCATAGGCATTTCGTTCGTGACTACTTTTGTGGCGCGTCGTTCGCAGTTTCATCAGCAAACGCTTGGCGACCATCTCACGGCGTCGAGCTCGTTGGGCCAGCAGGCCCTTGCTAGGCTGGCTTTTTACATGGCGCAGCAGGGATCAGATCCCGTAACGGCCTCACACAAGGCTGGCGGCCTCATCTACCGGCAACTCCAGCAGCAGGCAGCATTGTTGAGTTATTCCGACGCGTTTGATCTCATGGGGATCTTCTTCCTAGCCAACATTCCGCTGGTATTGCTGATGCGTGACGCGGAACACAACCGGCGGCACCGAAAGGAACCGTGAGGCGCGCCAGCCGATGCATCCGCTGCCAAGTTTGTTAAAGCTGGGTCGACGGCATCATGCCGGGATTTGGTTTAGAATGGCTGCGAAATCCAATCTTCAGAATTTCCAGGGGGATGATTCGATGCGCCGTACGATAGGTAGTTCAAGCGTGCTGGGTGTGCTTTTGCTCCTGGCGACAGTGGCTTGGGCAGGCAAATGGAGCGCCGCTGATTATCCGCTGAGGGTACATATCTTTCAGTTCAATGCCCATTCGCATTATTACAATCGAGTGCTGGATGCAGTGGACGGTGAAGGTCGCGCCAATCTCTATGAAAACGGCCAGCCTAAGGGTTTCGATTTTAGCTACCAGTGTGGCGCCCGCCTCATGGTTTCGCCGGGCTTTGAAACCTATTTGGCGCGCTGGAAAAAGCCCGGTCGCGAACTGGCAATCCTCCTCCCTACGCTGGGAGGCAAGCCGGGAGAGATGAACGAATGCGATCTGGCGGTGACGCTAAAAGAAGATACGGCCTACTTCAAGCACAATGGCCTGATGGACGAGGAACCTACCGCCAAGTTCAAGGATTGGATGGTCAGGCATCAGTACGATCCTGAGCACGGCCTCGATCAGCCGGTGAATCCACCTGCTGAGCCTGCACAAAACGGTGCCCCTGCGCAACCTGCCGCTGCGCCCAGCGGATCGCAGTAATCCCGTCGACGATGTTTCTGCGCTATCCCCGCAACCAGTAGGGCTTGGGAATAACCGCGGAAAGCTCCGCGAACTCTGAGTCGGTCAACCGGAAAGCACCCGCGCTGACGTTCTCTTCCAGGTGCTTCACCGACCCGGTTCCGGGGATGGGCAGCACAACCGCCGAGCGGCGCAGCAGCCACGCGAGCGAGACGACCGCCGTCGAAACGTTTCGTGCCGCCGCAATCTTTCCCACAACCTCGTTGGCCTTGCGGCCTTGCGCCATTGGCCCCCAAGGCAGACACGCCATCCCGTTGGCCTCGCAATAATCCACCACAAAATCCCACTCGCGATCCGAGAAGCTGTAGCGATTCTGAACGCTGACGATGGGGACAATTTTCTGGGCGCGCTTGATATGCTCGAGCGTAACGTTGGAGAGCCCCACGTGGCGAATCTTTCCTTGTTCTTTGAGCCGCGCCATAGTTTCCATTGAGGCGTCAAAGGAGACAGCCGGGTCGGGAACGTGCAGTTGATAAACGTCGATGCGGTCCAGGCGCAGGCGCTTCAGGCTACCTTCAATGGCCTGTTGGATGTGCGCCGGGCTGGCGTCGTGCTGCCAAACGCCGGGACCGTGGCGCGTCCATCCGGCCTTGGTCGCGATGACGAGGCCTGAAGGATAGGGACGGAGAGCCTGCGCGATCAGCTCTTCAGAGACGTCGGGACCGTAGGAGTCCGCGGTGTCAATAAAGTTGACACCCAGCTCAACAGCGCGGCGAAGCGTGGCGAGCGCCGCATCGACATCGTTTGGCGGACCCCAGATGCCGTGCCCGGTAATGCGCATGGCGCCGTAGCCCATGCGGTTCACCGTCAAATCTCCACCCAGCGTAACGGTTCCAGCCTGGGCAGCAGGTGAAGTTTCGGTTCCGGTCATCATTCTGGTGTCTCCTTAAACCGTCACTTCCCAACCCGGTTCGTAGGTGCGGGCCCAGTACTTCATGGCCTCGGGATCGTCGAGGATGTGCGCGGTTTCGCTGTCAACCCGCAAAAGTCTGCCGACGAACCAGGCGATGTTCGAAAGCAGCAGCATGGTCACGGTGACATTGGCCACCGTGACAGGTGAATTAAGCTTTTGCTGGCCGCGAATGGCTGCGATAAAGTTGGCAAAATGACCGTCGGTCATAGAGTCGGCGCCGAGCAAGTCGCCGGTTGAACTTTCGTGACCCGTGCGAAACGAATCGGTCTGCTTGCCTTTCCAGTCGAAAACATCGTAGCCCGCACGATCGATCACCACCGAGCCCTTGGTGCCCATGATGACCGAACCACGGTCGCGATCGTAGAGGCGCATCCCCTGGCACGAGCGGCCCTCCCACGAGATGAGCTTGTCGGGATACTCGAAATTGGTGATGGTCGTGTCGGGAAACTGCCAGTCGTCTTTGTACTGGTAGCGTCCGCCGCTGGCGGTCACGGCATTGGGAATCTCAGCCTGTAGTGCCCATCGGCAAATGTCCACCTCGTGCGTGCCGTTATTGAGAGTTTCGCCGGTGCCGTAACGCCGCAGCCAGTGCCAGTTGTAGGGTTGAATGTTGTCTTTGTACTCACTGCGCGGCACCGGACCCTGCCACAAATCCCAGTTGAGCGAGGAAGGCACCGGTGCGGGCTTGCCGATGCCCATGGAGCCGCGCGTATTGGCGTACCAGGACTTGGCCATGTATGTGTCACCGATGAGGCCGTCGTGAATCTTTTGGATCATGCGGATGGTGTAGTCGGAGGATCGCTGCTGATCGCCCACCTGTACGAGCTTCCTATATTTCTTCTGCGCGGCGACCAGCAGCTCACCCTCGCGCGGATTCTGACTGGACGGCTTTTCAACATAGACGTGCTTGCCTGCCTTAAGGCCGAGCACCGCCATGGGCGTATGCCAGTGGTCGGGGGTGGCAATCGTGATGGCGTCGACTTCTTTCGCTTCCAACGCATGCCGGAAGTCGGCCTCTGCTTTGGGTGCATAGCCGAGCTTCTGCTCCGCTTCAGCCGCAAACCTGCGTAGGATGCCGGAATCGACGTCACAGATATAGGCCAGTCGCGCTGCATTGCTGTTCGCGACCATTGCATCGAGATGCGCGTGACCGCGGCCATTCAGGCCGTTGATGGCGATGTTCAACCGATCGTTGGCGCCCAGGATCTGCGCATAGCTCTTCGCCGTGGATGCGAAGGCTGAGGTTGCTGCTCCCGCGGCAAGACCATTGACAAATTTTCGACGGGAAATCATCTGTTTCTCCAAATAGGCGTCGTTCACAGTTCTCTGCGGCAGCCTGCGACCTATTGCAACATCGTTCACGGCGAGATGCTCACTCCGCCGCAACGAATTATACCTTTGAGTAGCGAGAGCGCCTTGGCAAGCGGAAACGACGGCAAAATTCGCGAGCTTGCGGTGCGGGGCAAACCGGCGGAGCCACGACTGTGAACCATTGATAGCAACAAAGGGCTTGCACCCCTCTTGCGGCCTTTTCACCTTTGGGCTTTAAGGCACTTTGGGGCGAAAATGGACGTGAGGGTTGTAAACTTGCGCCGCATGGTGACGTCTACCAAATCGATGGCAGCCGGGACAGCCGTTAAGCCGATGACCGCGGACGCAGCGGAGGAACTTGCCGCGCACGAGTTTGCGAGCATCGTCGAAAGCCACCGGCCGCAGATTTTTCGCTTCCTGCTGGCGTCGCTCAGGGACGTGGATCTGGCGGAAACGCTGACGCAAGAGTGTTTCCTGAAGGCGCATCGGAATTGGAAACACTTTCGCGGCGATTCCAGCGCAATGACGTGGCTGATGCGGATCGCCATCAATTTGCAGAAGGATCACTGGAGAAACCGGCGCCTCCAGTTCTGGCGGCATACTCAGTCGAACGCGGTGGACGTGGACGAAGCCAGCGACTGGCTGCCGAACGGCGAACGAAACGCGGAGCAGCAGATATTGGCGCGGGAGCAGGTCAAGCAGGTTTGGAAGGCCGTCGAAGGACTGAGCCAACGGCAGCGGACGGTGTTCTTGCTGCGCTATGTCGAAGAGCGGGAGTTGAGTGAGATTGCCCGAGCAACGGGATTGAGCGAAGGCACGGTAAAGGCACACTTGTCGCGGGCGCTTGGCAGGGTGCGCGCGGAGCTGAGAGGAAAACGATGAGCGGCAAAGACAAATTGGCGGGCGAAATCGATGATCCGATGGTGGCCGGTGCATTGAAGCACTTCAAGGCCAGCGTGGATGCATGGAGCGAGGCGGCGTACAGCCGGCCGCGGACGGCGGACAGGACAGTGCGGCACACTTGGCGCCTGGCTGCAGGCTGGGCTCTGGGTTGCCTGCTGGCGGCGGGAAGCCTTGCGGGCACGTTGTATCAACGTCACGTGCGGCAAGAATCGGCGCGGATCGAAGCAACAAGAGCGGCAATCAAGGCCGCACAGCAAAAGGCCGCGGTGGAGCACAGAGCCACCGTACAGCTTGTCACGGCCACAATCGCAACCAGGCGGCAACCGACTGCGGTAAAACGTGCAGCAAATGAAAATGAAGATCTGCTGGCAACGGTAAACAGCGATGTATCGCGGCAGGTTCCGGCGGCCATGGAGCCGCTGGCGCAAATGATGGAAAGCACCGGAGCAAATTGAAGGACTCGTTGAAAAATCAAGAGAATTCCAGAACAGAAGGCGAGAAAAGGTCCTTTGGGGCCCAAGGCAGGAGAAATCGATGAAGATGTTGAAGACTGTGAGACTGGTTTTGGTGGTAGTGGGAGTGTTGATGGCGGGAGGTTGGGCCTGCGCGCAAGGGCCCGGTGGGCCCGGTATGGGACCTGGTTTCGGGCAGCATCGGCCTCCTATGGAACGCGCGTTCGGATTCGCAAACGGGCAATTCTGGAACAATCCGGACGTCGTAAAGCAGTTGAGCCTGACTGACGATCAGCGAAAAGCGATGGATGGAATTCTGCAGGACCATCGCATGAAGCTGATCGATATGCAGGCCACGCTGCGCAAGGCCGAGGTAGAGATGATTCCGCTGATGAAGGCCGACTCTCCTGACCGTGCGGCAATCGAGGCCCAAATCGACAAAGTTGTGAGCGCACGTGCGGATCTTGAAAAAGCGAATGCGCGTTTTCTTCTGGACATTCGGTTGCAGTTGAAGCCAGACCAGTGGAAACAACTCCAAATCGTGCACCAGAACCGGATGCAACACGACGGAATGCGTGAGCATGGCCGTGGTCAATGGGGACAAGACGACAGACGCGGACCGGGCATGGGCGGCCCAGGCAACCAGTTCCGCGGGCCAGACGGACAGTTCCACAGGCCCCAGGCGCCACCGCCCCCACCGGATGGTGCTCCACAGGCGGCGCCGACCCAAGCTCCCGCACCCGGACCGGGCCAGGAGCAATAACGGAGCGCTGCACTGCGATTTTCACGCGGCGCTGCTCGGAAGCGATCAGCACCTGGAACTAAACGCGGCGGAAACACAAGTGTTCCACTTACCAGACAACGATAGTTGACAGGAATTCGGGAGGCGGCATGGGAATTCCCTTGCCGCCCTTTTTTTTGCGCGGCGAACGGTGAACTTCGAGCCGCCGAGACACGAAATTGCGTGCGACGCCGGAGAGCGGGCGGCGCAGATTCTGTACCATCAGGATGGAAGGAACGTTCGTGCCCAATCTCGCTCCGACTGACTCTTTGATCCTGCTGATCTACGCCTTCTTTGTCCTGGCAGCTGGATTCTCGCTCAAGCCGGCAATGAATGGAAGCCGAGAGTTCATGCAGGCAGGGCGCGCGTTACCCGGCTGGCTATGCGCCATGGCGATGCTGGGCGCTGGCCTCGGCTCCCAGGAAGTTCTGGGCATGGGCGCGGCTGGAGCGCGGTACGGGTTGGCCAGCGTTGGATTTTTCGCGCTCGGCTCAATTCCGGCGATGCTCTTCACGGGCCTATACCTCATGCCCATCCTCTATGGCTCGAATTCGGCCGCCGCATCGAGCGAAAAGCCGATTCGCTCGATTCCGGAATATCTTGGCCTCCGCTTCGACCGGAAGACACGCGTGCTGAATGCTTTTCTTTTTACAGCGATGTCCACACTCAGCGCAGGGATCGCACTCTACGCCATGGCGCGCGTCTTTGTGGCGCTCCACGTCTTCGATCGGGTCGCAAGCACTTTGAACTTGCCGCCAACGGGAGTTCTGCTTCTCGCAATGGGGCTGCCGGCGGTCTTGGTGCTGGCCTATGTTCTGCTGGGCGGACTTGGCGCCGCGATGTACAACCAGGCGATGCAGTTTTGCCTTACCCTTGCCGGGCTGTTGCCTGTGGTACTTCTGGGGCTGAAGAGAGTAGGCGGCTGGAGCGGGTTGAAGGCCTCTGCTTCGACCAGCGCATTGCACGGCCTGACACAAGCGTGGCCCGGTGCGGCTCACGCCGGCACACATCCCATGGGAGCAAGCGCCATTGTCCTCGTCCTCGGCGTGGGCCTTGTGCTGGGAGGCGGAACGTGGTGCACCGACTTCAGGCTGTTGCAGACCGCGATGGCGGCGAAGAATGTTGAGTCGGCACAAAGAAGTCCGATCATCGCCGCCGCAGTGCGCGTGTTTGTGCCTTTCGTCGCGGTCGTTCCGGGGCTGATCGCCATAGCGTTGCCAACCCCGCACACATCGATCGTGATTCACAACGACAACGGTGTGATCTATCACGAAATCACCGTTGTGCCTCCGGCAGTGGAAGCGGGGAACGGCTTGGTTCCGGCAAGAGCG
>JBEKRG010000144.1:0-11180 GCA_049518955.1 Occallatibacter sp.
GCATGACGCACTGGTTTGAAGCGGTGCATCTGCGCCCGCTGCGCAAGCTGGCCATGAAACGCGCCGAGAAGTGGATGCTCGAACGTCTCGAGATGACCGACGGCCTCGGCGCAATCTATCCCGCCATGCTCAACGCCATCATCGCGTTGCGCTGCCTTGGCTATTCCGAAGACGATCCGCAGGTCATCCGCGCCCGCGACGAGTTTGAAAAGCTAGGCATCGAACAGCCGGCCACACCCGAGATGCCCGAGCCCACTTTCCGCATGACGCCCTGCATGAGCCCGGTGTGGGACACGGCGCAGGCCGTCTACGCGCTGGGAGAAGCCGGCGTGCCACGCGACGATCCGCGCATGATCAGGGCCGTCGACTGGATGCTTGCCAAAGAGGTTCGCCACAAGGGCGACTGGGCCGTGAAGGTGCCCAAAACCGAACCAGGCGGCTGGTACTTCGAGTACAACAACGAGTTTTATCCCGACACCGACGACACGGCGCAGGTTCTGCTAGCACTCAGCAAGGTGGACAATCCCCGCGAGCGCTATCAGCACCAAGTGGCGCAGCGAGCCATTGCGTGGGAGTTTGCCATGCAGTGCCGCAATGGCGGCTGGGGCAGCTTCGACAAAGACAACACCAAGATGATTTTCCAGTACATCCCCTTCGCGGATCACAACGCCATGCTCGATCCGCCCTCGGTCGACATCACCGGACGGATGCTCGAGATGCTGGCCGTCTATGGTTACACGCGCGAGGACAAGCGTGTGCAGCACGCCATTAAATTCATCTTTGACGAGCAGGAGCCGGACGGAAGCTGGTTCGGCCGCTGGGGCGTCAACTATCTTTATGGGACGTTTCTGGTTCTGCGCGGGCTCGATGCCATTGGCGTCGATCACCTGGAGCCGCAGATTCAACAGGCTGCGGAGTGGATTCGCATGGTGCAGAATCCCGACGGCGGCTGGGGCGAGACCTGCGGCAGCTACGATGATCCCGACACGCGCGGTATCGGCACCAGTACGCCCTCGCAAACCGCTTGGGCGCTGCTCGGTTTGCTCGCCGCCGGCGACGATCGTTCTGACTCGATCGCAAAGGGTGTCCGTTGGCTGCTCGAGCGCCAGCGCCCCGATGGCGACTGGGATGAGTCCATGGGCGAGGGGCCGACGCGCCAGGCCATCATCACGGGCACCGGATTTCCCAAGGTTTTTTATCTGGCGTATACGATGTACCGCCAGTACTTTCCGCTGATGGCTCTTACCGCCTACAAGCGGGCGATGGAAAGAAGCAACAGCCAGTAGCTGCTTCGCTGTTGGATTTGGTAGTGAAGAGAGTGAATGAGTCGTAAGCTAGCGGCTGCGAGCTAAGAAACACCGGGGCTTCTGCCCCTGAGGGAAATCGCTGATGGCAGTTCCAATCTCACAGATGGCCACGGTGGCCGCGTATGTGCTGAAGAAGCGCCTCTCCGGGCAAAAGCGCTATCCGCTTGTGCTCATGCTTGAGCCGCTCTTCCGCTGCAACCTGGCCTGCGCCGGCTGCGGCAAGGTGCAGTACCCACCGCACATCCTCAAAAAGCAGCTCACGCCCGAGCAATGTTTTGCCGCGGTCGAGGAATGTGGCGCCCCGATGGTCTCGATCCCTGGCGGCGAGCCGCTGCTTCATCCGCAGATTGTTGAAATCGTCAACGGCCTCATCGCGCGCAAGAAGTACATTTACCTCTGCACCAACGCGCTCGAATTGAAGCGCCGCCTGCCGGAGTTCACGCCGTCAAAGTACCTCACCTTCTCTGTGCACCTTGACGGCCAGCGCGACGAGCACGACTTCTCCGTCTGCCGCGAGGGCGGCTGGGATATCGCGGTCGAGGGCATCAAGGAAGCCGTGAAGCGCGGCTTCCGCGTCACGCCCAACTCCACCTTTTTCGACGGCACCGATCCCAATCACGTCCGCGCGCACTTCGACGAGATGATGGCCATCGGTGTTGAAGGCATCGTACTCTCACCGGGCTACAGCTACGACAAGGCGCCCGATCAAAAGCATTTCATGGGCCGCGCCCGTGTGCGCCGCCTCTTCCGCGCCATACTGTCCAATCGCAAGAAGTCGTGGAAGTTCAACATGTCGCCGCTGTTTCTCGAGTTCCTGATGGGCGACCGCAACTACGACTGCACTCCGTGGGGCTCACCGGCCTACAACATCTTCGGCTGGCAGCGACCCTGCTACCTCCTGCAGGATGGCTACACCGAGACTTTCGCCGAGTTAATGAGCACGACCAAGTGGGAAGACTACGGAGTCGGCTCCGGCAATCCCAAGTGCGCCAACTGCATGGTCAGCTGCGGCTACGAGCCCTCCGCAGTCCTCGAGGGCTTCGGTTCGCTCAAAGGCTTCTTCGCCATGGTCAAGGGCAGCTTCTCGCTCTACCCCGACCAGCACGCGCTCAACCTGCTCAACGAGCCCATGCCGACCGGCCCGTCGCCGCTCGTGAATATCACCAACCCCGACCGCGAGCTTGAGGAAACGCGCGCATGACGGCGGAAGTTCAGAAATACACACGCGAGCAGATTGAAGCCCTGGAACTCGCTCCCGGATTCGAGCACGAGGAACTTGAAGGCTCCGTTCCCGATCTCGCCACAGAGGAGGATCTGAAGAACGCTCTCGAAAAGGCCTTCGATTTTCGCGGCGACGTCACCATCACCCTCAAGTCCGGCGACAAAATCGAAGCCTACATCTTCAATCGCTCGACTGGCGCTACGCTCGCCGAATCCTGGGTGCAATATTTCACTCCAAAGGCAGATGAAAAGCGAAAGCTCAGTTACGACCAAATTGCGCGCTTGGAGTTTGGTAAAGACCGCGCAGCCGGCAAGCATTGGGAAGATTGGGTCAAGGCCTACAACGAAAAGAAGGCCGCCGGCGAGAAGAACATCGGCCTCGTTCCCGACTCGCTGGAATAGCTGCCCAGGCGGAACCTGAGATTTACGCCAGCAGCTTGGCCTTCTGCCCCAACACCGCCGCAACCGGGAAGGCCAGTTTGTCAAAGCTGACGAAGATCTCTCCACCCAGCCATCTACCCTCGTAGGCCATCACTCCGTCGGTAAAATCCCCGCCCGCATTCATCGCTGTCATTCCCGCTTCGACGGCCGGACGATTCACTTCGACGTTGCCGGCATCGAGCAGCGCGCGCAGCGCCGCTGCTACGTCCTCGCGCCCGATCTTGTAGACACTGCGCAGCACCGCTACGAACTCGCAGACGCAGGTCAGCGGAACCACGATCACTTCGGCGTCTCGGAGAAGAGTGGCCGCGGCACGGGCCTGCCGCGCGTTGTCGCGCACGGCTGCGCGGATCAAGATGTTGCTGTCGACAATTGCCTTCATCGCATGCCCACCCATCCGCGCCCCGCGGCTCTTACAATGTCTCCGATCGCCGCCGTCTTTCGTGTCTTGCCGTCGAGCGATCCGATGAAGCCCTCGATGCTTCCCGTCTTGCGGGCTGCTGTAATCGCTCCTTTGCCGCCCGGTGTCAGCTCCAGTTCGATCTTTTCGCCGGGCTTCACGCCCAGGTGGCGCAGGACATCCTTTCGAAAGGTAACCTGGCCTCGCGCCGTAACCGTTAAGGTAGCCATCGAAACTCCTTCAAAATCCGAGTAATAGCGTCATTGTAATGCGATTCTGCATGAAAATGGCACAAGAATTGCACAAAAGTAATAAGGCGACTTTGCATGAAGAAATAATGCAAGGATGCATGAACAAAGGAATGCAAAACAGCATTAAATAATAATGCAAGAATGCATGAGCAAGTAATGCAAAATAGCATGAACAAAGTAATGCAATATAGCATGTCATAATAATGCAGTTCTGCATGAAGTCGCTCTTTTAATTGTTTGGAGAAATTGCCGCCGCGAAAGGCTCCCCGGGCTGCCGGCCCACTCCTGGAGGGCTCCGGCGGCCGCTGTGGCCGCGCCTATAGGTGCTTTACGATCGCCGCCGGCGCCGGCCCGGTCCGGCCGTTCAAGAGCCAGTCGAGCACGGTCCGGAGGTCCGTTTCCCTCGCCTCGCCCAGCAACCGGCAGATCACTTCGCCGTTTTCATCGAGAATAATTGTTGCCGGAAGTTCGTTCCCCAGCCCCAATCGGCCCAACGTGTCGAGATCCGCGCCGGTCCACACTTCGAGGCCCGGCCCGTTGGCCTTCATGAATGCATCGATCTTCGCGCGCCCGGCCTTGGAATCTCCGTTTTCATCCTCCGAGATCTCGAGGAACCGAGCCTTCTTCGCGGAATACTCCGTGTTCAGGCGCGTCAGTAGCGGCAACTCTTCCCGGCAGGGTCCGCACCATGTGGCCCAGAAGTTCACCACGACGATCGAGCCACGCAGATCCACCAGGTTCTTCTTGAGCCCGGACAGATCCCTGAACTCCAGATTCGGTACGGCTTTGGCCTCTCCAGCTCGAGGCAAGCACAACACGAATATCGCTGCCATCGCAAGAATTGCGCGCTTCTCCAATTGCGTTTCTCCTGTGTTGTTCCCTGCGTCAGCGGACTTGGCTCTCCGCCCTGTCCCCACCGCTTAGAATAGAGCATGTCCGCGCGCCAACCAAACCGGCTCCGTTCACACCGCTGACTCTGCTATGAAGATCTTTCTCACCGGCGCTACAGGCTTTGTCGGCCATCATGTTGCCAAGGCCCTGGCCGCCGAAGGCGCTGACCTGCGCTTCCTCACCCGCAAAACCTCGAACCTCGCCAATCTCGAAGGAATCAAGGGCGAGATCGTCGTCGGCGACCTCACTGATCCAAAACCAATAAAAAGTGCACTGACCGGCTGCGACGCGGTCGTTCACGTCGCCGCCGACTATCGCCTCTGGATTCCCGATCCCGCCGCGATGTATCGGGCCAACGTTGACGGAACGCGCGAGTTGCTGCGCGCGGCCCGCGAAGCTCAGGTCAAGCGCTTCGTCTACACATCGAGCGTGGCCACCATGCACTTCCGAACTGACGGGATTGTCATCAATGAAGACACGCCCGTCTCGATCGCCGACATGGTCGGCCATTACAAGCGCTCCAAATTCCTCGCCGAGCAGGAAGCTTTAAATGCAGCTGCCCAAGGGCAGGAGGTGCTGATCTTAAACCCCACAACCCCCATCGGTTCCAACGACCGCAAGCCCACGCCCACGGGCCGTATCTTCGTCGACTTCCTCAACAGCAAATTCCCCGCCTACATGGACACCGGAATGAACCTTGTCGATGTCTCCGAAGTTGCGCGCGCCCACGTCCTCGCTCTCACCAAAGGCATGCCCGGGCGACGTTACATTCTCGGCGGTGAAAACCTCACCCTCAAGCAGATCCTCGACAAAATGTCGGCCATTACCGGCATCCCCTCGCCCACCGTCAAGATTCCCTTCGCCGTCGCCGCGACGTATGCCTTCTTCGAGGAGTGGATCACCGGCCGCATCCGCGGCAAAGAACCCCGCGCTACGCTCGAAGAGGTTCGCATGGGCCGCAAGAAGATGTACGCCTCCTCCGCCCGTGCACAACAGGAACTCGACTTCCGCGTCGTGCCGGTCTATCCTGCCATGCGTGCCGCCATCGACTGGTTCCGCGCAAACGGCTACGCGCAGGCCAGCGCAGCGCAGGCTCGCGCCCAAGTTCAATCATGACTCGAGTCGCCATCATCGCCGCCTTTCCCGGCGAGCTCAAGTCGCTCGTCCGCAACTGGCCCCACTCGACCCGCGACGGCACGCGTTTTTGGGGGCAGCGCACCGAAGAAGAAGAATGGATCGCCGCCTGCGCGGGCGCCGGACAATCCGCAGCTACGCGCGCCTTCGCCGCTATTGAAGCTGGCGGTCCGATCGATCTGGTCTTCTCCATCGGCTGGGCCGGCGCGCTTCGCGCCGAAATCGCTCCTGGCACAGCGCACAATGTCGCCGGAGTCATCGACGTTCGCACCGGCGAGCGATTCAACTGTGACGCGGGCGCGGGAAAACTCTGGCTCGCCACCAGCCCTAAGGTGGCCCCTTATACGGAAAAGCGCCGCCTCACGTCCGCCTACAACGCCGCCCTCGTCGATATGGAAGCCGCCGCCGTCGCCCGCCTCGCCGCCATGCGCAGCATCCCGTTCTATTGCATCAAGGGCGTGAGCGATGGCCTAACCGACCGCCTTCCCGACTTCAACCGTTTTCTCTCGCCCTCTGGCCAGTTCCAACTCATGCGGTTTACTCTTTTTTCCCTCTTCCGGCCTTGGTACTGGCCCTCGCTCATCCGAATGGGCGAAAATAGTAAAAAGGCTTCCCAGAGCATCGCGGAGTTGCTGATCGATTTTCTCGACGAACGAGGTCACATCGAAGAATAGATGGCTACCCAAATCTCCACTCCCAGACTGCGAATCGATACAACGATTCCCGCCACGATGCGCGCCGTCGTCTACCGCGGCATCAATGACATGCGCCTGGAGACCGTCCCCGTCCCGCGCATCGGCCCTGGCGAACTGCTCATCAAGATTGCCACTTGTGGCGTCTGTGGCACGGATCTCAAGAAAATTCACATGGGCTCGCACTCGGCGCCCCGTATCTTCGGCCACGAGATGGCTGGTGTCGTCGCCGCAGTCGGAGCTGGCGTCACCAAGTTCGCCGTCGGCGATCGCGTCATGAGCTTCCACCACGTTCCCTGCGGCGAGTGCTACTACTGCCGCAAGAACACCCCTGCGCAGTGTCCGCTCTACAAGAAGACAGGCGCCACCGCGGGCTTCGAGCCCTCGGGCGGCGGCTTTGCCGAGTACGTCCGTGTCATGGACTTTGTCGTCAATTATGGCGGCGTGGTCGCGATCCCCGACGGCGTGCCTTTCGAGCAGGCGGCCTTTGTCGAGCCGCTGAATACCGTGCTCAAAGGCGTCAAGCTGCTGAATCTCGCGCCCGACGACACAGTCCTCGTCATCGGCCAGGGCCCCATCGGCCTCATGCACGCGGCTCTTTCCAAAAAGATCGGCGCGCGCGTGCTCACTTCCGACCTTTTTGCCGAGCGCCACACTATTGCCGCTCGTTTCGGGCTCACCAATCCCATCCACGCCGGAACGGAAAACGTCGTTGAGCGCGTCTTTGCCGAAACGGACGGCCGCGGCGCGGACGCAGTCATCGTGGCCGTTGGCGGCAATGCACTCATCCGCACCGCCATGGACGCGGTTCGCCCCGGCGGCAAGGTCATGCTGTTCGCGCAGACCCAGCACAGCGAAGCCACGTTCGATCCCGCCGCGGTCTGTGTGGACGAAAAGACCCTCCTCGGCTCATACTCCTCCTCGTTCCCGATTCTGGACGAGGTCACGAGCCTGGTCTTCGGCGGGTACCGCAACGGCTTCGACCTCACCCAGTTGATCTCGCACCGCTTCCCGTTTGAAGATGCGGCCGCGGCCATTGAAATCGCCTCCCACCCCCAGGCCGGCTCAATGAAGATTATGATGGAGCCTGTGCCGGGGGCCGGGGCAGAGTAAGGGAAATCGAGGAGATGATGGCCAGCACGGTGAAAGACGCGATCCTCCGTGGCCGCAAGACCGTCAAGAATGTTGTTCAGGGAGGCCGCAAGAAAGTCGAGGACGTCGTCGAGGGCGGCTTGAATACAGTCGAGACGGTCGTCGAGGCCGGTCTTGATACCGTCGAATCGGCTGTCGTTGTGGGCCGCAAGACGGTTGAAACTGTTGTTCACCATGGCCGCAAAACAGTAGAGAGTGCGTTCCTCTCAGGGCGCGTTACCATGCGCGCCGCCGTCCTGCATGGCCGTGAAGATGTGCGCATCGAGCAGGTTCCCATTCCCAAGGCCGCCGCCGGCGAGCTCGTGGTTCGCGTCGGCGCAGCGCTCACCTGCGGCACCGATCTCAAGGTCTTTCGCCGCGGCTATCACGCGCGCATGATTGTTCCACCCGCGCTCTTCGGTCACGAACAGGCTGGAACCGTCGTCGAATCCGGCGAGGGCGTCACCAATTTCTCTCCCGGCGATCGCGTCGTCGCCCTCAACTCCGCTCCATGTGGCCAGTGCTTCTTCTGTTTGCGCGGCCAGGAGAATCTTTGCGACGATCTGCTCTTCAACAACGGCGCCTACGCCGAGTTCATCAAGATTCCCGCCCGCGTCGTCGCGAAAAACACGCTCGTCATTCCTGAGAATGTCGCTCTCGAGCACGCAGCGCTCACTGAGCCCCTGGCCTGCGCTGTCCACGGTTTCGAGGACTCCCATCCCCGCAAAGGCGATATCGTCGCCATCATTGGCGGCGGTCCGCTCGGCCTTATGATTCTTCACGTCGCAGCGCTGGCCGGTTTTGAAACCATTGCCATCGTCAAGCACGATGGCCAGGTTGAAGCGGCACGCCAGCTCGGTGCCACGCACGTAGTGCAGGCCGCCACCGTGCGCAAGGCCATCCGCGATACGCGCGCCCTCACTCCCAAGGATCGCGGCGTCGACATCGCCATTGAGGCGGTCGGCACGCCCGAAACCTGGCAGGAAGCGGTCGAGCTGGTGCGCAAGGGAGGCACGGTCAATTTCTTCGGAGGTTGCGCGGCCAACACGCAAGTCACTCTCGATACCAACCGCATTCACTATAGCGACATCACTCTGCGAGCCACCTTCCATCACACGCCCGCGATCTGCCGCAAAGCTCTCCAGCTCATCTCCAGCGGTCGCTTCCAGGCTGGCGCATTCATCACCGGCCGAGCTCACCTGTACGAGCTCAATCGCGTCTTTGAAAAGCTGATGAACCGCTCGACTGAAATCAAGACCGCAATCGTGCCGTGAAGCTGTAGCGAATCCGGTCAGCACCCGCTTCTACGACCGTCGACGATTGCGGCACGATTATCTTGCCCTGCGGTGAACGGGAACTACATCCGGAGAGATTCCGTCGATTGGCAGCAGCTTTAGATATGGCCACTGCGTCGGAATCCGCTCGCCTTTCGCGTTTGGCAATTGTGTTGGAATTGGCTCGCCGTTCGGATGCGGCCCGACAACAAGCGGAGACCGAGAAAAAGAACTCTCATTGCGCGCAAGGAACTCGACTTGCGATTTCACATCCGTACAGGACGTGTCAAAGAGGTGGTCCAAGTCAGCGGGCGGATTCGCCTGATTCTGAGTGATGTTCGAGTCATGGCAATCGAAACTTCTGAACGTGGGCCTCGTTGCAGTCTGCCCCGGCTTAACATTGCTGAAACTGAACGGCCACTGGCCCATTGATACCTTGCCTGGAACTTGCGGGCCTCCTGGCGGAGTCGCGGTCGATTGGCAGAAGATCAGGCTGCTCTGGGACAAAAGGACTGCGAAAAGCACGAGTCGGTTCATGAGAGCCCCCCCATCCATCCTGGCGTTTCTGGTCGGCTATGAGTATAGCCCGTATGGCGAAGTAGGTCGATCTGGCTGATATTCGCTGTCTATACCCTAAGGGAGCGGTCACTTGCGAGCGCGGCAGTGAAATAATATCGACAAGGCCGAAACTCCATGACCGTCACCGCCGCCCAGCCTTCGTCCGACGAACTCATCGCACGTGGGTGGAGTGCGCTTCCGCCGGCCTATCGCATCCCTGACGTTGCGCCCACGCTCGATCAAGCCCGCGACTACTGCCGTCACTTGGCCGAGACGCATTATGAGAACTTTCACGTCGTCACTTGGTTTCTGCCCGCACGGCTCCAGCCGCATTTCCATTCCATCTATGCCTATTGCCGCATCTCCGACGATCTCGGCGACGAAGTCCCCGACAAATCCGCGGCCCTGGCACTTCTCGATCTGTGGGGCAGGGAACTCGACGCCTGCTATGAAGGCCGCGCGCGCCATCCAGTCTTTGTCGCACTCGCCGAAACCATCCGCGCCTGCTCCATTCCAAAAGAGCCGTTCGCCGACCTGCTCGTGGCCTTTCGGCAGGACCAGGCCGTCACTCGCTACGCCAGCATGGACGAAGTGCTCGGCTACTGCCGCTACTCCGCCAATCCCGTAGGCCGTCTGGTGCTCTATGCTTGCGGCGAAGTAAATGACGAAAACTTCCGCCTCTCCGACGCAACTTGCTCTGCGCTGCAACTCGCCAACTTCTGGCAGGACGTTCGCGTCGATTTTGCCAAAGACCGCGTCTATATTCCGCAGGACGACATGCGCCGATTCGACGTCACCGACGAAACCATCGCCGGCGGCGTCGCCACCTCGGAGTTTCGCGCGCTGCTCCATCACGAAGTCGATTTCGCGCGTGCGCTTTTTCTTCAAGGCTTGCCGCTCATCGGCAGAGTCAACCGCGATCTCGCCCTCGACCTCGATCTCTTCAGCCGCGGCGGTCTTGAGATTCTGCGCGCCATCGAGCGCCGCAAGTACGATGTGCTCAGCGCGCGGCCGGCCATCTCCAAACTCACCAAGATCTCGCTCACTGCTCGCGCGCTCGCATGTAAGACGATGCCGTTTTTACGCCTCGGTGGTCCATCGGCAGGAAAGAAAGCTTGACGCCGAAAGTTCAATCGAACGATCCCGCCCTGGCCGGCGCCTATGCGGTATGCCGCGGAATCGCCAAGCGTCAAGCTAAGAACTTCTATTACGCCTTCGTCGCACTCCCGCTCCACCGCCGTAACGCCATCTGTGCCATCTATGCTTTCATGCGCCAGGCCGACGATCTCTCCGACGACGAATCCATCCCGCGCGACGAGCGCCGGCGGCGTTTGGATACCTGGCTCGCTGCCTGGCGCCTTGCTTCGAACGGCGCGGCAACCATCGATCCCGTTTTCCTCGCTGTGCGCGACGCAACCAGCCGCTTCTCCATTCCGCTCTCGCTGCTCGACGAGCTCGTCGCCGGCGTCACTCTCGATCTTGATCATTCCTCCGCCGGAGCGCCCGAGACCTACGAAACCTTTGCCGATCTTTACCGCTACTGCTACCTCGTCGCGTCGGTTGTCGGCCTGGTATGTATTCGGATCTTCGGCTACAAAGACCTGCGCGCGGAAATACTTGCTGAAGAAACCGGAATTGCCTTCCAACTCACCAACATTCTCCGCGACGTTGCCGAAGACGCCGCCCGCAATCGCGTTTATCTGCCCCTCAAGAATCTCAAGCAGCACGGCGTTTCGCTCGATGCGCTGCTTCATCACCCGCCGTCTGCGCCGCCCACGCCCGCCGAGCGCGAACTATTCGCAGCCATTGCGCGCCTTGCCGAACACTATTACGGCCGCACGCGCTTTCTCCTCCCCCTGATCGATCCAGCCAGCCGTCCC
>JBEKRG010000145.1:0-10882 GCA_049518955.1 Occallatibacter sp.
GCACCTGAAATACCTGCTTCGCAATGTCCAGCCCTACAGCCGCTACCACCTTCATGGTTCGTCCTCCTCGTGGTGAGCCTATCAACTCACCTCTACGAGGCGGGTCCATCCCATTAGGTCATTCTCATGTTTGCCTCCTGAAATGTTGCCCCTGTGGGTGGGAACAAGCGCTTGGCGCCCAGAGCAGAGAACACAAGGCGCACGATAATACGAGCAGCGAAGTTTGTATTGAAACAGATTGACAGTTGATGAGACAGGTACCGTCCGTGACGGTCAGGAATCGTCTATATCCTTATTTTGTTCTACAACTTGTCTCACATCAAAAACTGTCTCGAAGACATGTCGATCGTCGGCTTTATTCAGCCGACACCGCAACGACCCTTGGGGGGCCAGGGGTTCCGTCTGTGACCGTTGTCCCCAAAACTATCTGCAGATTTGGCTCATTTCCATTGAGGCGCTCGTCCCTGGCAATGGCCTGCATAAGGCTGGGATCGGTGAGGAACTCGCCTGCGGTTTCGGTGCCATATGTATAGAGCCCACCGATCACAACGACAACATGCCCTGTCTCCGAATCCCTGATCCGGGAGATCAGGGCGAAATCCTCCAGTTTGGGGCTGTTTGCCCCGGTAGCCGGATCGCGAGGCTGGTTCGTACCCCAGCTCCAACTGCGTGAAGAGGGATTCTTCGCGTCGCGTATGTAGATAAGATGCCGGTCCGCGTCCATAGCCAGGCTGAAGCGCAACTGCCGGGTCAGGCGCAGGCTCCACTCGTTATTGAAGGCCCCAATGAGAACGACGGCGCCGTTGCGGAGGTCAGAGAATGAACTCTCATTGCCTCTTCGGATGAGGACCTGCTTGTTTCGAGCCTCAAGCACGCCAACGACCTTGGCAATGGTCACCGTGTCGGCGAAGGGAACCGTTTGCGATGAGTCGGAGCTGGGCACGGGGGTGACGGGACTTCCATTTCCGCCCACGTCGGGTACGGTCGGCGGGCCATTCGGATGATCGCCCACCACGAGCAGCACCGGGCCCGGTGTATCCAGCACGGGTTTCCAGAACAGGTCTTCGGGATTGGCCCTATGGATCCACGTGTATGCGGAGAACGCTGCGGCGGCAACGACAACCGCTGCGAAAGCGCCGATATACGATCGCTTCCACCAGGCCGCCGGCTTCCTCAATCCACTTACAGGAACTGGCCCAATTTGAATGTGCGCGGCATGGCTTTCAAAGAGCGGCTCAGGCTGCTCCGTCTCGATCTCAGTTTCTATGCCGATGTGCCGGGTTTGCCCGGGGAGTGTAAACCGGGGAACATATGAACCCGGAATGAGGCCCATGCGCAGTTCGGAGCGATGCTTTTCATCAACGTAGTAGGATGCCAGTCTTTTGCGCAGCTCTGTGGCCGCTGTGCGCACAATATGATCGAGGTTTGTGTCGTACGATGGGTCTCTGCCGAAGACCTCTACGCCGATGGTGCGTTCCTTGATCTGATCCGCGGATCCGTTCAGCGTCATTTCCACCACGTATCGGAGGAAAGCGACGGATCGCTTGCTGGAGCGGAAGACCTCATCGCGAACCAGCAGTTCAAGCTGCGCGCGGATCATCTCCGCGGTCAGTTCCGGCGTGGTTCCGTACTGCGCTTGAGCCTCGATCATCGCACATCCAGTGACAGCGATTCTAGCACGATCATTCAAGGACTTGGCGCTGCTCAGCGAGTTGGGCGGCGTGCTTGCAAGTGCTTGCAAACGCAGGCCAGAGCCATCTTTCGGAGGCCTTCGGCTGGCGGTATGTTCTTTCGCGGAGGGGATCGTTTTCGCTATGGATCGAGGAAATCCGGCTCGAGTACTCTTAACGATCGACTGCGCTTGGGTGCTCGAAAATGTGGCCCATTTTTTCCTGCTTCGTTCGGAGATAGCGCTCGAAGCTTTCCTGGCTTTCGACCTCTGCTGAGACGCGCTCGGTTACGGTGATCCCCGCGGCCTCCAATGCAGCAACCTTTTCGGGATTGTTTGTCATCAGGCGCACGCTCGAGACTTGGAGCAGCTTCAACGCTCCCACCGCCAGGTCGTAATCGCGGCAGTCGGCGGCGAAGCCCAGCTCCTCATTCGCCTCCACGGTGTCGCGTCCTTGGTCCTGCAGTTCATAGGCTTTCAGCTTGGCCATCAGGCCGATCCCGCGGCCCTCCTGCTGCTCGTAAAGCAGAATGCCGGCGCCCTCTTTGGCGATCTTCGACAATGCCATCTCCAATTGCAGCCGGCAGTCGCAGCGCAAGGAGCCGAAGACGTCGCCGGTGAGGCACTGCGAGTGAATGCGGACCAAAGGCGGCGCGGCATGAATGTCGCCCATCACCAGTGCCACCAGATCCTCGACCGTCCGGGCCGGGTCACATCCCGGCTGTGCCTCGCTCCGCGCTCCCTCGAAGCCCAGGATGCGAAAGTTACCCCAGCGCGTGGGGAAATCGGCTTCGGCGACCTTTCTTATGCTTTCTAGTGCCATGCTTTTATTCTACGAGGCAGTCGCTCCCGGCGCGGCGCCGTGCTGTCCAAACCGGTTGCTGCGCCGCAATTTGCCGGGAATGATGGCCCGTCGAAGGCTTCCAGGGTTTGATTGCGTATTAGATTCTCGCGAGTGCGGCGCGGTACATTGATCGTGTGACAGACAACCTTATCTGGATCACGCTGCTGGTGAAGCTGGGCGTGGTCGCCTCGGTGGCCAGCGTACTGGCGCGCGTGACCACTTTCCGGCGCCTGTTTTTTGCCGAGAGGCGAAGTCATCGGCAGACCCTGGCTTTGCTGGCTTTCTTCCTGGCGCCGCTTACTCTTGGGGTTTGGTTGCGGTTTCGGGTTCCCAACTTTCTCGCCGCCGACATTTCTTTTGAAACCGTGATCCTGCTGGGCCTGCTGGTCGGGCCCGGCTGGGCCATGCTCAGCGGCGGAGTGTTGTCAGTCCCCGCAGTTCTGCACCACGAATATCTGGCGCTGCCGTTCGACGTTCTTTTGGGTCTCGCCGCGGGTATGATCGGTCGCTTTGTGGAGAAGGAAGAGATCTGGTCCTTCACGCCGTTTATTGACCTCAGCCTCTACCGCTGGGTACGCCGCAACCTGATCAAGCCGCGCATCGATCGCCAGTTCCTCCTCCTGGTTTTGATTGCATTTATGGAGGTGGCTCGAGACTGGATCGCCTACGCCTTCCCTCATCGCCTCTTCGCCCTGCTCGCGAGCAATCTCTGGCTGCAAGCGCTGGTGTGGCTGTGCGCGCCGATTTCGGTGGGAGTCGCCATTAAAGTGTGGAATGCCCTGCGCGTTGAGATGTCTCTCGAGGAACAGAAGCGCCTGGTGCTCGAAGCGCGCCTCGACGCTCTGCAGCGCCAGATCAATCCTCACTTCCTCTTCAACACGCTTAACTCCATTGCCTCGCTGGTGCGCAGCAAGCCGGAGATGGCCCGCCAGATGACCGTCAAACTGGCCAGCATTCTTCGCGCGCTGCTCAAGGATCACGACGCCTACGTGCCTTTGCGCGACGAATTGAAATTCACCGACGATTACCTCGACATCGAGGTCGTCCGATTTGGTGCCGATAAACTGCGCGTTGAAAAGGATATCGACCCGCGAACGCTGGAGGTCTTGGTGCCCAGCATTCTGCTGCAGCCGCTCGTCGAGAACAGCATCAAGCATGGCCTGGAACCGCGCATTCACGGCGGTACGGTCACCTTGCGCAGCCGCCTGGAGGGCGACAGGATTTCCATCGAAGTCTCCGATGACGGCGTCGGCATGAGCGGGCGTCCCGAATCCGCGATTCGCCGCACCGCCTCAGGGATCGGCATGAAGAATGTTCAGGAGCGGCTGGAGGTTCTTTACGGCAACCAGGCGAGTTTCAACGTGGTCAGCAACCCTGGCCGCGGTACGGTTGTCTCCATCGAGATTCCGGCCAACCTGCCTGATTAAGCCTGAAAGCCGGAGCATTACGGGAGAAATGGAGGAACGAATGAAAGGACAAGAACGCGAAGTTCATGCACCGGTGCGTCTTGAAGAGATTGGGCAGATCGCAGTCACAGTTAGCGATCTCCAGCGATCGAAGGAGTTCTACCAAGATATTCTCGGCATGCAGTTCCTCTTCGATGCTGGCACGATGGCTTTCTTTCAGTGTGGAAAGATTCGTTTTGCCATCGGAACCTCAAGCACGCCAGTCGCGCCGAGCGGAACCATCGTGTATTTTCGGGTTCCCGACATCCATTCAGCACATGAGACGCTTGCCGGTAAGGGAGTGGTTTTCATTCAGGAACCGTTTCGAGTAGCACGGATGGCCGATCACGATCTGTGGCTTGCTCCATTCCGCGATCCGGACGGCAACCCCATCGAGCTTATGTGCGAACTGCCACACGCCGCTGTGTAGGCGATCGGCGCACTGTTCGGCGGGCGAAGATTCAGATCACGGGATATTGTCCGCCGGCTTGGCGGATTTGTGGCCGCATGGCGCCTGCAGCCGATTCTGCTGCATCCACGTGTTCAACTCATCTTGTCCAAGCGTGTCTGTAAAACCGATCCACCGCGGCGGCAGCGCGAAGACGTGCTGGCTGTTTTGGCCCAGCTTGCTTGGTCCGATGGGCGCCGCGCTTACCGCCATGTCAACATCCTCCACTTGCTTCCACTGCGCCGGTGTGAAGATCATGATGGGAATGTCCTGATAAGGGTTCTCCTTGGTCCATTTGGGATTGCGAATGAGGATTTGCGGCCCGTGGACCTCTAGGCCAGAACTAAGAATCGTCCCGCTCCATTGTTCGGAGACACTCGTGTAGCCTTTCCAGCTCTCTGGGAGGGAAAAGCAGAAACCGTACTCCGCGTTGCGATAAATGATCGAACCTTGCTGCGGGGTTGGTTTCGGCATCGGTGTTGGGGCGCTTTGCGCGCTCGCCAAAACCGGCAGCATCGCGGAGCAGGCAGCAAGGATGGGAAGAACGGAATGGAATCTCATGTGCGACTCCCTTCGCAAATGATGACAGTCCGATGGAAACTGCAGGATAACCGGTCACTTCCGCACACAATGGCAGATTCCCTCTGTTGGCCGGCGCAGTTGATTGTATTCTCAATGCATGGTGCGCTTCACTGTGCTGGCTTCGGGCTCCAAAGGAAACAGCACGGTTGTCTCCGGCGGGCGCACGCGCATCCTCGTTGACGCAGGGCTGAGCTGCCGAGAACTTTTCCGGCGCATGAAGCTCGCTGAAGAAGCTCCTGAGACCCTGGATGCCATTGTGATCACGCACGAGCATCAGGACCACGTCAACGGCCTGGCTGTGACCGCGCGCAAACTTGGCATTCCGGTTTACTTTACTGAGCCCACGCACCGAGCCTGGATGCGCTGGCTCACCCCGCGCCGCCAGATGACCTACGCTCAGTGGCTCGAACAGTGTCGTAAACAGGCCGCCGAGCGTGAGGCCGAGCCGGAATCTTCGGTCGTGGATGCCGCAGCCGAAGAGGTCGATCCGGAAGAAGCCGAGACCGAAGAAGCCGAGACCGAGTGTCAAACCAATGGCGCCGGAGCATCCCAGCCCGCAGATGCGGGGCCGGGCCCGACCGAGAATGCTGAGTCGACGAAGCCGCCTTCGTTGAAGGAAGATCCCACGTGGTTACCGGCGGTCGAGTATTTCCGCGCCGGCGAGCCGTTTACCATCGGCGATATTTCGCTCAGCCCATTCACGATTCCCCATGACGCCGCCGATCCCGTCGGTTTTGTTCTTAGTTCCGAAGGCGTCCGCATGGGCTTTGCCACGGATCTCGGCTACGTTCCGCCCAACGTGAAACAGCAACTCCGGAACCTCGACCTGCTCCTGCTCGAGTCCAATCATGACCTGGAAATGCTCCGCGACGGCCCTTACCCCTGGTCGGTGAAGCAAAGGGTGCTTTCCCGCGTCGGCCACCTCTCGAATGACGCCACAGCCGAGTTCCTGTCGACCGCCTACGACGGCCAGGCGGCCTACGTAATCCTGGCGCATCTCTCTGAAAACAATAATCTTCCTGAGCTCGCCAGGGTTGCGGCCGAACGTGCCTTGCTGGGCCGGGCAAGCCTTCTCGCCAACCGATTGTTACTGGCCGAGCAACACCAGCCACTTTCGGCTATTCGTTTCTAGCCAAAAAGAATACAATCAATGTAAGTTACGGCCCAAAGTAGTGGTGAAATGGGGCCGGGCAAGATGCCAGGTAATCGATCCTGGCAAGCTGTTTTTTCGGGACGTTGTGCATCGGTCACCGGTGATCCGGCGTCCAATAGGCAGCTTCACCCGATCCGCGGGTGGAAGCTCCGTGGTTGAACTGACTTTCTTTGCAGGGTGACTCTTTATGTCTACACTGGCCAATAAGTGTACCGACCGGGTTGTAGGCGCAATCTTGGCAAGCTGGCGCTATGACATTTCGGGGATTTCCCCGGAGATGCGCCGCGATTACGAAAGTCATTTTGCCGAGTGCGCCCACTGCCGCGCACGCCAAAAATTCCATCGCAGCCTCGACGTCTCACTGGCCGTCTTGACGTCGACTGCTGCGCTTTTTTTCCTCTTCGCACTCGCGGTCTTTGAGCACATCAAGCCGCTGGAGCATGTTGCCTTCAAGGTCCTGGGTCTGGACATCTTCGACATGTACCATATGTTGATTTCAGCAGGCATCGCCGGGTTCTGCTTCTCGCTGATCGCTTTAGCGTTGGTGCTGATGGCCACGCCGGCCCCATCGTATTTGGGCGGCATCGCCGCGGAACGTGCGCGCTTGATTGAGCAGCACTTGCCCGCGGCCATTAAGTCGCTCCGTCCTCGCTGATACCGAACTCAAGGTTGCAATTCGAAAGGCCTCCCAATGTGGGAGGCCTTTTTGCGTTCGGAGATGAATGCACCTTAGGCGCTGGCGCAGTGGCGTAAAAGCGAAGCGACGATTCCGTATAATTGAAGTGAATCATCAAAGAAAAAAAGAGATTCCGACTTAGGAAAGAGAGTTTCGCATGTATAAAGTCGTCTTGTTGCGTCATGGAGAGAGCATCTGGAATAAGGAAAACCTGTTCACCGGCTGGACGGACGTTGACCTGTCAGACAAGGGCAGGGAAGAGGCCACGCGGGCCGGCCTGACTTTGAAGGAGCAGGGATATACCTTCGACATCGCCTACACCTCGGTGCTGAAGCGCGCGATCCGCACTTTGTGGATCACGCTCGACCAGATGGACCTGATGTGGATTCCCGTCCAGCGCGACTGGCGGCTGAACGAACGGCACTATGGTGCGCTGCAAGGCCTGAACAAAGCGGAGACGGCCGCGAAATACGGAGAGGACCAGGTCAAAATCTGGCGGCGCAGCTACGACATTCGCCCGCCAGCGCTCGAAGAGTCCGATCCGCGCTATCCGGGGAAGGACCCGCGCTATCACGGGCTTACCAAGCAAGAGTTACCCCTGAGCGAATGCCTGAAGGACACGGTCGACCGCTTTCTGCCTTGTTGGCACGAAGTGATCGCTCCCAGCATTCGGTCTGGGAAGAAAGTGTTGATCGCGGCCCATGGCAACAGCCTGCGCGCGCTCGTGAAGTATATCGAGGACATTCCCGACGACAAGATTGTCGATCTCAACATTCCAACAGGCGTGCCCATGGTGCAGGAACTCGACGAGAACCTGAAATCGATTCGCCATTATTATTTGGGCGACGCCGCGCAAATTGAGCAGGCAGTCAATAAAGCAAAGAGCACGGGCGCGAGCCGGTAAAGACAAGCAGTGGCGGCCGAATCATCGGACGATCGCGGCAAACAGAAACAGGGCAGAGCATCGCGCTCCGCCCTGTTTCTATTTCGATCGTCGATTGCTTACTCGTTGTAGTTCAGGCCTTCGAGTCCAAGGTAGACGGCACCCGATCCCAGCTCCTCCTCGATGCGGAGCAGCTGGTTGTACTTCGAGATGCGGTCGGTGCGGCTCACCGAGCCGGTCTTGATCTGCCCTACTCCGGTAGCCACCGCTAGGTCTGCGATGAACGTGTCCTCGGTTTCGCCCGAACGATGCGAAATGACCGACGTATAGCCGTATCGCCGGCCAAGCTCGATCGCCTCCAGCGTTTCGGTCACCGTGCCGATCTGGTTGAGCTTGATGAGAATGGAATTGGCCACGCCCTCTTCAATGCCGCGCTGTAACAGCTTGATGTTGGTGCAGAAGATGTCGTCGCCGACTAACTGGATGCGGCTGCCCAACTTGTCGGTCAGGATTCTCCACCCCGCCCAGTCTTCCTCGGCCAGGCCATCTTCGAGCGATACGATCGGGTACTGGCGGATCCAGTTCTCGTAGAAATCGACCATCTGCTCGCTGGTCAGCTCGCTCTTGTCGCCCTTCTTGAACACGTACTTTTTCTTCTCGGTGTCATAGAACTCGCTCGACGCGGGATCGAGCGCAATGGCGATCTGCTCGCCCGGCTTGTAACCGGCCTGCTCAATGGCTTCAAGGATCAGTTCGATGGCTTCGGCATTCGATTTAAGCGACGGCGCAAATCCGCCTTCGTCGCCGACCGCGGTGTTGTAGCCCTTCTTCTTGAGCACGCTCTTCAGCGTGTGGAAGGTCTCTGCCGCCCAGCGCAATGCTTCGCTGAAGCGCTCCGCGCCGACGGGCATAATCATGAATTCCTGAAAGTCTACGTTCGAGTCGGCGTGCGCTCCGCCGTTCAGTACATTGAGCATCGGCGTAGGCAGCACACTGGCGTTCACGCCACCCAAGTAGCGATACAGCGGAATCTCCAGCGTCTGCGCAACGGCGCGGGCGGTTGCCATTGAGACGGCCAGAATCGCATTCGCGCCCAGCTTGCTCTTGTTCGGCGATCCATCCAGCGCGATCATCGACTGGTCAATCAGTCTTTGATTCGCGGCGTCCATTCCTTCCAACTCGGGCGCAATCACCGTTTCCACATTGGCGACGGCCTGCAGCACGCCCTTGCCCATGTAGTGGCTCTTATCGCCGTCGCGCAGTTCCACGGCCTCATGCTCGCCGGTCGAGGCGCCCGATGGCACAATCGCGCGGCCCATCTCGCCGCTTTCCAGAATGACGTCAGCCTCCACGGTCGGGTTTCCGCGCGAGTCCAGAACTTCGCGGGCACGAATGGCAACAATCTCAGTCATATTGCTCCTCAAAATGCGGTGCTGCAGCCGGTCATTCAGTTGGGGACGGCGATCCACGGCCAGGGCTTCTCCGGCGGCACTATGTATGGTGTCCAAAAGCCCCTGCGTGTGCAAATTCACAAACCCAGAGCGCATTTAATTCGAAGCCTCAGTTGTCGAGTCGACGCGACCATCAGGAAGCGGCGACCCCGAAGAAAGCAAGCGAGGGCTCTGTAGCTCTGGTTTTGCCGTAAAGTGCCTCTCCGTCCAGCGGAAAATGCTTGTGGAAAAAATGGCTCTATCCGTTCGGATTCTAACAAACCGGTTGTGGATCGCCCCTGTGGCGACGGTCACACGTCGATGAGTGGTCGCGGCGCGGCCCCAAAAGGTAACTATCTTGATTCTTGCTGTCCTCGGCACACGCTGATCATCCACCAATTCGCCATTGCCCAATGTCACGCTACGCTTACATTGGCTGGTTTTACGCCTGCGGCTGGATAGGGGCTGCGGGTGCAGAACTTTCCCGTCCCCGCAGGGTCTAACTGAGGTAAGGAGATCTTTGCTTCGGGAGAGGAGATCGGGATGAAACGGACCGTCGTTGTCTACGTTGTTTTGGCCACTGGTGCGGCGCTGTTGGGAGCGCAACAGGCAAACCAGTCTTCCCCGTACACGGGCACTTCCAACCCGCCCCCCGATGACACCATTTCCACTCCTGCGCCGGAGCCTACGCCCCAAGCCAAGCCATCTCCAAGCCACTACACGGCCGCTCAGCCACCGGCACAGGCACAGCCGGCGCAGCGCTCTCTCGACGGCTCGCTCTACACAGTCCCGACGAGCGATAGTCCCGCCAACGCCGGTCCGGCGAGCAATATGCCGGCGAGCAACATGCAGGCTAACCAGGCCGACGGCACCGACGACGGCATCGTGCAGGTGGCGCCGGATGCGTTCGCCGCGCCTGCGTTGAACGAGCGCGCGATCACGAGCGATCCCGATGGTGACATCGTTCATCCGGCTCCGCTTCCGCCAGGAACCCTGGGCGACGGCGCTGTGATCCGTGTTCGTTTGATGGATCGCCTCTCAACGGCTATGAACGAGAGCGGCGACGCGTTCCGCACTCGCGTTGTGTCCGACGTGATTCAGGACGGTCAGGTTCTTATTCCCGCGGGTGCGGAAATCGACGGCAAAGTCGCCTCAGTATCGAGCGGTCACTTTGCGGGCCACGGCTCCATGCGCCTGCAACCTGAGTTCGTAATTCTCGCCGACGGTTCGCGATTCCATATGTACGCTGAGACCACTGGCGCGCCGGGCTCGAACGATCGTGTGGGAGGCGAAGGCGCTATTACGCCAGGCTCGCGTTTGAAGAAAGTCGGCATCGAATACGGTGCTGTGGCCGGCGCGGGCATCGTAACAGGCGCCATGATCGCCGGGCCCGGTGGAGCGCTGGCGGGCGGAATTATCGGCGCAAGCGTCATCACGGTCCATCTGCTGGTCGATCATCCGCAGGCAACACTGGATGACGGCACGGTCCTGCTGTTCACGCTTAGTGAGCCGCTCCATCTAGTTCCTGCGGCTCAAACCGGCAATTAGGTTCTGCCAAGGCAACCGGGAGCGCGGCGAGAGCCGGTCTTCCCGGACCCAGGAGGTGAGCAATGAACTGTAGTCAACTACTGGAACGGCGCACGGCAACGAATTGGGAAAGACCCGCACAAAGCGATCGGAACTTCACCGAGAGGCCCGAGCCGCAGTCCACGGAGACCTATCGCTGGAGTACGGTGCGATTCTCCTCGGTCG